>CAZLED010000004.1:0-57384 GCA_964558485.1 uncultured Ruminococcus sp. | reverse complement strand
CCATTGCCAAACAGCGGACTGGTGATGTTCCAGGCAGCCTCGGTGTACACAGACTGGGTGTTGTAGGAGTAGTCGTACATCCAGTTCATGAAGTCCACCAACTTTTCGTCATAGTAGGTGTCTGCAATGGAGCCGTCGTCCTGTCGGGTGCAGATCTGCTTGCCGAAGAACCACAGGAACTGGTCACAGCCACCCATCAGGTCAAAGCCCATGCCGTACATATCCTCGATGTCCTTTACGCCGTCACCGTTTACGTCGGTGTAGATGACGGAGGCCATTTCCTTCATCTTGTCCTTGGTCCACTTGCCTTCCGCAACGATGGGGTAGATGTCCTCTAAGGCATACTTTTCTGCCATGTCCTTGTTGTAGAAAATGGCATATGCAGTGCTTACGCTGGACAGATCCAGATAGCCGACGCCAAAGAAGGTCACGTCCTTGTAGGTCAGCTCATGCACAGTGGTGTCGTTCCACCAAGGCTTGTCGAAGTTGATGTGCGGCACATCGTTCAGGTTCAGGAACACACCGCTCTGCATATCGGCACCCATCTGGATGATATGGTATGCGGCGACCTGGTAGTTGTCATCCCCGGACATAACACTGTTCTGCAGCGTAGAGGATGCGGTCATATAATCCGACAAGGAGTCGTAAATCAGATTCACATCAAACCGTTCGGATACATTGAAGTTCCGGTTGTAGATGGCGTCGTATACCACGTCCCCGGTCATTTCTTCCACATACATGAGATGGCTGTTCCAGTCGGTGCACAGGACCGTGAAGTCCTTGCCACCAAACTGGGTGTCCGGCAGCTCGTCGGCAATGGACAGTCGAGGATCTTCGGTTTCAGTCTCTGCGGTTTCACCGGTGGGCGTTGAGTCGGTGGTATTGGTGGTGTCGGTGGTCTCGGTTGCGGTCTCGCCACAAGCGGTAGCGGAAGCCAGTATAATGGCAGCCAGCAGGTGAGCCAGGATCTTTTTGCGTTTTGCGTTCATGGGGATTCTCCTTCGTTGTGTGAAATTCGATCATCGCTTGACCATAGTATACCACAAATGATTTGCTTTTGCAATGCTTTGGTACGAAATTTCCTTCTTTTTCACAAAATAGTAGCAAAAACCACTTGACAAAACCCCTGCTTTGGTGTTACTATAGAATAGTATCATTGTGTCCAAGGTGCCTGCATAGGTCCCGGCGACACGTATAAATTTTTTGTAAACCGAAAGGAAAAAACATCATGAAAGCATACGGTAAGAAAGTTTGGCTGATCCCCGACACCTTTTTGAATTCTGTTTCCAAGAACGACGGCCTGAGCCACGAAGCCATCTGCGTGATCAACACCTCTGACGTGGACGCCGAGATCAAGCTGACCCTGTTCTTCGAGGACAGAGAAGCACGCACCGATTTCTCCTCCTTCTGCGCTGCTATGCGTACCCACCACATCCGCATGGACAAGCTGCGCAACGCCGACGGTCAGCCCATTCCCAGAGACACGCCTTACGCTGTGCTGGTAGAATCCAATACGCCCATCGTTTGCCAGTACTCTCGTCTGGACACCAGCGCTGCCGAAATGGCACTGATGACCACCATCGCATACCCGGTAGAGGACTAAGCTGCCCAAAAGCAGAAATCGGGAGATATTCCCCAAGGAAAGGATACAGTTATGCCCAAACTGACGCTGGCAAAAGTGACCTCTTCCCAGACCAAGCTGTTCCCGGAAACGGTGGATATGCCGGTGGTCGAAGAAGGGTATGCCTTTGCCGATGAACCCCATCATTTCCAGGTTGCACTGCGCTGCGACAATATCCGTGGCACAGCCGTCAGTGTACAGGTCACGTCGGATATGCCCACGGAGGTGTTCCACATCGGCTACGTGCCGGTGAACCATCCCATGGTCTTTGACACGGACACAGTCGGCTTTGCCAAAAGAGAACCGGGACTGTACCCCGATCCCCTGTATGCCCGTCCTTCTGCGCCGGTGGTAGAACGAGCCGGACAGATCTGGCGGGAAAAGGACACCAAGGCCACCGTCAATCTCTCCAGCGTCAATACCGCCGGGATCTGGATCACCTGCAATCCGCATGGGGAACCACTGCCGGCCGGAGACCATATCGTCACCGTGCAGGTGCTGTACCTGGAAGGTGCTGCGGTGGAAGAAATGGCGACTTTGTCCTATACCCTCCACGTGCTGCCACACAAGCTGGCGGAGAACACCGTGTACTACACCAACTGGTTCCACTGTGACTGCCTCAGCGATACCTACGACATTCCCGTGTGGTCGGAGCGATTCTGGGAGATCCTGCCGTCCTGGCTGACACAGGCCACGAAAAACGGCATGACCACCCTGCTGATCCCTGCGTTCACGCCGCCGCTGGATACGCCCATCGATCACGAACGCATGAACGTGCAGCTGGTGGACGTCACCGTAACAGACACCGGCTATGCCTTTGACTTTGCCCGGCTGGAACGGTATATCCGGCTGGCACTGGACTGCGGTGTCCGGTATCTGGAGCACGCCCATTTGTTTTCCCAGTGGGGAGCTGCCCATGCGCCGAACATCTATGACGTGACCGGTGCACGGCTCTTTGGCTGGGATACCGATGCCGGTGGAGACGAATACCGTGGGTTCCTGACGGCGTACCTGACAGCGCTCATGGCCTTTTCTGACAAGCTGGGCATCCGGGACCGCTGGGTGTTCCACGTGTCCGACGAACCTTCGGCAGAGCAGCTGGAAAACTATCGCCGGGGCAGAGCACTCATCGAGCCCTTCATTGGAGATTGCCCCATTGCCGACGCTGTGTTCCATGCCGAATACGCCGCCAATGGTACCGTGCAGACCCCCGTGGCCGAGGTGACCTTAGCCGACGCCTTTGCCGAGACCTGTGGCTGTGACCGTATGGAGGAACCGGCAGACGATCCCATCGATCTGTGGCTGTACTACACCGGTGGCTCCAGCCGCTGCACCAATCGGATGCTGCCCCATACCCATGCCCGGACACGGGTGCTGGGTGCGATCCTGTACCGCTATGGCGCCGTGGGCTTCCTCCATTGGGGCTACAACTTCTACTACGATAGAATGTCCGTGGGTCTGTTCGATCCGCTCAGTGACCCCTGCGGCTACAAGCAAATGCCCGGTTCACCCTATCTGGTGTACCCCGGTCTGAACGGCAAGCCTGTTCCGTCCATCCGGGAAATGCTCATGGGGGAAGCCATGTGTGACCTGCGGATGCTGTGGAAGGCCGAGGAGCTACTGGGGAAGGAAGCGGTGCTGGCGATCTTAGAAGAAGTCTTCGGTGCGCCGGTCACCTGCCGTACCATTCCGGAAGGGGAGACCATGCTGAAGCTGCATGAACGGCTGTACGCAGCATTGCGGTAAAGGCACCACTGCACAAGGCACGTGGATGGCATATTTGCTTCCATCTGTACCATCAGAACTGTGCGGTGTCGCCTAAACAAAATGATACCAAGGAGAAAATACCATGAATCTTACATTTGACCTGCACGGCAAGGTCGCTGTCGTAACCGGCGGCGGCGGTGTGCTGTGCTCCGGATTTTCCAAGACTTTAGCGGCGGCCGGTGCCAAGGTAGCGGTGTGCGACCTGCGGGAAGACGCTGCCAAGGTCGTAGCCGATGCCATCAACGCAGACGGCGGCTGTGCCATCGCAGTGGGCATGAACGTGCTGGACAAGGCATCCATCGAAGCGGCCAAGAACACCATCGTGGAAAAGCTGGGACCGGTGGACATCCTGCTGAACGGGGCCGGTGGCAACAATGCCAAGGGCAACACCACCCGTGACAACCTGACCCCCGAAGAGGTGGCAGAGCTGGATGCAAACGGCACCATCGAAGGTGTCAAGACCTTCTTTGATCTGGATCCCGACGGCATCAGCTTCGTGTTCAACCTGAACTTCTTAGGCACCCTGCTGCCCACCCAGGTATTCGCCAGAGATATGGCAAAGACCGGCGGCACCATCATCAACGTGTCTTCCATGAACAGCTTCCGTCCTCTGACCCGGATCCCGGCGTACAGCGGCGCCAAGGCAGCTGTGTCCAACTTCACCCAGTGGCTGGCCGTACACTTTGCACCTGTGGGCATTCGTGTCAACGCCATTGCTCCCGGCTTCTTCCTGACCGAACAGAACCGGAACCTGCTGCTGAATCCCGACGGATCTCTGTCTCCTCGCAGCGAAAAGATCCTTGGTCATACGCCCATGAACCGCTTTGGTGTTCCGGCAGACCTGGACGGCACCCTGCTGTGGCTGGCAGACGACAAGTTCTCTGCTTTTGTCAACGGCATCGTGGTACCGGTAGACGGCGGTTTTGCTGCCTACAGTGGGGTCTGATGCCATGACGAGAAAGATCCTTTGCGTGGCACTGGCAGCACTGTTTGTGACCCTGACCGCTATGTCCATGGTGTCCTGCGGTGGCCAGAAGAAGAGCGAATTTGGCGGAGCAGCCGTCGCCATCATGCCCCAGTATATTGGCGAAGGGGAAGACGATCCCTTCTATCAGTTCACCATGGACGACCTGGAAGTACAGGTCATCTATGCGGATTCTCTCATGAGCGAGCTGACGGAGAAGTACACCGTGACCACCACTACGGAAGCTGGCTATTTCCAGATCGAGGTGGAATGGAACGGCCTGACCGGGGACATTCTGATCCCCATCGGCAAGGAAGCCTACCAGACCTACAAGGCAAATCTGGACGCCAAGCGTGCTGAAATTGCCGAAAGCCTGGCAGCCGAGTCTGAGAGCCTGGCAGCCGAGTCTGAAAGCCTGGCAGCCGAAGCTGAAAGCCTGGCAGCCGAAGCTGAATAACGGAATAAAATAAGAAATGGGTGCGGTAGGACGATTCCTACTACACCCATTTTTTATTGCAGAATCGTTGTGGAACAGTCAAGACCGTTCCCTACGATTCTGTCCTTACATATCCGTTACGATATCCTTGCAGTTTTCCATATGCATGGTTTCGGTCAGTCCCGAAAAATCGCCGATCCATTCGTTGTCTTCTACGGTAGCATCGGTCACATGATCCAGCTTGATGCGCCAGGTGCCGGGGTGCCACTTCTTCGCACAGGGACTGTGGAAGATCCGGTTGTCCGTGAAGGTCAGATCCGTGGTGGCGTAGGCATACAGCACAGGCGTGTCCGGCGTATCAAAGGTGTTGCCGGTGATGCGGATGTGCTTGTGGAAGGGCTTGTTGTTGTCCGGCTGGGGAACCACGGGACAGACACTGATCATGCCGTCGCAGAACTGGTACATGGACGAAAGACATACGTCCGTGAACACATTGTCCGTGATCTCCACATCGTGACATTCCCCGGATTCAAACCAGCCGTTGGCATCTCCTGCCACCAGAATGGCACAGCCGGAGGAAGCAAAATAGTTCTCGGCGATCCGCACCGGCTGAGGCGTGGAGACTAAGATCCCACGGGCCCGACAGCTGCCAAAGCGGTTTTTCGTGCAGGTGAACGCTGCTGTGTGGCTGTAGTTGTCCAGCGCCAGTGCTTCGTTCTGGCTGGCAAGCGCAAGGACATCCTTGGGCAAAGGTGCAGCAAAGGTCAGGGTGAAGTGATCCAGATCCTCTAAGGTGTAGTCCGTGACGGTAGCTGTGGCAAAGGTGTGCATGGTGCTTCGGTCAATGAAGGTGATCCTGTCGCCGGGTTCAGCCCAATAGTGGAAGCCTCTTGCCTGACCGTGCCGGAAGGTACAGCGAAGGGTGCGATCGTCCACCACTTCGTTCGAAGTCACGCAACAGCTGTGTACATTGATGGGGTCGTCCATAAGTCCCAGGAAGGTGCATTCCGTGATGGTGATGGTACCGCTGTTGCAGGTGATGTGCATCCCATCGTCCCGGCCACCGGAAACCCTGCGACCGGCGGCGGTGTTGGGCATGAAGTGTACCCGGCGATAGGTCAGGTCGTGGCTGAACTGCGCCAGACAGCCCAGCCCACCGCAGGAGTGTACGGTCACGTCGGAGATGGTGATGTCCTCGCACTTTTCCGTGAAGATCCCGGCATGGACACGTTCGTTGTGCCGCAGGACGAAGACGTTGCCCAGATTGGTGGTGACCATCCGATGGGGCGTGATGCGGTACACATTGCCGCCCAGGTCCTCGATGGTTTTGGGAGAGAAGTCGTCCCCGGTGGCACGGGTCACGCAGTTGTTGTTGCCGTCAAACTGGATGGAGCTGTAGCGCCACAGTGGGTACCATTCATCGGCACCGGTGTCAAATTCCAGCCAGTCGTTCACGAACCGGTGTGGGAAGGCCGCCGGGTCGATATACAGATCCACGGTGGTATCGGTGAAGCCTACCACGACGCCTTCAGCCACCAGGGGCTTTTTCCAGTCGATGGTGAAGTTTTCCATGGTGATGTGGTGGCAGTGGTCCAGGGTGACGGCCTGCATCTGTCCGGCAAACCAGAGCCTTGCCCCAAAGCCGGAGAGGGTACAGTTTTCCATGTCCTTGAGCCAGAGCCCCAGCACCCGGTATGGCATCACCTCGGAGTTGGACAGGCGATAGTCGGCGTGCATTTCCTCGTGGGGCGTGAAGTAGTAGTCGGCATCCTCGAAGATAAAAGTGGTATCTGTCGGGAACTGCCGGAACAGGGAACATAGTGCCAGGGTACAGTCGGTATCGGGCGTGACACCGTAGTCACGTACAAAGATCGTTCGCATGGTGTTCTCCTTATGTATATGTGTATGGATTGGTATGGTTCTATGATACCACAAAATGGGGCATAGGTCAAGAGAATCGGTGTGGTTTTTTGTAGAATATGGTTGTAAATTTCCCGGGAATGGTGTATACTATAGAAATGGAAATTGCCATGTGCCTACTGTATGGCGCACAAAAGGGGGCTCTCGTTCTATTTTTTTGCCTTCTCCAACAGCTGCCCCAGCGCCGCAAAGCAGATCTGCCGCAGAGCCGGTGTGTTTTGGACATACTTCTTTGTGGCTGCCTCTGCTGCTGACAGCACCATTTCGTACTGTTCCGGTGTCACGACACCCTGTGCCAAGGCAGCATCCAGTTCGTCCCGGTCGTCGATCAAGGAATAGGGCGGCAGTCCCACCGGTGCATAGCCATCGGAGAAGATCAGATCGAGAAACAGATC
The DNA here is from genome assembly GCA_964558485.1 of uncultured Ruminococcus sp. Lineage (GTDB taxonomy): Bacteria > Bacillota > Clostridia > Oscillospirales > CAG-272 > UMGS1696. Next base: position 50,281 of record CAZLED010000004.1, on the reverse strand, counting down.
CCGGAAGACCGTCACTCCGTCCGGTGCCTTGTAGGTGCCTTCGATTAGATCCACATACCACTCCACCACCTCATAGCCCCATTGGTCCTCCGGCACACCGGCCAACGGATGCAGCATGGCAGTGATGGCGATGTGCTCGTGCTCCGGGATCAGCTCCACCCAGACCATGCCCGTGTGGGTCACCGGTACCTGACAGCCGTGGATCTCCCAGTGGCCCGGATCCCCTACGTCGATCTGCAATAGTGCCGCCGTGCCGGAAAAACCGGGGAAGGTCAGCTGTGCTTCGGTGTATCGCTTTTGCCGGATGCCGTGCCAGGTGTCCCGATCCAGCCGCTTTTCTTTGATAACAAACTTTTTTGGTTCCATGAAACTCCTTTATCCACTCTCCACGGTTCACGGGAAGGTGGATCACCATGCTTGATAAAATGAGGTATCTACGATGCAAATTCTTGTGACCGCCTTTGAACCCTTTGGCGGCGACAGCACAAATTCGTCTCTGAACGCACTCTCCGCACTGCCCGACACCGTTCACGGCATCACCATCCATAAGGCGACCATTCCGGTGGTGTTCGACAAATGCGGTGTCGTGCTGGCAGAAAAGATCCGGGAGACTATGCCCGATGGGATCCTGTGTCTGGGGATGGCGGCCGGCAGAGGACAGATCACGCCGGAGGTCTTTGCCGTCAATGCCCGGTTCGCCGCCTCTGCCGACAACGCCGGTGTCCGCTATCCCACCTTGACGCCCTGTGACCCGACAGGTCCTGCGGCCTATCGCACGGGTCTGCCGGTGGAAACGATCGTGGAAAACCTGCGGGCTGCAGCGATCCCGGCAAGTCTGTCCTTTACCGCCGGTACCTACGTGTGCAACGACCTGTTCTACAGCCTGATGTCCCAGACCACTGTTTTGGATAAAACCGTTCCGGCCGGATTCATGCACGTGCCCCAGGCGGCAGAACAAGCACCGGAAGGCAGAGCGTCCATGCCACAAGCCAGGATCGACCAGGGTGTGCAGATCGCCGTGGAAACCCTGTGTGCCACCCTGGATGCAGCGATCGACAAATCATGCTAAATACCAAAAGCCGTACAGAGCAGTTCTATACGGCTTTTTTTGTTTACACGATCACTCGTCAAAGTTTACGGTATATAGGTTTCCGGCGGCATCGCTGTAGTAGCAGGTGCCACGGCGGAAATCGATCCATTCGGCTTCGGTGTCATAACCCAGCTCGGTCAGGTCACAGTGGCTCAGCTGTTCTCCGGCTTCCGGATCGATCACACGCAGGGCCGGATGGATGTCTCGGTTGAAGCCTTCCGAAGAGTAGATCAGGCCGTGGTGGCAGCAGGCGCCCTGGAGAAAGTTGTGGTAGTCCACATCGAACCAGCGCTTTACGTCCTCTTTGCCCAGCGTGACCACCGGTACACCCCACTTGGGCGACACTTCACCAGCCACCGGAGACGGCAATATAAAGGTGAAATACCGGGTCTTGTGGTCGCCGTCCCGCATGGTAAAGGCGTGGAGCAGTCCCTTTTGCCGATCCACCACAAAGTTGCCGTAGGGGCGTACATCCTCCACGTCACCGCCGGAGCACCACAGAGGATTCTCCACAAAGCCCAGTCGGATGATCTGCTGCAAATGGGTCTGGAACACCGGCTTGCCGTCCTCCAGATGCTTGGTCAGCCGATAGACACAAAGGGTCCCTTCCAGCCGATCGTCTTCCCCGGCATAGTTGTTGTAGATATTGGCGTACAGCAGGGGAAATTCATCCTCCGGCGCATAATAATCCTTCCCGAACACCACCGCATTGCAGTGTGGGATCAGCGGATCGTCCGGGTCGATGGCGAAGGTGGAGACAAGCGGCAGCTCGATGGGCGTCACACCGTCCCAGCGATCCAGCTTATCCAGCGGTCGGGCATCGAATACATGGCAGCTGCCATCCGCGCCAAAGCGAAAGGCGTAGCTTCCCCAAAACGCACCATCCTGTCCACCGTGTGCCATGGTGCCGATCTGTTTGATTTTCATAGGCGTCTCTCCTTTTTCAATGATCATGGGTGCGATAGAATCGGTCTTTCGTCAGCACCATGCCAGCGGTGCCAGATACAGACCATTGTCCGGATAGGCCACGCTGATAAGATAGTCCTGCCCATCCTGGGAAAGGATCTCCGGTGCGTGTCCTTCTAACATAGCCACCGGTGCCGTGCCAGCCCAGCCAAACAGCCGATCCGACGCATACACAAAGGTACGGGCATCGTAGCAGCCGTTACGACCGTCGTGCAGACACCACAGCAGGTAGTAATATCCATGCCGCTTCACCAGGCAGGGGCTTTCCATAGACCCACGGAAGGGTGCGTCCATCACAAGGGTCTCGTCTCCCCAGTGCACCAGATCCACCGACTGCCGGGCATAGAGTCGGTCTGCCAGATACAGCATGGTGTACACGCCGTCTTCCTCGAAGATGTACGGATCTCGCAGATACGATACGCCGGAGAACAGTACAGTGTCGTTCACCTGGAAGTGGAACATATCCGTGGTGGTGGCGTACCGGATCTCCTCCGGTGACCAGAAAATGCGATATCCATTGCCATAGCGAACCATGCAGGGTGCCCAGCATTCTCGTCTGCCCGGACGCTTTGCCGGATACAGCACCTTCTCATGCTCCGTGCAAGCGTCTTCACCGGTGGCATAGATGTCCGCCAGGCTGCCGGTGAAGGAGCAGTGGAACAGCTGGTACTCCGCATCGTGTACGTCTCCTTCGAAGTGGAAGGGATCCTGGTAGGTCGGCGGCTTGGGATGGGTGATCCCATAGGCGTGCCAACGATCGTCTGCCCCTACGACCATGGTGAAGTCGTTGATCACCCAGGTGGGGTAGGTCTGCCCATGGTGGAAGTACAGGCTGTCCGGGCCTTGGTAGATGTCTTCTACGGGCAGATAGATCCGGCGATAGGGTGCGGCCTGCCTGGGAAAGGGTATCTTTTCTGCCATCGGTCAGAACCCGGCGTGACGGCAGGTGATCTCGGCCATGTAGTCGGCATCCACATGGTTGTAGCCTGCGATGTCGGTGCGCAGCTTGCCGCCAAAGGGTGCGACCCATTCTGCCGGTACCGTGCCGTTCAGCATCCCCACAATGGAACCCACCGTGGCGCCGTTGCAGTCCGTGTCAAAGGCACAGTGTACCGCATAGCATACGGACTTGCCAAAGTCCCGTTCGCCATACAGCAGCGCCATGAGCACGATCATCGCATTGGAGTTGGTGTAGCACCAGCCGTTGCCGGAGAATTCGTTGTACCGGCTGTGGATGTGCTCCATGACTGCATACACGTCCGTGCCCTTCTGGTGCAGGTCGATCACCTCATCCAGATCCCGACGGAGACGGCTTGCGGCAGGAATATAGGCCAGCCCCGTGTCGATCACCGTCTGCAGGTCATCGGCAACAGCCGCAGCTGCTAACATAGCCGCCACCCACATTTCGCCATAGATCCCGTTCTTCACGTGGGAGATCGACGCATCTCGCCATGCCATATCGGCAGCCAGCTTGGGATCACCGGGATTGATGTAGCCAAAGTAGTCCCCACGGATCTGGGCACCGATCCATTCCCGGTAGGGGTTTTTGTACGTGGCAGTCATCGGCGGTTCCAGACCCATGGCAGCATTGCGGTATGCTACCCGTTCGGCGGTGCAGGTGGCGCTTCTGGGAATCCAGCTCATCCAGGCCTCCAGCACATGGTCCGGCGTAAAGTCTCTGCCGTAGCATTCGATCAGCTTCAGGGCAAAGGTGGTGTAGTTGGTGTCGTCGTCGTTGTCCGCTTCCCCTTGCAGCAGGTCTGCCCACTGGCTCTTCCGAATGTGCAGCTCTTTCACCAGTTCTTCCGAAAAATCGCTGTACTGCATGTACCGGGACAGGGGATAGTTGTCGGTGGCCTGGAGCATCTTGTAGAGGTTGGGACGTCGCCAGCCTTCCACCGGCTTGCCCAGGAGACACCCGGCGATCCGACCGTTCCAGGCAGCCTTCATCTTGGCCAGCAGCACAGCCTTCTCCGGTACCGCAGGCAGGGCAGGCTTTTCGGTGGGGCAGGCCGCAAAGATCCCGTCCAGATCGGATGGCTCCACAAAGGGATAGTCGGCCTTGATGGGCGCATTGTCCAGCACCTCGTACAGCCCTTCAATGGACTTTTCCAGCGGCCGCAGCTGTTCGTTGTTCAGCTTGCAGAAGCCGTCCACGATGGGTCTGTACAGCGCCACATCTCTGCCTTCCATTTCGCACTGTTCGTATTCGGTCATGATATCCTGGCCCAAAAGGACCCATGGATGGTGTTTTAACATATGTATATACCTCGTATTCTCTTGGTATTCTCTTGGTATTCTCTTGGGGTGCTTCCTCACTGTCCCCGGCAGGAAGCGATGAACTCTGCCAAAGCGGTGTCGGCTTTTTTCTGAACACCGGCGTAAGAGGAGACAAAGTTTTCGGTGGCACCGATGACGGCGGAACGGAGCATGGAGGAGGTGTCGGCGAAGTTCATGATCGTGTTGAAGTCAAAGCCGGTGTTCTCATACATCATCATCATGATCTGGTAGGACTCCTCGTCCCGTGCCGTCTTGCCCAGCACCTTTTCCACAATGGCCGGCAGGATCGAGTCGTAGGAGTAGGCAGCCATGGTCTCCATGATCAGTCCCGTGCGTTCCGGATCCTGACAGGTCACCGGCACACCGATCCCGGCCGGCAGCCAGGTGTTGCAGGAGACCAGATACTTGTCTCCTTCGTGCAGCACCGGGATCGGCAGCACACCAAAGTCGCATTCCATTTCCCGGAAGTTCGTGGCGTGGCGGATCGATGCGGAAACAAACAGACTGCGTCCTTCCGTGAAGATGGCTTCGTACAATTCCTGATCATCAGAGTTTGGATCCGCATAGACCCGGCTCTTGTCGCCAAAGATACCGGCGCATTTTTCGATAAAGTCGATGGAGTTGGCATCGGTCAGGTGGAATGCCCAGTTGCCGTTTGCATCCGGATACACGCACTGGAAGCCACCGGCCATGTACAGCGCATTGCCAAAGGTGCCCTCTACGATACACGCATATTGGTCGTCCTTGGGCTTCAGCTCGCCGTCACCGTTCAGATCCGTTGTGACGTCTTGCATATACGTGTTCATGTTGTCCACCGTCCATTTGCCGTCCAGCACCACTTCATATAGATCCGGCAGACCATAGTTTGCGGCCAGCTCCTTGTTGAACAGCACCGTCTGCGGCACATACAGGTGGCATACCGAGGTCACACCGGTGGTGAAATATTGCTTGCCGTCGATGCGCATATTCTCTGCAATGGACGCATTCCATCGCTCACTTTCCAGCGTTAGATGCGGCACGGTGACCAGGTCCAGAAGACAGTTCTGCGTGGTCAGGTTGTTGATCCCGGCAGACAGCGGCGTCAGAATGATGTCATAGGCATCGTCTCCGGCACGAATGGTTTTGGATACATCGTTTTGCAGGGTGCCACGGTCTTCGTAACCGATCTCCTCGATCTGGATGTTCAACCGTTCCATGGTCGCTATCTTTCGCTGGATGATCGCATCGTTGAGCGGTTCCCCGGTCAGCTCCTCCGAGGAGGCAAAATTGGGGCGGCTATCCGTGTGCTGTGCCACCATGCGATAGCTGTAGCCATCCAGGTCCCGTTCCTCTAAGGTGTCGATGTAAGCGGTCTCCGATTCGGTTTCTACAGGCGTAGTATCCGCAGCCGTGGTGTCCGCTGTCGCTGTCGTGTCGCTCTCCGTCTGTCCACAACCGGCCAGTGCCATAGTGGTGGAAGTCAGCAGGAAAGCCAGCAGCAGGGAGAGGAGCTGTCGTTTTCTCATAGAGTGCAGTTTCATAATATTCTCCTTTGCCGTAGTGGGAGAGGCTTACAGGTTCATCAGGGTGTTGTAGTTGTTTACCAGATCGTCGTAGGTCTTGCCTTCGGGCAGGGTCTCGTAGGTGAACCGACCGCTGTAGTTGATTTCTTCCAGTACGGAGAGCAGCTCACGCCAGTCGATGCCGCCGTCCATGGGGAACCAGTGCTTTTCGTCCACAAAGTCGTAGTCGGACACGTGCAGGGTCACGATCTTGTCCCCCACCGCACGGATGTAGTCCGCATTGGGCTCGGACAGGTTGTGGTTGGTGTCAAAGCATACCCGCAGATCCGGGATGGCGGCAAGGAACTTCTCCATTTCGTCGTGGGTACGGCAGAGACAGGTACGGGGCAGGTTTTCCAGCGCCAGCACCATACCGGCCTTCGTGGCGACCTCAGTGAGCTGACCGATCGTGTCGATGGCATAGCGCAGTTTCTCCGGCCGTTCTTCGTCCTTGTAGGGCTCACCGGACGGATGGATCACGGCAAAATCCACACCGGACGCAGCAGCCGCCTTGATCAGCTCCGACTGGATGTCCAGCATATACTTTTGTGCTTCGGGTTCCGCAGACGAGGGATCGATGCGGTTGAAGGGAGCGAAGGGCAGATGGATGGACGAAATGGTCACGTCATAGGACTTTGCCTTGGCAAAAACATCGTTTGCCTTGTGCAGATAATCGAGATGCTCCGTGAGCGGTTCTACATATGCCGTAGACAGCTCCATGTAGTGTACGCCAGCCTTTTGCATAGCGGCAAGCATATCGTCCCCAAAGTTTGCAGCCGGACGAGAAGAGGCCAGGGGCCAATTTTTGCGATTTGTCATGATGGTAGTCTCCTTTTTGTGTATGTGTATAGATTTTTTGTTTATGCATGCAGAGTTGAAGGAAAGCAGTGCCACGCTTTGATCATGGTATATCACAAGGTCTGTAGGGAACTGCCTTGGCTGTTCCGTGCGGCAGCTACTATGGCGACAGGTGCTGCATACGGTTTGAATGGGCAAGCGAACATTTTTCCAACATAGTTGGTCGTGTGTGAATGGATACGTAAATGTTATTTCTGTGATGTGGATGGTGTTTCTATTGACAATTCTTTCGGTATCCTGTATACTATAAATAGGAATACCATATGCAATAAGGAGGGCAATACATGGAAGACGAACTGATTTTTGAAAGTAGCTTGACAGAGGAAGAAATAGAGAAAAACTTTGAAAATGTAGATCTCTTTACAGAAGTGATGCATAGCTTGGAAGATGCACTGGCTTTTGAACAGGGAGAAGTACGCCAGGGAACTGTGTCCCGAAAAAGAAGTTTGCCAGAGGTTGACATTGCTGCCGAACGAAAAGCGTTGCACATGACCCAGAAAAATTATGCGACACTATTGGGTATTTCGCCTCGTACAGTAGAAGCGTGGGAGACGGGCAGAAGCAATCCTTCGCCCATGGCTCGAAGACTGATCTATTTGTTAGGACAAGACCATAGTCTGATCCAAAAGCTGCAAGCTATAGAAGAACTGTGATTTTCCAAAAACCGCTCGTCATGGGCGGTTTTTTACATCCCCAATTGGGAGATCACCACCAAAGCGACCACGATGAGCACCAGCAGAATGCCCATCCCAACCAATGTGCGAATGGACGCTGTCCGGTCTTCCTCCAACCAAAAATGGTTCGGTTTCATGGGATCGACCCATAGCCGCACAGGCTGCCGTACCCCATAGGTGTCGTAGGAGAACCGGTGATGGCTCGTGCCGGTGTAGAATTCCCCGTTGTAGGTGTAGGAGAGATGAACCTGGAACGTAGAGCCACCGGCATACCGGGAATACCGCCGATGCTCCTCCAGCGATACCACCGTGCCAATGACCTCTTCGGTGCAGTCCCTTGCCCGGACAAACAGCACGATCTCTCGTATTATGAGCCATAGCACCAAAAAGGGCAGGATGTAAACGGGTATAGAGTACATACAAAACCTCCTTGGATTTGGGTTGTAGATCAGCGTTTACTTCAGCTTCGCCGCACAGACGTAGTACGATATGCAAAGCAGCACCGTTGCGCCGATCCATGCGGAAAATTCTGCGGCAAAAATGCAAGTCTCCGGCAGACTGAGCAGTCCTACCACCAGTGCCACCGAGACACGCATCACGAACTCCACCACCCCGGATAGTGTGGGGATCAGCGTCCGTCCCATGCCTTGGAGTGCCGAACGGTACACGTACAGCAGATACAGCACGATGAGAAAGGCACTCATGAGAAAGAGATACGCATAGGCCACATCTCCGGCCGCCGCTTCGGTTTCCGGCGAATCGCTGGAGATGAACAGCATGGTGATCTGTCTGCCAAAGGTGATCATGACCGTGCTGATGAGCGCTGCCGTGATGGCACTGATGATCCCAGCGGCCGTGACACCCTTCTTCACCCGGCCATATTCCCCGGCACCGATGTTCTGTCCCACATAGGTCATGACCGCATTGCCGTAGGAGACCGCTGCAATTTCCAGCAGCCCATACAGCTTGTTGGTGGCGGTGAACCCGGCGATGAAGATCGTGCCAAAGCCGTTGACCACCGTCTGTACCACCATGCCGCCGATGTGGATGATCGTCCACTGCAGAGAGATGGGATAGCCAAGGGACAACAGCTCCTTCGCCACCACCTTGTCTGCCCGCATATCGGCACGGGAAAAATGCAGGTCGGGCGTGCGATAGATCTTCATGGCGCAGATCACACCGGCCAGTGCCTGGGCAAATACCGTGGCACCGGCAGCACCGGCAATGCCCCAGCCCAGCCCGAACACCGCCACGGAGTCCAGCACGATATTGGTCACAGAAGCGGTGATCATGGCGACAAGGGGTGTGCGGCTGTCCCCCACGGCACGAACCACCGAGGAGGTAAAGTTATAAAACATCATACACGGGATGCCGGCGAACAGGACACGGATGTATAGCTCCGCCAGCGGTCGCAGGTCAGCCGGTACCCGCAGGAAGGTCAGGAACAACGGCAGAAGCACCTGTGCCGCCACCGCCGTGATCAGCGTGATAAAAATGGTCAGACGAGCCGCCAGTCCGATGGTGCGCCGGAGAGCAGCCATATCGCCTTCGCCAAACTTTTGGGACATCTTCACGGAGAAGCCCTGTGTAAAGCCCATGACGATGCCCAGCACCATCCAGTTGAGCCAGTCCACGGTGCCCAGAGCCGCCAGCGCATCCATGCCGACGCCTCGTCCTACGATGATGGTATCCACAACGGTATAGCACTGCTGGAACACATTCCCCAGCATCAGGGGCAGTGCAAAGAAAAAGATCAGCTTCGCCGGTGACCCGGTGGTCATGGATTTGAGTGATTGCATGATAGATAAATCCTTTTTGGTGTAATAGAAATACTTTTGACTCAAAATATACCTTAAATTTCTGTAGGGAACTGCCTTGGCTGTTCCCTGCGACAGCTATTCAATGACAGCCATTTCATACGGTAGGGAATGGTCAAGACCCTTCCCTACAGAGAAAGCAATGCGGGAGCTCATTCCACTTGGAACAGATAAAACTTCAAATACTCCGTTTCCGGCACGTTCCATAAAATGGGATGGTCCGGGGCCTGGGCACGTTCTTCGATCTGCCGCAGTGTCACATGGGTATCCTCTGCCGCTTCGTGGAGCATCCGCTTGAACAGATCCGGTGGCATGAAGTGGGAGCAGGAGCAGGTGGCCAGATACCCACCACGGGGCAGCAGCGACATGGCCAGCGCATTGATCTCCTTGTACCCACGATAGGCACTTTTCACCGTGTCTCTGCTTTTGGTGAACGCCGGAGGATCCAGAATGATGTAGTCCCACCGACCACGATTGCCCTTTTCGGCAGCCAGCGACCGGAGCATCTCAAATACGTCTGCCTGGGTCACGGTCATGCGATCGGTGACCCCATTGACTTCCGCATTGTGTCTTGCCATGGCGCAGGCTTCTTCCGAAATGTCCACCGATTCCACCGAGGCTGCACCGGCCAGGGCACAGTTCAGACCAAAGGAGCCTGTGTGGGTAAACATATCCAGCACCCGCTTGTCCTTGGCCAGAACCGCCGCCGCACGCCGGTTGCACTTCTGGTCTAAGAAAAAACCTGTCTTTTGTCCATGGACAAAGTCTACGGTATACCGCACGCCATTCTCGAGCAGGGCACTTTCTGTGGGACATGCGGCCTCTGTCAGCCCAAAATACGCCGGGTTCCAATAGCCTTCGTATTCGTCCAGGCCTTCCAGCTTCCGTTGGTTTCCGGTGCAGCGTTCGTAAATGGCGTTGACTGTCAACCTGGCATCCCGACAGACCTGCACCAGCGCCGGATACAGCGTGTCTTTGCGTACCTGGATCCCGGCAGACAAAATTTCCGACACCAGCACAGAGCCGTATCTGTCTACCGTCCAGCCGGGAAAGTGATCCGCGTCCCCATAGATCAGCCGGACGCCGCTATCGGGAGACGCAAAGTCATCGGGCAGTACCGTTCTGCGGTAGGCTACGGCATGGGTCAGCCGCCGGGTCCAAAAGGCTTCGTCAAAGGCATCGTTGGTGTTGGTGGAAACGATCCGCACCCGAATTTTGGAGCGATCGTTGTAAAAGCCGGTGCCCAGATATTTTCCCTTTTCGGAATACACGTCTACGATGTCGCCGGGATTCGGGGAGACGGCAGCACCATCGGCCATGGTCATAGACAGCACCTCTTCGCCAAAGACCCAGGGGTGACCACCTTTGGCCTTGCGAGCCGCTTTTTCGGTTACGGTAAGACGGGGATAGATACGCATAATATGTAGTTTCCTTCTGTTTGGTTTATGATCACCTATAGTATAACAAGATTGTCGGACAAATGCAAGCCGTTCCCGGAAAAAAATTGCCGGATGTGCAAAATAGTGGTTTACAAACGGGGAAAAGTAGTGTATAATAAGAAGCGTAGACCATGTACAGAAAGAATCGGGTGTCAAAGCGGTACACAGAGAGCGGCTCATGATGGTGGAAGAGCGGCAAACCAACTTTCCCCGGCTGTGCGTCTGTACGGTGTGGTTGCCCATGCCAAGTCTCATTTTGTAATGAAATGCGCCTGACCTCCGTTAAAGGGTACATCTTTGAGAGAAACAAAAGAGTGGGACCGCGTGCTGCGCCTCTTTGCTGTCGTGATCGGCAGTGAGGGGCTTTTTGTGTTCCTCTTTTTTGAGAAGGTTTTGCTTATGAAAACTGTGATCCAACTGACCAAAAATCCCAAGACCAAGCCCGTCCACATCCAGCTGCACATGAACACGCCGTGGGAAAAAAGCATTTGCCAGGCGCTCCACACGGTGCTGGACGACGTGGATTCCATTTGCGAACGAGACCCGGCGGCACTGGGCCGTGGGGAAGTTCTGCTATTGTATTCGGGTCTCCACGCTGTGCTGCTGTATCGTGTGGCACACAGGCTGAACGAAAAGGGGTTGGTGCTGTCTGCCAGAGCCCTGTCTCAGCTGACCCGATTCTTCACCGGTATCGAGATCCATCCGGGTGCCACCATTGGCAAGGGACTGTTCATCGACCATGGCTCCGGCGTGGTGATCGGGGAGACCGCCATCGTAGGAGACTACTGTACCATCTACCAGGGTGTGACCCTTGGTGGTACCGGCAAGGACACCGGCAAGCGTCACCCCACGCTGGGCAACAACGTGATGGTCGGCTCCGGCGCTAAGCTGCTGGGCAACTTCACCGTGGGCGACAATGCCAAGATCGCATCCGGTGCCGTGGTGCTGGGGGACATTCCGGCCAACTGTACCGCCGTGGGTGTGCCTGCCAAAGTGGTGCGCAAGAATGGCGTGAAGGTGGAAGAGGAAGCACCGTCCCGGCATCCCAACCAGGACCTGGACCAGGTACACATTCCCGACCCGGTGGAAAGCGAGATCGCCGCTGTGGTACGCCGTCTGGAAGCGGTGGAAGCGGCACTGGCGAACAAAGAAGCACAGGAATAACAGGAAGGAGAGGGAAGAATAGAAAAATCGTCTCTGCTGCAAAGGGAGACGAAAAAACTATAAGAATACTATGAAACGATGTCCACGATGCCATAACGAAAATCCGGACGACGGTCGGTTCTGCACACGCTGCGGTCTGCCGTTGTCCCAAGAAAATACAAACGATCCAGCCAATTCGCCTTGGCAAGTCAATGCTGGGCAGCCCGATTATTCCAACTGGACGCCGGTGCAGCAGAGAACGCCGTCCAAGGTCGGTGGCTTTGTGCTGAGTCTCTTGAAGGCGGCTTGCTATGTGATCTTATTTTTGGTCGTACAATCCGGCGTGATCGGTGCGTACAGCGGCTACTATTCCCTGGGACTGGGCACCAACCTTTCCCCGTACGACGCCTACGATCGGGTCATGGAAGCGGTGTATGCCAATCTGACGGTGCTGACGCTGATCTCCGGGATCCTGACCATTTTGATCTTAGCCATCTTCTTTGCCCTGCGCCACAAGAACCTGTTGACGGAATGCCGTCTGACCGCCGTGTCCCCCAAGGCACTGTTCCTCTGTGCCCTGATCGGTACGGCGCTGAACGTGGTGGTGTCTGTGACCATATCCATGCTGCCGCTGCCGGAAGCCTGGTTCGAAGGTTTGGATGCCCAATATGCCTACCTGGGCGAGAGCAATATCTTGCTGGAAATATTGTCCACAGCGGTGGTCACGGGACTGGTGGAGGAGCTGATCTTCCGGGGCCTGGCAGAATCCAGACTGCGCCGGGGAATGCCTGTGGTGCTGTCCATGCTCGGCTCTGCGCTGATCTTCGGTCTGTGCCACGGTACGCCCATCGCCATCGGCTACGCAACGGTGCTGGGTCTGGTGTTCTCACTTCTGGACAGACGGTACGACTCCATCCTGCCATCGGTGGTGACCCATATGTTTTTCAACGCCTGCTCTCTGTGGTTCGTCACCGAAGACACACTGCTGATCTTAGCGGCCTATCTGATCTGCGGTGGCGTGCTCATCGGCGGCCTGTACCTGTACTTCCGGCGAGAAGCAGAACCGGAGATGGCAGAAACGGATACTACACCTGTAGAAACTGAAACGGTAGAAAAGTGAGCCGTTTTCCACAGGATCCAAAATCACAATAACAATACGAGGATAGCCATATGGAAAAATGGTATACAGAGGAACATTTTGGTATGTTCATCCATTGGGGCATTTATGCGCTGCTGGGAAAAGGCGAATGGGCCCGGTTCTACGACGACACATACGTGGATCCCATGGGCTTTGCCCCCAAAAACTTTGATCCCGATGCCTGGGCGCAGATGGCGTGGGATGCCGGGATGCGGTATGTGGTCTTCACCACCAAGCACCACGACGGCTTTTGTATGTTCGACAGCCACTACACCGACTACAAAGTGACCAACACACCCTTCGGCAAGGACGTGACCCGGATGGTGGTGGATGCCTTCCGCAAGTGGGGACTGAAGATCGGATTGTACCATAGCCTGATCGACTGGCACCATCCCCACTACCGTCCCGACCTGAACCATCCTGCCGGTCGCAACGGAGAAACGGACTTCCCGGATGTGCAGGACGACATCTACCGGGAATATCTCTACAACTCCGTAGAGCAGCTCATGACGGAATACGGCAAGATCGACATCCTGTTCTGGGACTACTGCACCCAGTGGAAGACGCCGCAGTACTTCGATCCCGATCGACTGGTCGCCATGATCCGTCGGCACCAGCCACACATCCTCATCAACGACCGCATGACCTTCGACCGGAACACGGACTTCGCCTATACCGGAGACTACAAAACGCCGGAATGCTGCGTGCCGAATACACCGCCGTCCCGGTATTGGGAGACCTGCGCCAGTGCCACCGCCAGCTGGGGATATCTGGCCGACGACCACACCGAAAAGGACGTGAACGCCTTTACCGCCGGACTGATGGCCTGCATCGCACAGGGCGGCAATCTGCTGCTGAACTTCTCACCGGACGCCGATGGTGCGATCACCAAGGAAGGCGTGTCCATGCTTGACAAGCTGAAGGTATGGCACGACCACAACGGAGAGGCCATCCACGGTACCCACAAGAGCAGCTTCCCGGCACCGTTCATGCACTGCATGGTACAAAAAGGGAAGTATGTGTACCTGTACATCCCCTTCCAGCCCATGGCACACATCCTGCTGCCGGAAATGCGTGGGATCTGCAAATCGGCCATAGTACTGCGCACCGGAGAGGAGTGCCCGGTCAGTGGCTGGGGACTGGAGCACGCCACACCCTTCGAATATCGTCTGACGCCCAAGCCGGCCCAGCTGCAGCCGGGAGACGTGGTGCGGATCGAAACGGACGAGAATATGATTTTCACGAAAGAAATATACGACGGAAGTATGCAGTGAGCTTCCCCGGCGAAGTACACTTTCTGCGGCGACAGACCTATGGCAGCCCATAGCATACAACGACAATGGATCAAGGAGAAACCAAATGTTACTATACAATAGCCTGACACACACAAGAGACGAATTCAAGACCCATGAGCCCGGCAAGGTGGGAATGTACACCTGCGGCCCCACCGTGTACCACTTTGCCCACATTGGCAACCTGCGCTCCTACATCATGGAGGACGTGCTGGAAAAATATCTCCGGTACAGTGGCTATGACGTGAAGCGTGTCATGAACATCACCGACGTGGGACACCTGTCCAGCGATGCCGACACCGGGGAAGACAAGATGCTCAAGGGTGCCAAGAGAGAACACAAGACCGTCATGGAGATCGCCAAGTTCTACACCGATGCTTTCTTCAACGACTGTGCCAAGCTGCACATCAAGACCCCGGACGTAGTCGAGCCTGCCACCCACTGCATCCCCGAATTCATCACCATGATCGAGGGCCTGCTGGACAAGGGATATGCCTACATCGCCGATGGCAACGTGTACTTTGATACCTCCAAGCTGAAGGAATACTACGTGTTCAACAAGCAGGAAGCCGATGACCTGGCGGTTGGTGTCCGGGACGGCGTGGAAGAGGATACCGCCAAGCGCAACAAGACCGACTTTGTGCTGTGGTTCACCAAGTCCAAGTTCGAGGATCAGGAGCTGAAATGGGATTCTCCCTGGGGCGTTGGCTATCCGGGCTGGCACATCGAATGCTCCGCCATCAGCCTGAAGCACCTGGGCGAATACTGCGACCTGCACTGCGGCGGTATCGATAACGCATTCCCCCACCACACCAACGAGATCGCACAGAGCGAAGCGTATATCGGCCATCCCTGGTGCCCCCAGTGGTTCCACGTGCTGCACCTGAACACCAGCTCCGGCAAGATGTCCAAGTCCACCGGGGAATTTCTCACCGTATCTCTGCTGGAAGAAAAGGGCTATTCTCCCCTGGTGTACCGTCTGTTCTGCCTGCAGTCCCACTACCGCAAGGCGCTGGTCTTCTCCTGGGAAGGCATGGACGGTGCCAAGACCGCGTACAATAAGCTGATCGCCAAGATCGCATCCCTGAAAAAGGAAGGCGAGATCGACGGTGCCGCATTTGCCGAGCTGCAGAAGCGGTTCACCGATGCCATGGATAACGACCTGAACACCTCTCTGGCCATCACGGCTCTGTACGATGTGCTGAAGGCAAAGACCAACGATGCCACCAAGCTTGCACTGCTGGAAAACTTTGACACCGTGCTGGATCTGGGACTGCTGGAAGAAGCTGCCAAGGTCGCCGCACAGCAGAATGCCGCCAAAGCTGCCGCCGCTGCCACCGAATGGGTGATCCACTGTGAAACGCCGGAGCTGGTGGACGATGCCACCAAGGCGAAGGTGGAGGAGATGATCCAGGCCAGAGCGGATGCCAAGAAGGCAAAGGATTACGCCGGTGCCGACCAGATCCGGGACGCACTGACCGAAATGGGCGTGACCCTGAAGGATGCCAAGACCGGCGTGAACTGGAGCATGGGGAAGTAAGAG
The DNA here is from genome assembly GCA_964558485.1 of uncultured Ruminococcus sp. GTDB lineage: Bacteria > Bacillota > Clostridia > Oscillospirales > CAG-272 > UMGS1696. Next base: position 34,500 of record CAZLED010000004.1, on the reverse strand, counting down.
ATCGGAAATCGGGATGGAGGTGGAGAGATGCCCTATACCATCGAGGAGATACGCCGACGTATCCAGCCTGTTGCAGAGAAATATGGTCTGCCGGCGGTCTACCTGTTTGGCTCGTATGCCAGAGGGGATGCCACCGAGGAAAGTGACATCGACCTGCTCGTAGATACCACCGGTACGACCCTTACCGGGCTATTTGCACTGGGCGCACTGTATGCTGCATTGGAGGAAGCTCTCGAAAAAAAGATCGATCTGCTCACCGTCAGTGCCTTGCAGCAAACACCAACAGCCGTAAGTGATATGGTTTTCCGAGAAACTGTATGGAAGGAAAAGGTGGATCTGTATGTGGCAGCTTGATATGCGGAGAGTACAACATATCTTGGAATATTGTCAGGAGATCGAAAAGACGATTCTTAGATATGGGAATACATTTGCTGTATTTGATACCGATGCAGATTACCAGCGTTCTGTATCTTTCTGTATTTTACAGATTGGCGAATTGGCAGGTGGTCTTTCGGAGGATTATAAACAGCACACAGCCAAACAGATGCAATGGGGTGCGATGAAAGGTATGCGGAATATGGTCGCACACAATTATGGAAATATGAGTCGTGAGATCATATGGGAAACAGCAACCAAAGATATTCCTGTGTTGAAAGCATTCTGCCTTGCGCAACTGCATGAAAATAATATGGAGTAATTTCAATAAAAAAGAACGGTTCCTGCCGTTCTTTTTATATATACAACGAAACCCCATACAGCAGTACGATCATACTGCCGATGCAAAGGATATAGGCTGCTATTTTGTTTCCCAGAATCGCATAGTCCGAGGGGGTCGTGTCCCAGTTGTAGAACCATCGATACCGGAGCGTGGACAAATTCCACATGAGCCGGGGAAAGAGAAACAGACAGCCGGAGACAGCAAAAAACAGTGGCGTGACAAGTCCGATGAGCGTTGCCAGTTCCATGACACTCCGAACGATGGGAGATGCAGTCGTATTATATTTCGTGCTTGCCAAAACAAACAGCACAAGCCCGGCCACACAGCCTACGAAGGACAGGATACCAAAAACCTTTTCCCAGGGGGATACCGCAAAATCGTCGGCGTTTTCTGCCATGTCGTACAGACGGTCTGAAGCGTCTTCCCGCACTTCTTCTGCTTCCTCTGTGGACAAAGCGTTGGGGAGTACCGTGTCGCAGTCCAGACAGGTGTTTCGGTTGTCCTCCCAGATCGCACCGCATTTGGGACATATCTTCATGTGCTCGACCTCCTTTTTGTGATACCGACAGTATAGCATATCTGCCATACGATTACAAGAGGGAGAGATGAATTTTGGATGAATTTTGGATGAGAATAGGCCCGGATGCTTGACTTTCCCACGGCGATATGCTATACTACATACAGAACAAGTTTTCGTAAAACCCATAGGAGGACACATCATGTACGTGACCCGGTTCACACTGCCCACATACGAAACAGAGGAAAAACTGATCCAGTATAAGACGCTGGAGAACGGTGGGGAAAAATTCGGCTATATCGACAATTTGTATCCCTGCCGCATCTTCCCGGCGAAGGAGCTGACCGAGATCGATTTTGGCAGGATCACCATTCTCTATGGCTCCAACGGGTCGGGGAAAAGTACGCTACTGAATCTGATCGCTGCCCGGCTGGGACTGAACCGCATTGCTCCACACAATTCCGGGGAGCTGTTTGACGCATACGCCGCTGCCTGCTCCTACACCATGGGGCACGACGACGAGGGCTTCCCCTATCGCATCCCCAACGGCAGCCGGATCATCACCAGCGACGACGTGTTTGACTATATGCTCGCCATGCGCACCGAGGAAGAAGAGGTCTCCGCAAAAATGATCGAGGAGCGGGAAATTTACAACCGAGAGGTACACAATCCGGCGCCCAACCAGCTGGCCGGACTGGACGACTACGAGCGGTTCCGCAAGGTGCATCAGGCACGAAAGCGTTCCGTGACGAGACGACAGTATCTCCGGGAATACGCCGGTCGGCATCTGACGCTCCAAAGCAACGGGGAGACGGCTCTGCAATATTTTGACGAAAAGATGCACAGCGATACCCTATACTGCCTGGACGAGCCGGAAAACTCCCTTGCTCCGGCCTTGCAGCTGAAATTGGCCGATATGCTGACGGAGCTGGTGCGCTACTGCGGCTGTCAGCTGATCATCGCCACCCATTCGCCGTTTCTGCTGGCTCTGCCGGACGCATGGATCTTAGACCTGGACAGCACACCGGTCCGGGAGAAAAATTGGTGGGAGCTGGAGAACACACGGACATACTTTGACTTTTTCTGGAAGCATCGGGAGAAGTTTATGCGGTGAGATTGTATTTTGCCGAAGGATGTGGTATAATCAAAGAAAACGGGACAGAAAAGAGATTTGGCTATGGCAGTACCGAGATTTGATACTTTCATGCAACCATGTTTGCAGTTTTTATGCGAACATTCGGGCGGACATACACGGAAAGATTTATATGATCATTGTATTACTGCACTCCAACTGACGGAGCTGGATGTAGCAGAAAAAACAAAGGGTGGTAAATCTCGTCTATATGATCGAGTGGGATGGGCGATCACCTATTTGCGTATGGCAGGATTGGTGAATACGTGCAAACGTGGTGTCTATGTGATCACAGAGGAAGGAAAAAATGCGCTTGCCAATGGACACAATATTGATCTTGCCTTTTTGAAAAAGTATCCATCGTTTGTTGCCTTCCAACATTCTTCACCTGTCCAAGAACAGCCACTACCAGAAGAATCCATTCCCGATCCAGCGGACATCCAGACACCGCAGGAGATGATCGAGGAAGCCGTACAGCAGCTGCACGCATCGCTATCGGACGACCTGCTCCGGGAGATCACCAAGATTTCTCCGTACGATTTCGAGCACCTGGTGGTGAAGCTGCTGATCAAAATGGGCTATGGCGACCTGTCCCGCAATCAGGATGCGGTCACGAAAAAGAGCGGCGATGAAGGCATTGATGGCGTGGTGACCTCCGACGAATTCGGGTTCGATTCCGTGTACATCCAAGCCAAAAAATGGAAGACCGACTCCATCGTGGGCAGACCGGAGATCATGAAATTCATGGGTGCCTTAGCCGGTCAGGGTGCCACCAAGGGACTGTTCATCACTACCACCCGGTTTTCCGCCGAAGCCATCGAATACGCCAGCAAGCAGCTGCAGCACAAGATCGTGCTGGTGGACGGCAAAAGACTGACGGAGCTGATGATCAAGTTCAACTTAGGCGTATCCGTGGAAGATGTGATCGAGATCAAGAAGATCGACACGGATTTCTTTGAAAGTGAAATATAAGGTAACGCTGATCAAGAGTGAAGCAGCGTTACCTAAAAACCCACCGAATCCCTATGTTTCCATAGCCGATCCGGTGGGTTTTCTTATGCCTATCTCACAGCCGCCGCAGCATCATGCCGCCGTCCACGTTGATCACGTCTCCTGTAGAGTACCGCATGGCACCGTTTGCCAGCGCCAGTACCGTGTTGCCCACGTCTGCCGGTTCTCCCATCCGGGCAATGGGCATGATCCCTTCGGCAATGAGCTTTTCGTATTTTTCCCGTACCCCGGCGGTCATGTCCGTGGCAATGATCCCCGGCCGCACCTCGTATACGTTCACACCATACTGCGCCATCCGGTCGGCGTACAGCTTCACCGCCATGGACAGCCCTGCCTTGGAAATGCAGTATTCCCCACGGCTGGTGCTGGATACCTCCGCACTGATGGACGTGATGAACACAATGGCACGCATAGCATCCGATTCTACCGCCGCCATCCGTCTTGCCATGCCCTGGGTCAAGAAGAACACACTGCGGCAGTTGATGTCCACTACCCGGTCGTAGCTCTCCTCGGTCATGTCCAGAATGTCGTTCCGTACCGTCGGCGCCACACCGGCATTGTTCACCAGCACTTCTACCGTTCCAAAGGTGTCCCAGGCAGCAGACAGGATCTTCTCCCGGTCGTCCGCCACGGAGATGTCCCCTTGTACGTAAAAGGACGCCGGCGAAAGTGTCTGCAGTTCTTCCAGATAGGCGGCTACCCGTTCGTCGGTGGCAGGTCTTGTGCCTACGCCGCAGACTGCATAGCCATCCTTTGCCAGTGCCAGCGAAATGCCTCTCCCGATCCCACGGGCAGCACCGGTGACAATGGCGCATCGTTTGCCTTGATACATCGTTATTCCTCCTTGTTGTCCGGGAACGCATTGTCTATGGCATCGAATACCTTGTCCATCCCATCGGCCAGCGTGTCCCGGAACCGCTGACCCTTGCCGGCCCGTGGATCGGTGGTGTCAAACAGGATGTAGCCGCAGTCCGGACAGTGCCACGCATGAAAGCACAACTCTCCGGTGACAAAATCGTGCTCGATGGGATGGATCGCCACGGTGGCTGTATCGAGCATGGACAGTATCTTCCGCCGCTCTTTCCCAAAGGTCAAGGGACTGGTGACCTGCATATAGCCCTTGTGCATCTCTCTACCACAGCCGGGACAGTGCAAAATTTTTTCTTCCATCATTATTTCCCAAATAATTCCTGATACATGGGCGTGTACACCTCTTTATCCCGAATGGGACAGCCGGTGGCGTGGATCTGCCGCATCATGGCCGTGCATTTGGAGCAGGTCAGGCAGATCTTCTTGGTGTCCAGCGCACCTTTTTCCAAAATATCCCTGGCAAAATCAGGGTACGCAAAGGCAAGTCGTCCAAACCCAGCCGCATCGGCCATCCCGGCTTCCACCACAGCCGCCGCCACATTCGGTGCAAACTGCCGCAGATAGCTGTAGCCGGTGCCGATCAGGGTGATACCGGGACAGGTCTTTTTCATATGCGCCGCCGCATCCAGCAGTCGTACCACACCGGTGAGCTGTGCTTCCGGCGGTTCGTAGCCACCACCGTCATAGGGGCGGTTCACGTGGGGATTGATGTAGGGCGAACCCAGCGTCATGTCAATGAGCCGCACCCCACGGTCATAGGCACCGGTCAGCAGCTTCTCCGGCTCGTCCCAGTCGATGGTCAAATAGTCGTCGTGATCGGCACCAAAGCCCCAGGGGTAGGGCAGGCAGTCGTACAGCCCCAGCCGGGATGCCAAAACGAAATCCTTGGTCTCCCAGGCTGCTGCCGCTTCGATGGAATCAAAGAACACTCTTGCCCGATTCTCGAAGGAGCCGCCGTACCGACCGGGTCTATGGTAGGCCGACAGCAGCTCGCTGAACAGATACTTGTGGCAGCACTTGATGTCCACCCCGTCAAACCCGGCATCTCGTGCCAGCTTCGCCGCATGACCAAAGATCTCCGGCAGACTGTCTAAGTATTCGTCCGTCACCACCGGATAGTCCGGGTCGATGCTCATTTTTTCGTTCATCAGGGGATTGTGGTAGGAGATCACCGGGGCGGGTTTGTTGTGGGGTCTGGAAAACCGGCCGGAGTGGGTCAGCTGCAAGATCAGTGGTGTGCCGCCGGAACGCTCATGCATCCGCTCAGCCAGTGCCTTGAATGCGTCCACATTGCCGTCGTGGATCCAGAGCTGTCCCTCACTGGTGCGGCCTTCTTCTACAACTGTCGTTGCTTCCAGCCAGATCAACCCGGCACCACCGGCAGCAAACCGATCGCACCGCCGCAGGGTCAGTTCCCCCGGCGCACCATCGATGGTAGAGTCAAAGCCTTCCATGGGATGGATGGTCAGCCGGTTCCGCAGCGCCACGTGGCTCTCGCCAATGGTCACAGGCGTAGACAACACAGACAGGTCATCGCTATAGGGCAGGGATGCATGGGCTTCTTCAGCGGCAGTCAGCAAGGCTTCTTTTGTTCGATATGTGAATTTTTGCATAGGATACTCACTTTCCATTGCACTTCTTATTTCTGGCTTCTGACTTTCCTTATGCCATCGTTGCCAGCATTTGCAGGGTCACGGAAAACCGTGTGTCCCGTCCCTTGGTAAACGCATCGGCTTCTTCTGCCATATATTCTGCCATCCGATGGACCTCGTTGCCCAGGGAACCGGCGATGTGGGGCGTCAGATAGACGTTGGGCATGGTGTAGAAGGGCGAATCGGGTGCAGCAGGCTCCGGCCAGGTCACGTCCAATACGGCGCAACGAGTGGGCACCTCTTGCAGGGCAGCGATCAGATCGTCTTCCACCACCTGTGCGCCACGACCGGTATTGATGAAGGTGGCAGTGGGCTTCATGGTGTCAAACAGCTTGCCGTCCAGCATACCCACGGTCTGGGGATTGTTGGCAAGGTGGTTGGAGATCACGTCGCAGGTACGGAACATGGTGGTCAGGTCGCACTTGGTCACGCCCAGTTCTGCCGCTTTGTTCTCCGGCAAAAACGGATCGAACACCAGCACCTCTACCTTGTCCAGCGTGTGTAGCCGCTCGATGACCATCTTCCCGATCATACCGGCGCCAATGATGCCCACCTTGGTCTCGTAGTTTCCCGGCCAACCGGCGTCCCGGCGATTGTTCCAGCTACTGCCGGTGCCGGGGGTGTGGAGTCTGCCGAAGAAGCCGGTGGAAGCCAAAATGATCTGGGCAAAGGTGTATTCTGCCACCGGTACCCCATTGGCTGCCCAGGCGCTGAACACCATGACCCCTTCTTCCAGAAACGGTTTTGCAAAGCCCTGTACAGAACCGGCACCATAGAACACCGCTTCCGCAGCCGGTAGCTGGTCCCGGATCTCGTCGTTGGTGAAGGCGGGCATTCCCCAGGTGGAGAACAGGTATTGCACAGCACAGATCTCCGGATGAGACAGCAGCTCGTCCTTGGTCAGGGTCTTGCCGTCTGCGATAAAGGCATACCGTTCTGCCAGGGTACAAAGGGTCTCCGGACTGTATACACGTGCCACTTGGGCAGCATCGCCTACAAAGGCAGCGATCTTTTTCATATGGGTCGATCCTTTCTATCATGAGATTTGTTGTAGGGAAAAGCTCAGTTTCCGAACATATATTTACCGAAGTCTTCGAATTCCAGGATATCCGACAAAATATAATTGGAGACGAACATTCCCTGTGGGGTCAGGGCGTAGCGGCCGTTGTGGTAGGTCATGTAGCCGCCTTTGAGGAACCGGATCAGCTTGTGGCCGTAGAGGGCATCGAAGGACGTGCCGAACCGGCGAATGAATTCTCGGGTGTCCAGACCTGCGTTCAGCCGGAACCGCAGCATGATGTATTCGCCCAGCCGTTCCCGTTCCTCCACCGCTTCGTTTTCCACCGTCAGCCGGATGGGAGAACCGGGCACCTCGATGGCACGACAGTATTTTTCCCGATCCGGCGTGAAGGCGAACCGGTTTCCGTTGAAGTAGGAGTGGGCCGACACACCAAAGCCCAGATATTCTTCGCAGTTCCAATACTTGAGATTGTGCAGACACATCCGGCCGGGTCGGGCAAAGTTGGAGATCTCGTATTGGGCATATCCCATTTGCCGCAGATATTCGATGGCCTGCAGATACATATCCGCATCCAGATCTTCGTCCGGCAGCAGGGAACGGATCTCGTCGTAGTTCTGGTAGAATTTTGTTCCCGGCTCGATCTTCAGATCATACAGGGAAATATGCTCCGGTCCCAGTCGCACCACGAACCGCAGGGTGTGCAGCAGGGACTGCATGGTCTGGTAGGGGATCCCAAACATCAGATCCACATTGATATTCTGGAACCCGGCATCTCTTGCCATCCGGAAGCTCCGGACAAAATCCTGTCGGTTGTGCCGTCTGCCCAAGATCTTCAGCTCGTTGTCGTGGGCACTCTGCAACCCAAAGCTGATCCGGTTCACCCCCAGCCGATTCAGCCGCCGCAGGGTATCAAAGGTCACCGTAGCCGGATTGGCTTCGATGGAGAATTCCGCATCCTTGGTCAAATGGAAGTTGCGGTGCACAGCCTTGATGAGCCGGGTCAGCTCCTCCGGTGGAATGCAGGTAGGTGTGCCGCCGCCGATGAAGACCGTATTGGGTTCGTAGAGCTTTACGCCGTCCCGATAGCGCTCCATGTGGGTGATCAGGGCATTCACATACCGGGTGATGCTCTGGCTGTCCGGTGCCGGTGCCGAGTTGAAATCGCAGTAGGCACACTTGGACAGGCAGAAGGGAATGTGGATGTAGATGCCCAGGCGTTTTTTGTTATAATATGGCACCATGGGTGATCAGTCCTCGTCATCCAGCTTGAGCACCGCCATGAACGCTTCCGGCGATACCTGTACGCTGCCCAGCTGCCGCATCTTCTTTTTCCCTTCCTTCTGCTTCTCCAACAGCTTCTTCTTTCGGGTGATGTCACCACCATAGCACTTGGCAAGCACGTCCTTCCGAAGGGCCTTTACAGTCTCACGGGCAATGATCTTGGAACCAATGGCGGCCTGGATCGGGATCTCGAACAGCTGCCGGGGGATGTTGTCCTTGAGCTTTTCGGCGATCTTCCGGGCTCTGGCATAGGCTTTCTCCTGGTGTACGATAAAGGTCAGTGCGTCCACCATGTCGCCGTTGAGCAAGAAGTCCAGCTTCACCAGGTCGCTGTCTACATAATTTTCGAATTCATAGTCCAAAGACGCATACCCACGGCTCCGGGATTTCAGCGCATCGAAGAAGTCGTAGATGATCTCGTTCAGGGGCAGCTTGTAGTGCAGCTCCACACGCTCTGTATCGATGTACTTCATATCGATAAACGTGCCCCGGCGATCCTGACACAGATCCATGATACCACCCACATATTCGGTAGGCGTGATGATGGAGGCCGCCACAATGGGCTCTGCCGCCACGTCGATCTCATCGGGAGAGGGATAGTTGGTGGGGTTATCGATGTACAGCACTTCGCCGTTCTTCTTGGTGATCTTGTAGATAACGCTGGGCGCCGTGGTGATCAGATCCAGATTGAACTCCCGCTCCAGCCGCTCCTCGATGATCTCCATGTGCAGTAGACCTAAGAAGCCGCAACGGAACCCAAAGCCCAGAGCAATGGAGGTCTCCGGTTCGAAGGAGAAGGCGGCGTCGTTCAGTTGCAGCTTTTCCAGTGCATCCTTGGTCTCGTTGTACCGGGCGCCGTCCGCCGGATAGATACCTGCGTACACCATGGACTGCACCTTCTTAAAGCCGGGCAGCGGTTCGGCAGCAGGCTCTTCCGCCAAGGTCACCGTGTCACCCACACGGGTGTCGGATACGTTCTTGATGGAAGCGGTCAGATACCCGACTTCACCAGCGGTCAGAACGCCGGTGGAATGCAGACCAAAGGGCTCCATGGTACCGACCTCCACCGTTTCAAATTCCGCACCGGTATGCATGAGTCGGATCTTGTCTCCTGCCCGGAGCGTGCCTTCCATGACCCGGATATAGACCACTACGCCCAGGTAGCTGTTGTATACGGAGTCAAAGATCAGGCAGCGTAGGGGGGCGTTTTCGTCGCCGGAGGGAGCCGGTACGTCCCGGATGATGGCTTCCATGACCGACTCGATGTTCACGCCGGTCTTGGCAGAAACGGCCGGACAACCTTCAGCCGGGATCCCGATCACGTCCTCGATCTCCTGCTGTACCCGGGGCACATCGGCGGAGGGCAGGTCGATCTTGTTGACCACCGGCACGATCTCTAAGTTGGCGTCCACGGCCAGGTAGGCGTTTGCCAGGGTCTGTGCTTCGATCCCCTGGGTAGCGTCCACCACCAGCAGGGCACCTTCACAGGCATTCAGCGAACGGGACACCTCGTAGTTGAAGTCCACGTGACCGGGGGTGTCGATCATGTTCAGGGCATAGACCTCGCCGTCCGGGGCTGTATAATCGATGCGAACGGCACGGGCTTTGATGGTGATGCCCCGCTCCCGTTCCAGATCCATATTGTCCAGGATCTGTTCCTCCATGTCCCGCTTGGCGACCGTGTTGGAAAATTCCAGGATCCGGTCGGCCAAGGTGGATTTCCCATGGTCGATATGGGCAATGATGGAGAAGTTGCGGATATGCTTTTGTTTTTCCGTCTGCGGCATAAAATAGCTCTCGCTTTCTTATTCGTGTTTCACATTTCTTTACCCTATATTATAGCAGATTACCCCATGGAAAATCAAGGTGGTAGGATTGGATTTTTTGATTTTTCGCAGAAAGTGCGGATTTTTCTATGGAAAGGAAAACCACAACGAGACGAGCGCTGTTCTGCATTCCGGCAACAATCTGCGAAAAGCCGGAAAAACATCTTGACAAGAGGGAATCGCTGTTGTATAATGTATACAGAGAAGTAGTTTTATTCGCAAAGACGAGGAGGTCGGACCAGTGGCGCAAAATGCACATACCAGCAAACGAGGACATACACTGCCGATATATCCGGTGTATCTGATGTCGCCCAGCCGTGCGGCGTATCTTTTGCTGGAAGGACGACGGCTGATCTGTCTGGTGCGCCATGGACAGACCGACTGGAACCAGATCAAACGGCTGCAGGGTCGGGAAAACGTGCCTCTGAACGACATCGGGATCCGGCAGGCCCGACACACCGCCGAGCTGTTCCGACGCAGTGTGCTGTACGGCGTGCGCTTTGGCACCGTGTGTACCTCACCGCTTTCCCGTGCCGTGGACACTGCCGGCTATATCCAGGCTGCGCTGGACGATCCCAGTACCCCATGCAATGCAGAGTCTCCCACATCTCCGGCACCGCTGTCCAGTCTGAACATCCTGCCCCAGCTCATCGAACGGGATTATGGCTCCCTGTCCGGGCTTACGCTGGAAGAACGGCGCCATCAATTCCCCGGTGGTGAAAAGCAGGCAGGCGACGTGGAAAGCGTCCCCATGGCAGCCGCACGGATGTACAATGCCTTTGACGATATGCTGGAAGCCGTCCCGGAGCACGCCATCATCGGTGTCACCCACGGTGGTATCCTGAACGCCGTCTTTTCCCGGTTGACCGCAGGCGAGATCGGCACCGGTCGTTCGCTGACCGTCAATTGCAGCGTGTCCCTGGTGGCAGCCGGCATCGGTTCTCCCATTCCGCTGGCATACAATCTGCAGGAGCAGGGGATCCTTGACTACCTGCGGAAAATGACCTACAGTGGCGCAGACTTTTGAGGCGAAGCAATATATTTGATATCTTATACGGAAGGGTATCGACCCTTCCGTTTTTATGCATAAAAAGTTTAACCAACAAAAAAGCGTATGCTTCCCGGTGTATCCGAGAAACCATACGCTTTTTATAATTCTATTTTTCGTTTGCCTTAGATCTCTACCGTACCACGGTATACTTCCACGGCCTCACCGGTCATGTGAACGTCGGCGGTGCTGCGGTCGTAGGTGATGGTCAGGTTGCCACCCTTCAGATGGACCGTGATGTCTCCGTTGGCCGAGCAGTACCCATTCTCAATGGCGGCCACAGCAGCGGCACAAGCACCGGTACCACAAGCTAAGGTCTCGCCGGAGCCACGTTCCCATACACGAACCAGCAGGGTGTGGTCGTCGATGATGTGTGCAAATTCCACATTGGTGCGTTCCGGGAAGTGCACGTCATTCTCGATGGCAGAGCCCAGTGCTTCCAGATCCAGCGTAGCCAGATCCATACCGGCGCCGCTGAGCTGGTCGTTGTCTTCCACAAAGATCACACAGTGGGGATTGCCCACGGATACCATAGAGGCCGTGTACTCGTCGCCGCCCAGCTTGGCTTTGACGGAGATCAGCTTCTCACCGGCTTCCGGGAAGTGGAACTGGCTGCCGCCAAAGGAAACCTTGCCCATATCGGCCTTGACCCGGATCACCTTGTCTTCCCGGGTCGTCAGCTCCAGCCTGGTGATGCCGGCTGCGGTCTCCAGCTGCATATTCTTCTTCTTTACAATGCCGGAGTCGTACAGGTACTTGGCGACACAGCGAATGCCGTTGCCGCATACCAGTCCTTCCGAGCCGTCCCGGTTGAACATACGCATCTTGGCGTCGGCCACGGTGGAAGGTTCGATGGTGATACAGCCGTCGCCGCCGATCCCATAGTGCCGATCCACGAACTTGATGGACAGTCCTTCCGGATTTTCGATCTGCTTATCCAGGCAGTTGAAGTAGATGTAGTCGTTGCCGCAGGAGTGCATCTTGGTAAAGTCCAGGGAGATCCGTTCGCTGCGCAGGTCGTTGATGTTCACCAGCTCCGTGCAGTTCTGGTTCCAGCGGCTGGCAATGGAGTCTGCCACAGCCCCGGCGGTGTCCAGAGAGGTCAGGCAGGGGATGGCGTGCTCTACGGCCATACGACGGAGCTTCACACTGTTCCGGGACGGGTCTCTACCCTTGGCAGAGGTGGAGATGATGTAGTTGACCTTGCCTTCCTGGATCAGGGTCGCAGGATTCACACCCGATTCACCCATGTAGCCCACGGTGGTAGCCTTGACACCGCTCTTGCGCAGTACCTCAGCCGAATTCTTGGTGGCATAGATCCGGAAGCCCAGATCCGCATACTTCTTGCCGATGCCGCCGATCTCACAAAGGTCGGTGTCCCGAACGGAGATGAACACGCCACCCTGGGGCTTCAGCTTGTAACCGGCAGCGGTCAGACCCTTGTACAGCGCTTCGCCAAAGGTACCGGCCAGACCCAGCACTTCCCCAGTGGACTTCATTTCCGGCCCCAGATGGGTGTCCAGTCCGGACAGCTTCTCGAAGGAGAACACAGGCACCTTCACCGCCACATACGGAGAATTGGGATGCAGTCCGGTGCCACAGCCCATGTCCTTCAGCTTTTCGCCCAGCATACACCGCAGCGCCAGATCCACCATGGGAATGCCGGTCACCTTGGAGATGTACGGCACGGTACGAGAGGAACGAGGGTTGACTTCGATGACATACAGGTCGTTGTGGTAGATCAGATACTGGATGTTGATCAGACCACGGGTCTCCAGTGCCAGTGCCAGATCCTTGGTGTGGGAAACGATGATGTCCCGCATCCGGTCGTCCACGTTCTGGGACGGATACACAGCGATGGAGTCCCCGGAGTGTACACCGGTACGTTCCACGTGCTCCATGATGCCGGGGATCAGGATGTCTTCCCCGTCACAGATGGCGTCTACTTCCAGCTCGATACCCATTAAGTACTTGTCGATCAGCACCGGGTTTTCGATGCCCTGGGACAGGATGATGTGCATATATTCCCGGATGTCCGCTTCGTTGTAGGCGATGATCATGTTCTGACCACCCAGCACGTAGGAGGGACGAACCAGCACAGGATAGCCGATCCGGGCAGCCGTTTCCAGGGCTTCGTCACAGGTCATGACGGTCTCCCCGGTGGCTCTCTTGATGTTATAGCGATTCAGCAGCTCTTCGAACCGTTCTCTGTCCTCGGCGCAGTCGATCATGTCGGGAGAAGTACCCAGGATCGGCACACCGGCGGCAGCGATATACCGGGTCAGCTTGATGGCAGTCTGTCCACCAAAGGCAACTACGGCACCCACGGGCTTTTCCAGCCGGATGATGTTCTCTACATCTTCGGGCGTCAGGGGTTCAAAGTACAGTCTGTCGGCGGTGTCAAAGTCGGTGGACACGGTCTCCGGGTTGTTGTTGACGATGATCACATCGTAGCCGGCCTTCTTCAGTGCCCATACGCAGTGTACGGAAGCATAGTCGAATTCGATGCCCTGCCCGATCCGGATAGGTCCGGAACCAACGACCATGACGGTGCCCTTGCTGCTGGTGTTGTGAGAAGCGATGTAGGGTGCGGCTTCGTCGTCGGCATCGTAGGAAGAATAGAAGTACGGCGTGTTGGCGACAAATTCAGCGGCGCAGGTGTCCACGGTCTTATAGGTGGCGTGGAGATGCCAGGGCAGCTTATCCAGTCCGGCGATGCGGCAGATGGCTTTGTCCGGCCAGCCCATGTTCTTGGCTTCGATGTAGGTCTCCTCGGTCAGCTTGCCCTTTTCCAGACGGTTGTCCATCCGGGCCAGCTTTTCGATGCGCCACAGGAACCAACGGTCGATCTTGGTGATGTTGTAGATCTGTTCGCAGGTCAGCACACGACGACGCAGTGCCTCATAGATGAAGAAGATCCGTTCGTCGGTCTGATCCTGGATCAGCTCTTCCAGCTCGTGGTCGTCTCTCTCCATGTACCGGGGATGGTTCAGAGAATCTACGCCCACCTCTGCACCACGGACAGCCTTCATCAGTGCCATCTCAAAGGACGGTGCAATGGACATGACCTCACCGGTCGCCTTCATCTGGGTGCCCAGACGGCGGTTGGCGTATACGAACTTGTCAAAGGGCCAGCGAGGGAACTTGACGACCACATAGTCTACGGTAGGTTCGAAGCAGGCCATGGTGGTGCCGGTGACGTTGTTGGGGATCTCGTCCAGGTTGTAGCCGATGGCGATCTTGGTGGCCACCTTGGCAATGGGGTAGCCGGTGGCCTTGGAGGCCAGGGCGGAGGAACGGGACACACGGGGGTTTACTTCGATAACAGCATATTCAAAGCTGCCCGGGTCCAGGGCAAACTGTACGTTGCAGCCGCCGGTGATCTTGAGCTCCTCGATGATGGCCAGCGCCGCCGTACGCAGCATCTGGTATTCCTTGTCGGCCAGGGTCAGGGCAGGTGCCGCTACGATGGAGTCACCGGTGTGGATCCCCACAGGGTCCAGGTTTTCCATGGAGCAAACGGTGATGACGTTGCCGGCAGCGTCCCGGATGACCTCGAACTCGATCTCCTTCCAGCCGGATACGCACTTTTCGATCAGGATCTGGTGAATGGGAGAAGCGGCGATACCACCTTCGGCGATGGTGCGCAGCTCGTCTTCATCGGCAGCAATACCGCCACCGGTACCACCCAGCGTAAAGGCAGGACGAATGATCACCGGGTAGCCCAGCTTTTCCGCCAGAGCTACAGCGCCATCGATGGTGGTGGTTATATCAGAAGGGATGACCGGCTGTCCGATCTTTTCCATAGCGTCCTTAAAGAGCTGTCTGTCCTCGGCACGGTCGATGGTGTCGGGAGCTACGCCCAGCAGACGCACGCCGTTTTCCGCAAGGAACCCTTCCTTTTCCAGCTGCATAGACAGGTTCAGACCGGTCTGACCACCCAGGGTACCCAGCAAGCTGTCGGGCTTCTCCTCTCGGATGATCCGCTTGACTACATCCACACTGAGCGGTTCCAGGTAGATCTTGTCGGCCATAGCGGCGTCGGTCATGATGGTTGCCGGGTTGGAATTGACGAGAACCACTTCGATCCCATCTTCTCTGAGCACTTTGGCAGCCTGGGTACCTGCATAGTCGAATTCTGCGGCCTGACCGATCACGATGGGGCCGGACCCGATGAGCAGGACCTTATGGATACTGGTATCTCTTGGCATACATATCCCTCCATAAATAGCAAATGATATTCACCTGTGACGGGAGCGGGCACACAGACCGACCGGTGTCATGCAGAAACGGCTCCGCAGACCCGATCACACTTATCCCGTACAGGCATCATCCTATATTATACCACGGCTTTCGACGAAAAAAAAGAGGTTTTGTCAGATTTTTTTCCCAAGGGACACGATTGTTGTCTTTTGCATAAAAATACAAAAAACCTGTTTTCCTCCTTTGGCAAAGTTTTTGGGTAAACCGAAGTGTGCTGCGATGCGAATGCTTGTTGGCAAAGATCCCATGGGGTCACCCAAAGGAGACAAAAAAGAAATAAGAAGCCAGGCACGCTTGCCGACTTCTTATTTCTGATCTCTAACTTCTTACTTTCCCATCAGTGTTTGCCGTAGGAGTTGATGTCCATGCCGTCCAGGACCTTGGCGGTGTCGCTGATGATCTTGTCCATCAGGTCTACGTAGCAGTAGAATTCGCCGACGCCATTGACGGTCACAAAGGCCCGTCTGGTGGAATACTGGTAGAACTTGAACTCCGTGGTCTCGCCGTTCAGCGTGGTGTACGAGAAGGTCAACAGCAGCTTGGACGGATCGGATACCAGCGCTTCCTGCTCTTCAGCGGTCAGGGGCGTGTACTCCTGCAGGATCACGGACAGCAGCGTCTTGTAGAACTGCCGGAAGTTGTACACATTGTTGTTGTCGATGTGCGACGTTTTGCCGCCGCTTTCGCAGTCTACCTCCAGGGTAGCGTTGCCTTCCTCATTGGTGCCGTGGGTCAGCTTAAAGGAAGCTTCCAGAGAACCGTCACCGGCTTCCACGTGCATGGTGTCCACACTGGTCACATAGGCCTGGAAGGGATACTCACTGATCCACTTGAACATACCGTAGTCCACAAAGCCCAGCTTTTCGGCGCTGACCTTTGCCACCAGCTGATAGCCGTACAGGTTGGACACCGCATAGTAGGTGCCGTCCTTCTGCTGCTCCGATACGAAGATGTAGAAGGGAATATCCTGGAAGGTGTAGGAGATGGTGTAGGCCGGGTTTGCCAGACCATACTTTTCCAGATCCTCTTCCGTGGGTCCGATCTTCACGGTTTCCTCACCGGTCAGTGCCATGAAATTGTACAGGATCTCATAGTACAGATTGGAGTTGGGTTCGTAGTTTGTGGGGTAGGTCATCTTCACTTCTACGATGGCATCCGGGTTGCTCTTTTCCGATTCGTCCTTGTTGACCAGACGCAGGAACAGATCCTCCCCATGCCAGAGCGTGAAGTTGTCCGCTTCAAAGTAGTCGTTCTGGGACATACCGGCGGTCAGCAGCGGCGTGATCATCTTTTCCACCGGCTGCAGCATGGTGTCTGCCAGGGTGGTGGAAAGGATGTATACCGTGTCACGGCCTTCGTAGGAGCAGTAGTAGCCGCCTTCGGTCACCAGAATATCGCCTACGTTCACCCGATGTACGTCCCCTTCCGTGGTGGTCAGGATCCAGTACGCCTGGGGATCGTCCAGACCGTATTCTTCCATTTGCTCCGGGGTGGCATCGTCGGTCACCTTCATCATGGCCAGCGTGTATCCGGCAGACACCACATAGGAGGCAAACAGCTCCTGGTCGTAGGACATCCCCTCGTAGCCCTTCAGCACGAAGTTGTCGGAGGAGTCCCGGTAGAAGGTGTAGCCGCCGTATTCGTTGTGTACTTCAATGGATTGGATACCGGAACGCTCCACCTGGGGGAACATCAGATACCGGTTGTTGGAGCCGACGGCTTCGCCTTCCTCGGTCTCCATAGCCACCGTTTCTGCCGGCGCTTCTTCCAGCAGCGGTGCCACTACCACAAAGTACAGCACCAGCATGACCACAAAGGCAATGGCGAAACCGATGGCAAATCTTTTTTGCTGTTTGATCATGTTTCTTTTTACTCCTGTTGCTCCTGTGCCTTATGCGTGTTTTCTACGGGTCACCACATAGATACCGCAGGCCGCCACGATCACCGGGATCACCAGGGTCATAGCCGCCGTCCAGTGGTTGGCTTCGTCTGTTGTGATGGTGATATCGTCGTCGTCAAAGGGCTTGAAGTCCAGCACAGCCAGCACTCTTTCCCGCCCCACAGCCTTCATGGCCGCACTGAGCACGTCCTTGTTGGCGTAGGCGTTGGAGACCACATAGGCACCGTCGGAGAAGGTCGGCGAACCGGAGGCGATCACGTAGGAGTAGTAGTACTCGTTGTCCACGATCCGGGTCTCCCGGGAGATGGTCATGACGTTGTAGGCACCGACCTCGGTCACCTCCCCGTCCACTACCAGCTCGGAGGTGTCGTGGGACTTCAGAACCGCAGAAACGTCTCTGGAACCGGACAGGTCTCCGCCGGATTCCCACAGGATGTCGATGGGCATGGACTTGTAGATCATGGCCTTGGGCGGCGTAGACAGCTTGGACAGCTCGGAATAAATGGACGCACCCAGCGTATCAGACTGGTATTCGGTCACGATGCCGTAGCCGTCCACGGTCATAGCATGGTCCTTGTCTCGGATGTAGGTGTCGCCTACATAGGAGATGCCCCATTCTTCTAAGAATTCGTTCAAGTTGGTCAGGTTGTCCACGTAGGCAGGCTCTGCAAAGACCAGAAGACAGCCGTAGTCGTCCAGGAAATCGTCGATCTTCTGGATCTCGTTGAACTGGCTGGCATCGGCTTCGCTACCGATAAAGTCGTAGCGGGGATTGTAGATCACCAGGATTCTACAGTCGTCGTCCAGGGTCTCGTTGGCCAGATTCACGCTCTGCACCTCGAAGCCGTTGTCTGCAAACAGTGTTGCCAGGTTGCCGGCGCCGTTTTCGTCCAGAGATTCGCCATGCTCGGTGGTGAAGGCCACGATGGGCGTGTCGGTCTGGGTCACCTGCATGATACCGGAGATGAGCTTGTATTCCCCGTTGTAGGCCCAGACGTTTTCGTAGTTTTCGTCAAAGGTGAAGAAGGCTTCTGCGGCAAAGATCCGGATCTCGCTGCCGCTGACCACCACAACAGAGTCGGAGTCGATGTCGGTGTTGGTGGTGTTGTAGTACTCCCGGAAGTACGAGGGATGCTTCAGCACGTTCACGCATTCTACCGTGATGTTGGAGAAGCTTTCCTCCAGCTGCTTGGCGGTGGTGTACACGTACCGCATGTAGGCGGAGTCGGAGCCGGTCATCAGCACGTCCGGTTCGGAGGCGAAAATGATCTTGACCTCATTGGTGATGTCGGACATGATCTCCTTGGCTTCGTCGGACAGGGTGAACACCTGCTCGCTTGTCATATCGATGTACCAGTTGTACCGGGATGCCAGGGCTGTGAAGATGATGTTGAAGATCACTACGATGGCGATGAAACCGATGGTAAAGGCGGTGGCCATGGAGCCGTACTTGAACTTGCGGCTCTGTGTAAAGCTGTTTCTCACGTTGGTTTCCCTCCTTTTCCTTATGCGTAGCGTCTTCTCTCATACACACGAACAGCCAGGAACAGGAAGATGGCGGTGATGGAGAGATAGTACAGGGTGGCGGCAATGTCAAAGATCCCATAGGTGAAGTTGACATACCGGCTGTAGATGGAGAGCCAGCTCAGCACATACCGGATCACGTAGGTGTCGATCAGGTTGTTGAAGATGGCAGCCCCGGCAAATGCGACCAGAATGCCCATGGTGCCGATGGAAGCGGTCACAGAGGATTCCGTCAGGGTGGACACGAAAATGCCCACGGCGATGAAGCACATCCCGATCAGCAGCATGGCAATGAAGCACCCGGCAGCCTTGGCTACGTTGGGTTCCCCATATTTTGTCAGGGGAATGTAGTACAGGCAGGAAGCAAGGATGGTCATGAAGAACATGGTAAAGGCAGCTAAGAACTTTGCCATGATCATACCGGTGATGGAGACCGGCGAGGTCATCAGGATCTGCTCTGTACGGGAACGGCGTTCTTCCGCAAAGGAGCGCATGGTCAGGATCGGGATCATGACGATGTAGCCGAAGATCATGAGCTGGAAGTAGCCGGAAATGTCCGAGGTCTGGGACTGGAGGGTGCTCACGGCAAAGATGAAGCCGGACACCGCCAGAAACACGGCAATGAACACATACCCAAGCGGTGTTGTAAAATATGTGCGCATTTCCTTCTTATAGATTGCAAACATAATTTTTGTTCTCCGATACGAAATTTTGTATTTCTTTGCTCTATCCGAAGAGAATCATGAGATGTATCAAAAAAGAACAGAAGGATACGTGAACGTTTTTTGCAGAAACAACATGCGAAGAGGTCTGACGTCTTGCAATTTACCGCATAGAATACCAGTGCGCAGCACGGACTTTTTCGAGGCTTGCTGCTCAGCGCAGGCTGCGGATCCCGTTATCTTTAGCGAAAACAAATGTAGACGAAACAATATGGCATCGCACCAGCTTTGTACAAACTATATTGTATCGATAGTCCATTCAAAAAAGTTTTGCTAGGCTTTTTCAAAAGCCGCGTTTCCCCGTTCTCCTTCCGAACGTTTTGGATTACTTGCGTCGTGTCAAGTCAGCGTCCATGATCTTCAGGAAGACTTCTTCCAGGTTCATGCTGACGGCTTCGAGACCGATGATGGGCCAGTTGCGTTCGCTCATGGCATAGAAGAGCGGCTTGCGCAGGTCGGTGCCTTTTTCGCCTTCGATGTGGAAGGTGTAGCTGTCGCCGTCCCGTTCCCCGGTGGCTTCTGCGGAAACAACGCCGGGCAGCGCCTGGATCGCAGACAGCACCTCACGCTGGGGTCCGCAGACCTTTACGCTGTACTTCCGGTTCTCTTCCACCACACGGGTGATGTTTTCCGTCTTTTCGTCTGCAATGATCTTGCCTTCGTTGATGATCACGATCCGGTCGCAGATGGCCTGTACCTCCGACAGAATGTGGGTGGACAGGATCACCGTGTGGTTTTGCCCCAGGTTTCGGATCAGGTTCCGGATCTCGATGATCTGCTTCGGGTCCAGGCCTACCGTGGGCTCGTCAAAAATGATCACCGGCGGATTGCCTACCAGTGCCTGTGCAATGCCCACACGCTGCTTGTACCCCTTGGACAGGTTCTTGATCAGCCGGTGCCGTACGTCGTCGATCTTGGTCACCATCCGGATCTCCGTTAAGTGCTTGTCCCGATTCAGCTTGCACCGCTTGATCTCGTACACAAAGTTCAGGTATTCGTCTACCGTCATGTCCGGATAGACCGGCGGCTGCTCCGGCAGGAACCCGATGAGCTTCTTGGCTTCATACGGATTTTCCAGAATGTCGATACCGCCGACCTTGGCTTCTCCGGAGGTGGAGGACAGATACCCGGTCAGGATGTTCATGGTGGTGGACTTCCCAGCGCCGTTGGGACCAAGGAAACCGACGATCTCCCCTTTGCCCACCTTGAAGCTGATGTCGTCAACGGCAAACTTCGTGCCGTAGTTTTTCACCAGATTGTTGATTTCTATCATAGTGGATTGGCTTCTCCCTTCTCTTTATGGATCCTATGCGTGCCGTCTCCCAAAAGGGAAAAACAGCACAAAAACCATTGCTGATAGTATATCACAGATTTATAAATAAATCTTGAACAAAAGGGTCGATTTCCCCTGTTTTCTGTGATTTTTCTGTGATTATTTGCGGATTTGTGCGTGAAGTGCGTTTTCGGTACCGGTTGTCGGCATTTTTACGGCAGGATCCCGATCATGGCCGCCATAGCACCACGCTTGCCGCCGGTGGCTCTGTGAGAGTGAAAGGTGACCGGATCGCACATGGTACACTGGGGCGCCACGTCTACCCGATCGACACCGACCCCGGACACTGCCAGCCAGTGCAGGTTCATCCCGGTCAGGTCTGCCGTATACTTACGTACACCAGAGTCGGTGGTACAACGGGGCACACAGTACGCATGGGCAAAGGCTTCTCCGGCCGTTTCGGTCACCGATGCCAGCAGATCCTCTCCCACCTCGTAGCAGCAGGTGCCAATGTGAGGACCAATGGCGACCAGGATGCTCTCTCGGACAGTACCAAGGGTCACCATCACCTCCACCGCTTCCCGTACGATGCCACTGGCACTGCCACGCCAGCCAGCGTGTACGGCACTGACCACCGGCGACCCATCGGCTTTCGTACCGGAAAGCAGTACTGGCGTACAGTCCGCTACCCGAATCACCGGCAGCACCCCCGGCACCTCGGTGACAAAACCATCGCAGTCTTCTCCGGCAGGCAGATACAAGCCTTCTCCGGTGTTGGCGCCGGTCACCACACGCACCTTGGCAGAATGGATCTGGGAGGCACTGACCCAGCTTTTGCCCGTCAGCTTGCCGTCGGTCACAGCGGACACAAAGATCTCTCCGTTGTGGCGTACCGTGTCGTCGTCATCCTCACGCCCCATGGCTAAGTTCATGGAGCTGGTGTACGGATGGGTACTGACGCCGCCGTACCGGGTGGAAAAGCCGTGGCAAATGTGGGGCAGATTCAATATCGTGCTGCGAAATAGGATACCGTCTCGAACAAACATAAAACCTCACAAAACGCAGGAAAACCGACTTCACCTGTATCTTGGAAAAACACAGGTGAAGCCGACTTTCACTGGGGAAAAATGTACGTAAAAATGGGGTAGCTGGAATGGGAAAATTACTGCAGCTCGATCATGCTGTCGTCCCACATTTCCGGCTTGTCGTAACCCAGCAGGTTCACAACGGTACCGGCCACGGAGGACAGACCAAAGTGACCGTCGTCTTCCTTGACGGTGTAGGCATCCTTGGTCACGTTGTCGTAGAGGATGCAGGGAACACGGTTCAGGGTGTGGCTGGTCTTGGCCTTGAAGGAGCCATCCTTGTTCTTCTTGGGTTCGCCGGACTTCTTGTCGATCTCGGCCATTTCGTCTGCGTTGCCATGGTCAGCCGTGATCAGTGCCACAGCACCTACCTTGTCCACCACAGCCAGGATCCGACCCAGCTGCAGGTCCAGGGCTTCCATGGAGCAGATGGTAGCTTCCAGGCTGCCGGTGTGACCGACCATGTCGCCGTTGGGGAAGTTCACCCGGAGGCAGTCGTACTTGCCGGATTCCAGGGCTTCGATGAGCTTATCGGTGATCTCGGCGCACTTCATCCAGGGTCTCTGCTCAAAGGGAACGATGTCGGAGGGAACTTCTACATAGGTCTCCAGCTCGTCAGAGAACTTGCCGCTGCGGTTGCCGTTCCAGAAATAGGTCACGTGGCCGTACTTCTGGGTCTCGGAAATGGCGAACTGGTTGATACCGGTGCCTGCCAGATATTCGCCCATAGTGTTGGTGATCTCCGGCGGAGAAACCAGATACCGGCTGGGAATGTGCAGGTCGCCGTCGTATTCCAGCATACCGGCGTACAGCACGTTCGGTACTCTCACCCGGTCGAACTTGTCAAAATCTGCGCCGCCTTCGAAGGCCTTGGAAATTTCAATGGAACGGTCGCCACGGAAGTTGAAGAAGATCACGGAGTCGCCGTCCTCGATGGTACCAACGGGGCTGCCGTTTTCAGCGATTACGAAGGGAGCCAGGTCCTGGTCGATGGCACCGGTCTCGGCACGATAGGTCTCCACAGCTTCGTGGGCAGAGGCAAACTGTCTGCCCTCACCCAGTACGTGGGTCTTCCAGCCGGCTTCTACCATGGCCCAGTTGGCTTCGTAGCGGTCCATGGTGATCTGCATTCTGCCGCCGCCGGATGCGATCTTGATGTCACAGCCATCGTCCCGGAGAGAGGTCAGAAAATCTTCAAAGGGATCGATGTATTCCAGAGCAGAGGTCTCTCCAACGTCACGGCCGTCCAGCAGGATGTGGATGCGGATCTTCTGTACGCCTTCCTTCTTGGCTTCGGTCAGCATGGCCTTCAGGTGATCGATGTGGGAGTGTACGTTGCCGTCGGAGAACAGACCCAGAAAGTGCAGGGTAGAGCCGTTATTCTTCACGCCGTTCACCAGAGTCTGCCAGGTGTCCGAAACGAACATCTTGCCACTTTCGATGGAGTTGGAGACCAGCTTGGCACCCTGTGCGAATACCTGACCGGAGCCCAGCGCATTGTGACCCACTTCGGAGTTGCCCATGTCGTCGTCAGAGGGCAGACCCACAGCGGTACCGTGGGCACGGAGCTTGAGCATGGGATAATTGGCCATCAGGCGATCCAGATTGGGGGTTCTTGCCTGGGCAACGGCATTGCTGGCGATGGAGGGTGCCAGACCTACACCATCCATGACGATGGTCAGCACCGGACGCACACCGGCAAAACCGGCATTCTTCACTAATGTTTTCATACGATTTTTCTCCTTGGATATTGATATATTTTATTTTTTGATAACGAGAGATACTATGGTTCACGGCTCCAGAGACAGCTGCTTTGCCGGAAACAAATTCCAGATGGGCAGGCCGGCTCTTTTTGCCATGCGGACGGTCTGTGCTGTGCCGCCGTTTGTTGCGCCGTTCCAATAGGTGATGCAGCGGCAGGAATGGTCCACCATATATTGGTTTCGTCTCTGCATACAGCCGGGCTCGTAAAAGTCTCCGATATAGACCACCGCCGCCGCTTGAGACTTTACAGCGTGGTACAGCCGTATATTTTCCGCACCGGCCGCACCGTGGTTCAACCATTTGTCCGTTTGGTTCCGGCAGGGCAGCGTCATGACCAGATGGATATCCGCCGGCCGGGAACGCTGCAGCAGTGCCACGGTCTGGGCGGAAAACAGATCGAAGCCAATGGCACCGCCGTTGCAGAAATAGCGGATGCCATCGTCGGCCATTTGCAGGATGCACTGCACCAAAGCCGGGTAGATCAGCCGCTTCTGCTCTTCGGAAAGAAACCGATGCCCGGTAAAAAAGCAGGTGTTTTCAATATGCATATCGTTCGGCAGCTGCATGGGGGACACGCTCCTTCCTGGCGTATTTTCATTCCTTCGGACATGGGGATGGGACCGATACGTCTCCGTGCTGCTTGGGAGAGGGGACTTGACAATCCCCAAAAGATGTGCTATACTCAGCATACAACAAAGGAAAACGAGGAGGATAGCATGCAGATCTTCATCGAGACCGGCGATCCGTATACCGATGCACTGCTATATGCCGCACTGCCCCTGTGGGAGACCAGACTGACCATGCTGTCCCAGGACGGGACACTGGTAGCGTGCGACGACAGTCATTGGGAAACTGTGGGAGCGACCCATGAGGACGCCACCATGGTCCTTCTGTTCTACCACGACAAAGGCTGGCTGGAATCGGCGCACCACAGAAAGCTGCGCAGTGCCGGGTTTCCCTATGCACCATTGCCGTGGCCGGTATCGCTGCCCCAATTGGCAGAGGCCATCGCACGGATGGAGACCACCGATCCGCACCAGCGATTGCCGCTGCGTCTGCGACCGGAGGAAAGACTGGTGCGCTGTGGGAGCCAAAGCGTTCGCCTGACCGAAAAGGAATATCAGCTCTTTGGGATCCTCTACGAAAACGAGGGACAGCCCGTACCCAAAACGGTACTGCAAGGGCTGGTCTGGCCGGAAGGAGTCACGGGAAACGTATGCGAGGTCAATATCACCCATCTGCGCCAAAAGCTCACGCCGCTGCTTGGAGAAGGTGCGATCAGCAGTATCCGGGGCAAGGGCTATACCCTCCATCTCACCAGCCTATAAACCATACACTCTTATTATACCACAAAACCCTCCGTTTTTACAGGGGGTTTCGTGAAAAAAATGATACAATTTTATAAGCGCAATGTATACGCATCACGGGTCTCCGGCAAGGGGACCTTTTTTACCATATGTGGACGAGCAGGAGACAGAAGCCCAGCAGGATCCCTAAGAAGGCGAAGTTGACCAGGGAGAACCGGGTCAGGTAGTAGCCGGTCTTGCCCGGATTGTGGGAAAGGTATTCCCGGAAGGTGATCAGGCTGGCCAGGGACGCAATGATGGTGCCGGCGCCACCGATGTTCACACCCAACAGCAGCTCACGCCAGTTGTCCGTGAATCGGGACAGCAGGATGGCAGAGGGTACGTTGCTGATGCATTGGCAGGACAGCGTGGACACCACCAGCACCGATTTTTCCAGCAGCGATGCCATAAAGGTCTCCACCGCCGGGATCCGAGCCATATTGCCGGAGAAAATGAAGAAGCACACAAAGGTGAACAGCAGCGGATAGTCCACGGCAGCCAGCGCCTTTTTGTCCAGAAACAGCAGCGCCAAGGGGATCACGATCAGTCCCAGCCAATAGGGCAGCGCACGGAACACAATGGCAATGGAAAAGGCAAACAGGGTGAGATACACTGCCGTGCGAGCACCGGGCAGCTTGATCCCGGAATCCGATACGGTCAGGGGAACGGCAGGAAAGGCCAGGCAGCAAAGGGTGATCAGCACCACCGACAGCACAAAGGGCCATACCATCACGCCCATGAATTCGGCAGTGGGAATGGCGAACCGGGAGTACAGATACAGGTTCTGCGGATTGCCAAAGGGCGTCAGCATACCGCCTAAGTTTGCCGCAATGTTCTGCAGAATGAACACGAATGCCATGTGCTTTTCCTGTCCCGTGGTGTGCAGGACGATGTAGCCCAGAGGCAAAAAGGTCAGCAGCGCCATATCGTTGGCAATGAGCATGGAACCAATGAAGGTGATGTACACCAGCGCCAGCACACTGCGCCGGAGATTTTTGGTCACCGCAATGATCTTCTCCGCAATGCAGGTGAAAAAGCGAATGTTCCGCAGGGCACAGACCATGGCCAGGGTGCAGAACAGGCAGGTCAGGGTCCGGGTGTCAAAATAGGTCAGATAGGTGCTGTCCGGCGGCACGATGCAGGACGTGATAAACGCCAGCACCATGGCGATGCACAGGACGGTATTCTTGCGGACGAAGGCTGTGACGTGCTGCCAGGTCGGAACAACAGACGGCAGCCGAGGCGAGCGCAGGGTATGGTTCATAGCAGTGATTCTCCCGTAGTGTGATGGCAAAGGAAAACGGCGGCAAAAGCATCGTACACGCCGTTTTTTTGTGGCAATCTATTGTACGATATTTTTACCGCCGTGGCAAGAGGCAATAAGTAGAATTTAACAAAAATAATAGGAAGTTTTTGGACAATATGCTGTTTCCTTAGATGCTATCAGCTTCGGAGCAACGGTACATGACACCAACGACACCGCTTCCGTTCGATCCGGTTGAATCGACCACACCGGGGACAGAGCATATCCTCTGTGCGTTCCTCGACATCCCGTAGGTTGATGGGGAACTTCAGACACGCCAGCTTCCACACCGGGTCGTCCATGTGGTAATAATTGGAAGCCGCTTTGTAATCCTCGCCTTCCCGGAAGACCAGCACCTCGTTCCCTTCGCTGGTTCGAAAGGTGATCTCCAGATTGGTACGCATCTCTCGCATACGGAACCGGGAGTTGATGGGCAGCTCCTCGATGTCTCGCATCCGTACCACTGTCCCGTGCCAGCTTTTCTCGAACCACCGATTCTGGATCCTGGGCCAGCCAAAGGGGATCACCAGCAATATAGTGAACGCAATGGCAGACGGATGGGTCATGGGTCTCTCGAACAGATGGCAGTACCCGATCCACAGACCGACCACCATAAGCCAATACAGGCAGGTCTTCACGATGGACATGATGCGGCAGCGCAGACTCAGCTTCCGGGCAGCTTCTTCGAACTGGGGCGTAAGCATGGGGATTCCTCCTTTGCACAGCTGGAATATAGTCAGGTATTCCAAGAAACTTTTTAACAGTATACCAGATACGTCTGCCGTTGTCAATCGTTTTTGTGGAAAAAACCACATTTCCAAACGAAAAACCGCAGCATGAACGACTACGGTTTTCGACACATATTTATTCGTGTTCGTCCGGGTCTGTCTCACCCATCATTTCCCGCATACCCACATAGCGATTGCTCCGTTCTTCCTCGACCCGGTCGGACAGCAGCGTGCGGATCTCCCGGCTGCTTTTGATCCGTTTCAGGTCGATCTCCGGCGCCGTCTTGTCTGCGGTACAGCAGTGGATGGTGCCCAACCCGAAGATCCGTTCCTCCAGCGTCCGGGACAGGGTCAGATCCAAAATGCGGTACAGGCGGATCTCCTCTTCATGGATGTGGAAAAAGCCCGTCTTGATGAACAGCTTCGTTTCCGTCAGGGTGTATACCGTAAAGGACAGGGGCAGACCAAATAGCGTCCGCTTCCGTTCTCTCCACAAAATGGTGTCCATGGCAGCACCTCACGATACCAGCACGGCACCAATGCGGATGGCGTACCCTTCGGAGCCCTCGTCCTTGGTGTCGGCAACGGTCACAGTCACCCTGTGCGTTCCATATGGCAGAGCCTGGCAGAAGAACGCAGCCCCTGCCCGGTTGAAGTCCCGGCAATAGTGATCCCAGCTGCGCATGGTTTTCGGTGCACCATCGTCCACCTGCACGACCACGTCTCCGGCATCTTTGGCAAGCATCCAGTAAAACCCGGCGTTCTCTCCGGTGAAGCTAAAGGTCAGCTTGGCACCGGGCGCCACAGCTTCCAGGTAATGGTGGTATCTGCCGCAAAGGGACTTTTCTACAAGTGTAAAGCCATCCGTCTCGCAGTCGGTCAGCGCCAGGCAGTCTTCCAGCCGTGCCCCATCGTACACCTTGGGACAAAACTGCGTGGGCAGTGCGTGTGGCACCAGACCATCGCCGGGCACCAGATGCTTCGTCAGCCATGCGGTCAGGCAGTCGGTGTAGATGGCGTATCCTTCGTCTGTGGGATGGACTCTGTCACGGGCGTACCGGGTGAAGTTTTCGCCGGTGAAGTCTTCGCCGCCGTCCAGGAGAGTACGGGTACGCAGTATCTCGCCAATGTCCACGGACGGAATGCCATAGTGATGGGCCACTGCCGCATGGGCCGCACGGGACACGTATTCGCCACCTTGTGCCATGCGGTCGTGGAGCATACCGGTGATGGTGTAGAGCACCACGATGTCGGTGGTCGGATCGGCGGACCAGATCTTGCGGAAGATGGTCTCGGTCTGTGCGGCGGCGGCTTCGTAGGACATCCCGCTGTCGTTGACTGCAAATTCATAAAACACCAGATCCGGCTTGCCCGTCAAAAGATCCCGGTCGCAGCGGTACATACCCAGATCGGAGCCGGTACCACCGATGGCAGCCTGGATCTCCGTGATGGCCGCATGGGGATACTGCTCTTGCATCCAGGCGGTGACTCTGTCCCGGTAGCAAAAGCCGGGTGCAGATTGTCCGGCACCTTCCGTAATGGAGCCGCCGAAATAGCCGATAGTGAGCTTTTTCTCCTGTTGTAGTTTCCAGACGGTATTGTGGAGCATGGGAACACCTCCTTGATAGGTATGACTGCACACAGTCCTAAACCCAATATGCGTTGTCTATGAAATGTTGATCAGCCGTTCTTTTTGTTCTTGGTATTCTTGTGGTTCAGGGCAGCGCCGGTCAAAATGGCAGCCAGTGCAGCGATCCCCACACCACCGGCTACGGCAGCGGTCTTCTTCTGCTTGGCACGCTTTTCGGCCAGCATCCGTCTTTCGTACCGGGACTGCTCGAACAGCCAGGTCAGCATATCCCGATCGGCGTAGGCGTTGTCCCAGATGCCGTGGTTCATGCCGCTGTATTCGGTGTAGTGTACATTCTTGCCACCCATGCTGCTGATCTTGGCGTACATCAGTCGGCTGCCCACCGGCGGGACCGTGGTGTCGGCACTGCCATGGAACATCCACATGGGGATCCGGCTATTGGCACGGGCATCGGTGTCCGGGTCACAGCCACCGCATACGGTCACAGCAGCGGCAAAGAGAGACCCGTGGCGTGCGATGGCATCGAAGGTACCGTAGCCGCCCATGGAGATCCCGGTCACATAGACTCGGTCACGATCCACGTTGCACAGATCCATCACATCGTGGAGAATGGCAAAGGCGGTCTGCAGCTCCCGGGTCTCCGCCACCTGCTTCCGGTTGAACACGCCCAGCTCCCAGTCTACGTCCACCCAACGCTTGTCTTCGGGACACTGGGGTGCTACGATGATGGCGTTGTAGGCAGGACTGCCTTCCCAGAAGATGTGCCGGATGCCGATGTTCAGCTGCTTTTCGTTGTCGTCTCCCCGTTCGCCTGCGCCGTGCAGGAAAAAGATCAGCGGATACTTTTCGCCGCAGTCGTAATTGTCCGGAATATACAGCCGGTAGGGCATGGTGTACCCATCCTCAGCCGTGTAGATCTCTTTTCTGAATTTTCCAAAAATGCCGTTATCCATATGATTTTTTATATCCTTTCGGTAGTGTATCGTTCTATAAATTGTCCGGCTCCGGCGGCAGCTGTCCGTTTTTGACCTGGCTCTCTCCATACACCGGAATGCCGTTTGCCAGAAGCAGGGCTGCAGTGATCCCGTCACCGGTGGTAAGCGTGCCGGAGAAGGTGCCGTCGTAGATCTGTCCGTGGCCGCAGGAGGGGCTTCTTTCCTTGAGAATGGCACAGTCGCAGTGGAGCAGTCTGCACAGTCGCAGCGCTTCCGTGGCACCCTTCCGGTACGCAGCGGTCACGTCCACGCCTTCCTTGTTCATCACCCGGTCACCAATAAGCTCAGCCGGCGGACGAGGTGTGGGCAGGCCACCCATGCATTCGGGACAAAAGGGGATCAGCGTGTGCTGCTTTTGTAGTGCTTCGATGCCGTCTGCCGCCTTGGCTTGCCCATCGTAGCGACAGGACAGACCCAGAAGACAGGCGCTGATGAGAATGTTCATGCGCTGCACCTCTTGTTACATTTTATCATGCTGCCTATATTATAACACAGTTCCGGCAGATTGAAAAGAGCAAACGGAAAAAAAGTGTTGAAATCTCTTTTGACCCACAGAGGAAGTTACGGAAAATTTATGGTTTCCCTATTGCAATGGACGCCAAAAGCTGGTATACTAATGGTATAAAAAACCGACCGATGACGATCGAGAACGACCGAGCCTGATCGGGAAAGAAGGAATCTCCCATGCAGCCAAATCAAGAAGTGCAGCAGCCGGACTTTGATGCCATGCCTGCTGTGTCACCCAAACCAAAAAAGCACCCCATACGCTACGCCTGTCGGTGTATCCTTGTGGCGTTGCTCATCATCCTGTTGCTCCTGTCCCTGACGCTGACCCTGTGTGTCGCTGCCATTCGGACAAATGTCACACCGGCATATGTGTACGCCTTTGCGGATACCCTGGATTATCCGAATTTTCCGCTGCCGGCCTCAGGGGACCCGGACGATGGCTATATCACCATTGCCCAGCTGATGCAGGAGAATTTCAACGCCGTGGGCTTTGGGCTCACCGAAAGCGATATCGAGCTGATTTTTGACCAGTTTTCCATTCCCACGATCTTTGCCGGCACAGCCCAGGATGTGGTGTCGTGGCTCCTGTTCAACGGCTCTCGACCGGTGCTGGATGCCGAAGAGATCGCTGCCACCGCACTGTCCGGTGTGGACGACTCCCTGATGATGGTGCTGTACTTCCTTGGGGACCCCATGGAGCTGATCAGCGGCTTTCTCGAAGAGCCTTTGTCCACACTGAATACGGAAGGCTTTTTCGATGCCTTGGAGCCGGTGCGGTTCTGCCTGTCTCAAACGGTGTTCGACCTGACCATTTCCTTTGCCCTGATGTTGGGCGTGCTGCTGTATCTTTTGGATCGGTGCCACTGGAAGCGGACGTGCCTGCCGTTGGGTATGGCGTCCTTGGGGGCCGGTACTGCGATCGGTGTGCTCCGTTTGGTGCTGCACCGTATGATCCCCCAGCGGATCCCCGTATATGCAAGCTACCTGACCACGTTCCTTGCGCCGATCTCCCGGTGGCTGAAAAATGGTGCACTGGTGCTGCTGATGGTGGGTGTCCTGCTGCTGATCATTGGCATTCTGGCCCACTTCGATCTGTACAAGATGGGCAAGGACCGATACGACCGGATCGTGCTCGAGCTGCAGGAAGGCGACCCGACCATGTTTGATCCGTCTACGAACGCTTCGGAGAATGCTTCGGACACAGATGATTCAGATGCAAACGATCCGTCCACAAGCGATCCACCCACAAATGACACAGCCGAAACCGATCCGATCGAACAGGCGCCGGCAGAAAATGACCCCACCGAAAACGAATGAGAGATACCAGTCTTCTCTTTTTTCACCAAACGATACCGGTATGTGTTCCGCCGACACAGGCAAAACGTAAATTTTCCGTGAAGACGCCACTTTTTTTCGAATGTCTGTAGAAATTCGGCAGAGTTTGTGCTATAATATCCCATGCGGGGAGCGTTCCGTGTCTTTTTGCGTGCAATTGTTTGTAGGACCACAAAGGTCTAAGAAGGCGGCGCTTCCCGTTCCCGACATTGTCAGTCGAAAAATTTATACTATAAATCGGAGGTAACCCACCAATGTCCAAGAAGTTTGTTTACCTGTTCTCCGAAGGCAACGCAGATATGCGTGAGCTGCTGGGCGGTAAAGGCGCAAACCTGGCAGAAATGACCAACATCGGTCTGCCGGTTCCCCAGGGCTTCACCATCACCACCGAAGCCTGCACCCAGTACTATGAAGATGGTCGTCAGATCAACGATGAAATCATGGCTCAGATCATGGAATACATCGGCAAGATGGAAGAGATCGTCGGCAAGAAGTTCGGTGACAAGGAAAATCCCCTGCTGGTTTCCGTTCGTTCCGGTGCTAGAGCTTCCATGCCCGGTATGATGGACACCATCCTGAACCTGGGTCTGAACGAAGAAGTTGTTGAAGTTATGGCAAAGAAGTCCGGCAATCCCCGTTGGGCTTACGACTGCTACAGAAGATTTATCCAGATGTACTCCGACGTCGTTATGGAAGTCGGCAAGAAGTACTTCGAAGAGCTGATCGACAAGATGAAGGAAGAAAAGGGTGTGAAGCAGGACGTTGAACTGACTGCTGAAGACCTGAAGGAGCTGGCTAACCAGTTCAAGGCCGAATACAAGGCTAAGATCGGTTCCGACTTCCCGTCCGATCCTAAGGAACAGCTGATCGGTGCTGTCAAGGCCGTATTTCGTTCCTGGGACAACCCCCGTGCCAACGTATACCGTCGTGACAACGATATTCCCTACTCTTGGGGTACTGCTGTAAACGTACAGGCTATGGCATTCGGTAACATGGGCGACGACTGCGGTACCGGTGTTGCATTCACTCGTGACCCCGCTACCGGTGAGAAGAAGCTGATGGGCGAATTCCTGACCAACGCACAGGGCGAAGACGTGGTTGCCGGTGTTCGTACTCCCATGCCGATCCAGCAGATGGCTGAAAAGTTCCCGGCTGCTTACAAGCAGTTCGTAGAAGTTTGCTCCATCCTGGAGAACCACTACCACGATATGCAGGATATGGAATTCACCGTTGAAAACGAAAAGCTGTACATGCTGCAGACCCGTAACGGTAAGAGAACCGCTCAGGCTGCTCTGAAGATCGCTTGCGACCTGGTTGACGAAGGTATGAAGACCGAACAGGAAGCTGTTCTGATGATCGACCCCAGAAACCTGGACACCCTGCTGCATCCGCAGTTCGACGCGAAGGCTCTGAAGGCTGCCAACGTTGCCGGTAAGGGTCTGGGTGCTTCTCCCGGCGCTGCTTGCGGTAAGGTCGTATTCTCTGCTGAAGACGCAAAGG
Source organism: uncultured Ruminococcus sp. (assembly GCA_964558485.1). Lineage (GTDB taxonomy): Bacteria > Bacillota > Clostridia > Oscillospirales > CAG-272 > UMGS1696. Next base: position 1,588 of record CAZLED010000004.1, on the reverse strand, counting down.
AATGGGCTGCCAGAGGCGAAAAGGTCGTTCTGGTTCGTCTGGAAACCTCTCCCGAAGATATCGAAGGTATGAAGGCCGCTCAGGGTATCCTGACTGTTCGTGGCGGTATGACCTCTCACGCAGCCGTTGTTGCTCGTGGTATGGGTAAGTGCTGCGTATCCGGCTGCGGCGACATCAAGATGGACGAAGAAAACAAGAAGTTCGAGCTGGCTGGTAAGACCTACCACGAAGGCGACTTCATCTCCATCGATGGTTCTACCGGTAACATCTTCGACGGTATCATCCCCACTGTGGACGCTACCATCGCTGGTGAATTCGGTCGTATCATGGGCTGGGCTGACAAGTATCGTAAGCTGAAGGTTCGCACCAACGCCGATACTCCTTCCGATGCAAAGAAGGCTCGTGAGCTGGGCGCTGAAGGTATCGGTCTGTGCCGTACTGAGCATATGTTCTTCGGCGAAGGCAGAATCGACGCTTTCCGTGAAATGATCTGCTCCGAGACCGTAGAAGAAAGAGAAGTTGCTCTGGCAAAGATCCTGCCCATGCAGCAGGCTGACTTCGAGGCTCTGTACGAGGCTCTGGAAGGTACTCCTGTTTGCATCCGTTTCCTGGATCCCCCGCTGCACGAGTTCGTTCCCACCGAAGAAGCTGACATCGAAGCTCTGGCCAATGCCCAGGGTAAGACTGTTGAACAGATCAAGAACCTGATCGCTTCTCTGCACGAATTCAACCCCATGATGGGTCACCGTGGCTGCCGTCTGGCTGTTACCTATCCGGAAATCGCCAAGATGCAGACCGCTGCTGTTATCCGTGCTGCTATCAACGTGAAGAAGGCGCATGCTGACTGGAACGTAAAGCCCGAGATCATGATCCCGCTGGTTGGCGACGTGAAGGAATTGAAGTTCGTTAAGAAGGTCGTTGTGGAGACCGCTGATGCCGAAATCGCTGCTGCCGGTGTTGAACTGGCCTACGAAGTTGGTACCATGATCGAGATCCCCAGAGCTTGCCTGACCGCAGACGAAATCGCTGCTAACGCTGACTTCTTCTGCTTCGGTACCAATGACCTGACCCAGATGACCTACGGCTTCTCCCGTGACGACGCTGGTAAGTTCCTGAACGCATACTACGACACCAAGATCTTCGAAAACGATCCCTTCGCTAAGCTGGACCAGGTTGGCGTTGGTAAGCTGATGAAGATGGCTATTTCTCTGGGTAGACCCGTAAATCCCAACCTGCACGTTGGTATCTGCGGCGAACACGGTGGTGACCCCACATCCGTTGAATTCTGCCACAACATCGGTCTGGACTACGTATCCTGCTCTCCCTTCCGTGTGCCGATCGCAAGACTGGCAGCAGCTCAGGCAGCTATCAAGGGTTAAGTTTAGAAAAACGAGACCTGCCTGAGATGCACAGCCCAAGGCAGCTATCAAGGGCTAAGATTTGGGTTCACTGAATCTGCCTGACAATTGCCCTCGGATCGCATCTGAGACTTTGAATGGTTTGATAAAAAGCACTCTGTTTCCATGCAGGGTGCTTTTTTGTATACCGAAAACCCCCGGCTAGGCCGGGGAGTTCAGGAAAGGTTACA
>CAZLED010000003.1:0-85577 GCA_964558485.1 uncultured Ruminococcus sp. | reverse complement strand
AACTACTCAACTGCGCTAACGATTTGGTATCCAACATCCCGCCGTCGAACGTCTATGTCTGTCTTGTATTGGCATTGTACCAACATATATTTTGATTCGTGAATTTCGAATATCTTATGCCAATGTGTCCAAAAATGTTCGGAATCAAGACGAATGTGCAACCGATACCCATACCGTACGGCATATCACGTTCGACGCATGTATGAATACATCCGTAAGCCCAAACGCAGTTTGAAACCGAACACCCCACGTGACGTGCACCGTACGCCAGCCGTACGCCAGCCGTACGGCAGCCGTACGGCAGTACAAAATTAAAAAACCTGCGTCATACCCCGTTCATATTTCTATGGTATACTATCTCCCAAAACGTACATCATAGAAAGATCACCCATTGTGGGTGGAGCGAAGGAGGAAATGCCATGCAGGAATCTGGGGAAATGTATCTGGAATCCATTTACGTCCTTTCCAAGGAACACGGACAGGTTCGATCTATTGATATTTGCGAATACAGAGGGTATTCCAAACCCAGCATCAGCCGGGCCGTGGGGCTGCTCAAGCAAAGCGGTCATATCCTGGTGGACAAGGACGGCTATATCACCCTGACCCCATCCGGCCTTGCCATTGCGGAGAGCATCTACGAACGCCATACCCTGCTGACCCAAATGCTCACCGGGCTTGGTGTGTCGCCGGAGACCGCTGCCGAAGACGCCTGTAAAATGGAGCACATCCTCAGCGAGGAGACCTTTGCAGCCATCAAGCAGCATATGGCACAGTTCGGTGAAAAGTAAAAGACCAAACCCGGCATTGGGTCGGGAAACCGCAAAAAGCACCGCTCGTCACTGACCATCCTGGTTCCGTGGCAACCGGTGCTTTTTCTGTTTCTCGAAAACTTTTTATCGTTTTTCGATAAATTCATATTGACAAACGTGAGAAAGTGTGGTATCCTATAGGCAGAAGCAAAAGCAAGAACAAAATCGATCGTGAGGTCTTTATCATGCAAAAGCGAAACGAATTTTCTCTGTGGCTCTCACAGGCACTGGCGCTGCTCTTTTTTGCAGGACTGCTCTTTGGTGCCTGTAGCCTGCCGGCCTACCTGAACGCCATCGACGGTGGTACCTTTACGCCTGCCCAGCATGGCACCATTTTAGCCATCGGCTACGGGATCCTTGTGATCGCCGCTCTGGCGGATGTGCTGCTGATCCGGCTGCTCTGGCAGGTGCGCCGGGGGAATGTGTTTATCCCCACCAATGTGACCTTGCTGCGGGGACTGTCCTGGTGCTGTCTGCTGGCCGGTGCGCTCTTTCTCTGGCTGGGACTTTTCTTCCTTTTATCCTACGCCGTGGCATTTGTGGCGGTGTTGGTGGGACTGTGTCTCCGGGTGGTCAAGAACGCCTTTGCCGAAGCCATCGTGCTCAAGTCGGAAAACGATCTGACGGTGTGAGGTGATGCTATGATTCTCATTAACCTTGACGTAATGATGGCAAAGCGAAAAATGTCCCTGAACGAGTTGTCCGACCGGGTGGGCATCACCGTTGCCAATCTCTCCATTCTCAAAAACAACAAAGCCAAGGCGGTGCGCTTTTCCACATTGGACGCTATCTGCCAAGCCTTGGACTGCACCGTGGCGGACATTCTCGAATACGTACCCACGGACGACCTGCGAAAGGAGGAAAACGAATGAATACCACCGAATCAAGATATGATTCCGAATCAAGATTTGATCCCGAATCCAAACCCATCACCGAAACAAACCCTGTGCCTGGCACCGAAAAGCCGACGCACACCTACACCACCCTCGAAAGATGCTTGGCACTTGCCCTGATCGGCTGGGGATATGCTTTCTTCCGGCTCTATCCCGTGTACAGGCATCCAAAGTCGGCACTGGTGCTGCTCTGCTGCCTGTTCGGGCTGACCCTGTTCGTGCTGTACAAAACGGGACACAAGCTCCGTGGCATGGCGTTGGCCGGGTGTCTCTCTGCGGTACCGGTATGTGTGTCGCTGGCACTGCCTGCCAATGCGCTGATCCACACCCTTGCCTTTCTCTACGGACTGGCCGCCTTTGCCTACACGGTATACGCTGCCTGTGGGAATACGCTGGAGAACGGCTTCTCCGATCTACTTCCCATCGATCTCTTGAAGGCGATCTTCTGTATGCCCTTCTCTGCCCTGGGTGGACTGTTTGCCGCCCTGCGTTCGGAGAAAAACGGTCACCTCTGCCGCCGCATTTTTGCCGGGTTCGGTCGGGTGCTCGGTGGATTTTCGCTGGCACTGATCCCCACGTTTGTGGTGTTGTTTCTCTTGTCCTACGACGACAAATTCTTGCAAGAAGTGTGGCACGTGCTGACGAAGCTGTATCCCCACGAGAACGTGCTCTCCCACCTACTCTATTTCACGCTGGGTTTTCTCTTCGCCATCTACCTCTTTGGACTGTACACCGCCGCCAAGGAAAACCGCTGTCCCACGCTGCTGACCGCCGATGGTTGTCGCAAAACGGCCGCCGCACTGCACAGCTTTTCCCCCATCACCACGGTATCTGCGGTTTTGCCCGTGCTGTTCCTTTACGGCATCTTCCTCTTTACCCAATGGGACAGCTACATCTCCGTTTGGGGAACACTGCCGGACACGGTGATCTATTCCGAATATGCCCGAAAAGGCTTCTTTGAGCTGTGCCTGGTCAGCATGGTGAATCTGGTACTGCTCACCGCCTCCGGCATGGCCACCCGGAAGCAAAACGATCGCCCCCATCCGGCCGTGCGTGTCCTGCACATCGTGTTGTCCGTGTGTACCCTGCTCCTGGGCACGACCGCTATGGCAAAGCTCTTTCTCTATATGCAGGTCTATGGACTGACGGAAAAGCGGGTCTATGCGGCGTGGTTCATGCTGGTGCTGGCTTGCATCTTTATCCTGGTGATCGTGAAGCAGTTCTGTCCCCGGCTCCGGGTGGTGGCACTGGCCATGGCAGTCTGCGTGGGGATGTTTGCGATCTTGGCGCTATCCAACATGAACGAGCGGATCGACAAGTATAACGTGGACCATGGATTTGACGTGACGCTCTGCGAATGAAGCGGATCCTGCGCTGTTTTCCCCTTTTTTCCGATCTGCCAAACATTTCTTTCGAAAAAAACACAAAATTTTACATTCATCCTGTTGACCAGAAGCGAAGAATGGTATATAATATAGGTTGTTAGCGTAGAATCACAGCTATGAGCAATCTTAACAAAAGGAGACTATCACTATGGCTAATATTCAGTATTCCCAGGAAGTGGAACATATGTGCTGTGTAGCCAAGGGTCCTCACCACGGTCCGGCACCGATTCCGGAAGAAGGTAAGTGGATCCAGGCAAAGGAGATCAAGGACATCTCCGCTTACACCCACGGTGTGGGCTGGTGTGCCCCACAGCAGGGCGCCTGCAAGCTGTCCCTGAACGTCAAGGACGGTATCATCGAAGAAGCGCTGGTGGAGACCATCGGATGTTCCGGTATGACCCACTCTGCCGCTATGGCCGCTGAGATCCTGCCCGGCAAGACCCTGCTGGAGGCTCTGAACACCGACCTGGTTTGCGATGCCATCAACACTGCTATGCGGGAGCTGTTCCTGCAGATCGTATACGGTCGTTCTCAGTCTGCTTTCTCGGAAGGCGGTCTGGTCGTTGGCGCCGGTATGGAAGACCTGGGTAAGGGTGAACGTTCCATGGTAGGTACCATGTACGGCACCAAGGCAAAGGGCGTTCGGTATCTGGAAATGACCGAAGGCTACTGCACCAGAATGGCTCTGGACGAAGACGACCAGGTCATCGGTTACGAATTCGTTTCTCTGGGCAAGATGACCGACTTCATCAAGAAGGGCATGGAACCCAACGAAGCCTATGAAAAGGCAAAGGGCACCTACGGCCGCTTCGCTGATGCTGTTAAGTACATCGACCCGCGTAAGGAATAATAGAGGAGGTAAGTAGAATGGCTAATTTTGAAGGTTACGAAAGACGGGAAGCCAAGATCCTGGCCTGTCTGAAGGAATATGGCATCTCCTCTATCGACGAATGCAAGGAGATCTGCGACGCCAAGGGGATCGACCCCTATAAGATCGTAGAAGAGACCCAGCCCATCTGCTTTGAAAACGCCAAGTGGGCCTACACTGTAGGTGCTGCTATCGCCATCAAGAAGGGCTGCACCAAGGCTTCTGACGCTGCTGCTGCTATCGGTATCGGTCTGCAGGCATTCTGCATTCCCGGTTCTGTTGCCGAAAACCGCAAGGTAGGTCTGGGCCACGGTAACCTGGGCGCAATGCTGCTGTCCGACGAGACCGAATGCTTCTGCTTCCTGGCCGGCCACGAATCCTTTGCTGCTGCCGAAGGTGCTATCAAGATCGCACTGAACGCCAACAAGGTTCGTACCAAGCCCCTGCGCGTGATCCTGAACGGTCTGGGCAAGGACGCTGCTATGATCATCTCCCGTATCAACGGCTTCACCTATGTAGAGACCGAATTCGATCCCTACACCGAAGAAGTAAAGGTGATCTCTGAGAAGGCCTACTCCAAGGGTCCCAGAGCAGACGTAAAGTGCTACGGTTCTGACAACGTACCGGAAGGCGTTGCCATCATGAAGCTGGAGAACGTTGGTGTATCCATCACCGGTAACTCCACCAACCCCACCCGGTTCCAGCATCCCGTTGCCGGTACCTACAAGAAGTGGTGCAACGAAAACGGTAGAAACTACTTCTCCGTGGCATCCGGTGGTGGTACAGGCCGTACCCTGCATCCCGACAACATGGCCGCTGGTCCTTCCTCTTACGGTATGACCGACACCATGGGTCGTATGCACTCCGACGCACAGTTCGCAGGTTCCTCCTCCGTTCCGGCTCACGTAGAAATGATGGGTCTGATCGGCGCAGGTAACAACCCCATGGTTGGTATGACCGTGGCTGTTGCTGTTGCTGTGGAAGAGGCAAGCAAGTAATTTTGAAAATTGAAAAAGGAGCTGCAAGGCTCCTTTTTTTGTTTTCCCACTTTTTGATCAGGCTGCCGTGTGGGTGGTCTGATGCGGTATGAATTTGGTAAAACGAAAGTAGGGCGGGATGACAACTACTCAGCAAAACCAAAAATTTGGTATTCAACATCCCGCCGTCAAGCGTGTTCAACTGTACCATATGGGTATTGGTCGCACATTCGTCTTGATACAGAACATTTTGAAACACATTGGCATAAGATATTCGAAATTCACGAATCGAAATGTACGTCAATACCATACCAATACAATACAGACATTGACGTTCGACGGCGGGATGTTGAATACCAAATCGATACCGCAACCAATCCCCATAACGGAATACACCAAAACCATAGTCAGCCACTACTCCGAACGTTTTGCGTGAAGCCAAACATATGTCATAGATCAACGTTGCACCCACCAGATACCAAAGTCTCGCACCCCGTAACCCTGCGATTAGCATGATCCAAAAGTGGTAGTTTAAGCCGAACGATGTTTACTGCGCAAGGCATCCTTCCCGAAATCTTCGGGAAAACAAACCTAGTGTCAGCCCAACGCCAGTTGCGAATCCCGTGGGTCCCTTCACCCATGATATGCCCACTTCCCTTGCGTGTACCGCAAAAGGTTGATAGCCGCACGGACCAGCTGGTCCAGGGAAATGCAGATCCGCATGGCAATAACACCGTAGCCCAGCCGGGTGATCAACAGATAGCTCAGCGCTACCCGGAAGATCCACAGACTGCACAGCGATGCAAGCATGGGTGTCTTCGTGTCCCCGGCTCCACGGAGCGCACCGGCTATGGTCTGATGGGTAGCAACACCCGGTATCGCCCAGGAGCAATAGGCCAGGATCCGCACGGCCACCGCTACCACCTCTGTGTCCGGTGTGTAGATCGATGCGATCGGGTAGCCGCAGGTCAGAAACACCACCACCAGCACCGCACTCATACCCAGTGCTGTGGCTAAAATCATGCCGGTCATCGCTCTGGCCTTGTCCATGCGACCTTCTCCGATGGCCTGCCCCATACAGGTGGTGGACGCCGTACAGCACGCACCACCCGTCTGCCACGCCAGCCCTTCCACATTGGCTGCGATCTGGTAGGCAGCAAAATCCGTGGTGGGGATGCCGGCCATGATCTTCGTACTCAGCACCGCACCGGATTGCAGGATCACCTGTTCCATACCCGACGTGATGCCGATCTTCAGGATCCGTTTCAAAATGGCGATATCCGGTCGGAAGCTGTCCCCACGCCGCACGCTGACCGGGTTTTTGCCGAAGAACAGCACGCCCACAGCGATCACAAAGGCGATCACCTTGGACAGTGTCGTTGCAAGCGCCGCACCGGCCACGCCCATGGCAGGACAGCCCAGCTTGCCGTAGATGAGAACATAGTTCAGACCCACGTTGCCCACGGCGGCGATCAGGTTGTACACCATGGGGATCTTGGTTATGCCGACCCCACGGAGCGCAGCCGTAATGGAAATGGTCACGGACTGGCAGAAAAATCCAGCGGCAATGATGCGGTAATAGGTCACGGCATCGGCGAAGATCTCGTCCTTGGCACCGGCAAAGCGAATGATGGGTTCCGCAAAGGTCATGCAGCCGGCAGTCAGCACCGCACCCACGACCGCCAGCAACACAAAGGATTGCCGGGTGATGGCTCGTGCCTGCTCCATTTTGCCGGCACCTGTGGCAATGGCGACCGTGGCGGTGGTGCCAATGCAAAAGGCCGTGACCACACAGACCACCAGATTGATGGGCGAAGCAGTGATCCCCACAGCCGACAGCACCGCCGCCGAATCGGGAAGCCGCCCCAGCATGACGGTATCCACCATGCCGAAGATCTGAGACAACAGCAGCTCCACCAGCGCCGGCAGCATGATGGAGAGAAAGAACCCCACATCCCGTCGTGTGAGCTTGTATTTTGGAATATTCTTTATGCCAAACATGGTATATTGCTCCTATGATTCTGATAAGAGGATGATTCTTACCATAATTATAGGCGTATCGGCGGGGTTTGTCAAGGGGGGATATTTTTGGGCAAAGAAAAAGTGAACCGTCTGCTGGCACCAGATGGTTCACGAATGGTCGCGGATGGATCTCGACTGTATTTTGAAGCGTTGGTGGTAATCGGTAGGATTCCCGCATTTTATTATACTATGTTCTTTTGTTATGTCATGGTTTTTTTATTATAGTTGGGAATTTCGTTTGTAGATACCCCAATATTCCCATACGTTTTGTTGCCAGTTGTTGCATGATTCAAAAGAAATATCCAGTTACCAACGCCACAATAACTATGCCACACGCAATCAATGCAATACACGATATTCCTAACACAATAATGCCAAGATGCTTTTCTTTTTTTCTCATACGTTCTTCATCACGGTTTTTTTCCACAAGTAGCTTTTGTAACGTGTCCGGTGAAACCATATCCTTATACGGCCGCTGACACTTGTGGCAAACACCGGATGTCATGCTGTTGAATGCACCACACGCACACGTCCAAAGCTTTTTCTCCTTGACTACCGTGGGAAAATATTCGCAATCCGCTCCCAATTGCAGCTTGTACTGCTTGACCAGCTCCTCATCTGCAAACTTTTCCTGTAGTGGGGTCAGTGCCTTCAGTTCGTCCCATGGCGTACCGTCCCCTTGCCATAGAGTCATGTCCGCATACACCACTTCGATGACGGCTGCCTGGAAATGCCGAATTGAGGGATCTTTTACGGGAATATCTTCACCTGTTCCAAACACATCATCCTGCTCGGCGTGCAGATCCAAATAGTGGTGCCGGATCTTTTCTTCGCACGCCCGACCAGCGTAATCGAAGGTGATGATCTGCACGACTACCGCAACGATCGGCTTCGGCTGGATATTCGTCATGCCCAAACGGATGCGTATATCTCCGGTACTGTCGTTCTTCAACAGTTGTCCGTCTGTGATCACCACTGGCGCACCTTCTGCATATAGGCAATCGGTATACTGATACAATGTGCTGTATGTATCCGGGGGCTGTTGTTCCGATTCTGTACGATTCTCCTCAGTTACCGAACCTGCCTTTCTGTCCGGCAATGCGACCACGACCAGACAGCCGATCAAGCCGAGTAAAAATACGAGCGGATAATATCCTGAATGCCCCTTTTGTTCTGCCACGTTTCCAAAAATCGCTGCAAGAATAGCGTTGAATATCAAGGCCACGATAAACACCACTACTGCGTATTCTTCCATACTACCACAAATCCTCCTGTTGTCATAGAAAATAAAAAAAGGTGCGCCCCAATAAGAGTTACGCACCTTAAAAAACGCAAACTCCTATTGTTGCCACACAATTTCTCAACAAACAGGATATCCCTCTGTATATAGAATATGACTACTCCAGAATAAGAATCTTGTCCACCAGCGGAATTTGCATTTTTATCAAATTCTGAACTGATGAACAAATGGGTATGCAGAAAAACGGCATAGTCAACTCATAAAATTTCGAGAACTATCCCTTGGTTTGTTGATGCAATTGTGTGGCAACTCCATTATACCACCAGCCACATCCATTTGCAATAGTTTTTTCAAAAAATCTACCTATACTATTTTTCTCATCCCAACTTCTGCCCTCTGGCATCTGACATCTGCCTTCTGACCTCTAACTTCTGCCTTCTTCCCTCTTCCCATCTCCCCTCTCCCACGTTATGATAAAAAATTCATATAAATGCAAAAAATTGGTGAAAAAGAATTGACATCCCGGCAGTTTTTGTGTATAATACCTGTGTACTCTCCGTTTGGTCAACAAGCGGAAGACAATTGTAGAAAGGAAAACTACTTATGCAAAGAGAAAAATTTGCGTCCCGGATCGGGTTCATTCTGATCTCTGCCGGATGTGCCATCGGTCTGGGAAACGTGTATCGGTTTCCTATCATCACCGGCGCATACGGTGGTGGACTGTTCGTGCTGATCTACCTGCTGTTCCTGATCCTGCTGGGTATCCCGGTCATGACCATGGAGCTTGCCAACGGACGAGCCAGCCAGAGAAGTATCGCTACCTCCTACGATATGCTGGAAAAGAAAGGACAGAAATGGCATTTGATGAAGTATGCTGCCATCGCCGGCAACTACCTGCTCATGATGTTCTATACGGTCATCGCCGGTTGGCTGGTGATCTATTTCTGTAAGTATGTCACCGGCAGCATCCTGGAATACAAAACGGCAGAGGAGCTGGGCAATCTCTTCGGCGGCGGTGTCGTTGGCAATGTGCCGCTGCAGATCATTGCTACCTATTTCGTCATCATCGCTTGCTTCCTGGTCTGCTCTCTGGGTCTGCAAAAGGGCGTAGAGCGGATCACCAAATGGATGATGGTGGTCCTGCTGGTGCTCATGCTGGTGCTGGCCGGGTATTGCTGTACCTTAGACGGCGCCGCAGAAGGTCTGAAATTCTACCTGATCCCCAGCGTGGAAAACATCAAGGATGCCGGGCTGCTGACGGTGATCTCCGCTGCCATGGGGCAGTCCTTCTTCACCCTGAGCCTGGGTATCGGTTCCGTTGCCATCTTCGGTTCCTACATCTCCAAGGATCGCTCTCTGCTGGGCGAATCCATCATCATCACCTCTCTGGATACCTTTGTGGCACTGTGCTCCGGTCTGATTGTGTTCCCGGCCTGCTTCACCTTCAACAACGGTGTGACCGCCGACGCCAGCACAGTGGGTGCGTCCTTCCTGTTCACCACGCTTTCCAGCATCTTCAACAATATGCCCGGCGGACGACTCATTGGCGCTATGTTCTTCTTGTTCATGATCTTTGCCGCTGTGTCTACCGTCATTGCCGTGTTTGAAAACATCGTGTCCTTCTGGCTGGAGCTGACCAAGCTGGATCGGAAGTGGATCTCCATCATCAACATCGTCCTGCTGCTGGTGCTGTCTCTGCCGGCCCTGCTGGGGAACAACGTGCTGTCCTTCATCTCCTTAGGTGGAAAGGCCATGATGGATATCGAGGACTATGCGGTGTCCAACGTGCTGCTGCCCATCGGTAGCTTGGTGTATGTGCTGTTCTGTACCACCCGGTATGGCTGGGGTTGGGACAACTACCTGAAGGAAGTCAACACCGGTAACGGTCTCAAGGTACCGGCTTGGCTCCGTGTGTACATGAAGTACGTGCTGCCGCTGATCATCATTGCCGTGCTGATCATGTCCATCTTCTAATAAATCGCATAAAGCAAAAAGATCCCTCACTTGTACAAATGAGGGATCTTTTGATTCTATAAACAATGTAGAAACTTCGGAACGCCTTTGCCTTACAGCATATGGGCCAGCAGCTCTTCCTTGGGCAGGAGCGACAGATCCGCCGGGGCAATGTCGAATACGGTCTTGCAGCCGATCTCGCCACGCTGGTTCAGCCGATAGATGGCTCTGGCATAGGCCACCAGTACGCTGGACGTGAATTCCGGATTGGAGTCCAACTGGAGAGAATATTCGATCCGGTGCTTGTTTTCGCCGTGCAGACCCGTCTTGCCGGTGCGGATCACGAAGCCACCGTGGGGAATGCCCTTGTGGTCCCGATCCAGCTCTTCCTGGGAGATGAAATGCACCGTGGTGTCGTAGTCGGCGAAATACTTGGGCATGGTCTTGATCTCGTTCTCGATCCGTGCCTTGTCTGCCCCATCTTCCACCACCACGTAGCACAGTCTGGTGTGCTTTTCTCTGGTGGTCAGCTCCGGATTGGCACCCGAACGCACCGCTTCCAAAGCCGCCTCTACCGGGCAGGTGTACTGTCGGGCATCCACCACACCGTCGATCCGGCGAATGGCATCGGAGTGACCCTGGCTGACACCCTTGCCCCAGAAGGTGTAATCCTTTCCATCGGGGAGAATGCAGCTGGCGTACAGGCGGTTCAGAGAGAACATACCGGGGTCCCAGCCTACGGAAATGGCAGCGGTCTTGCCGGCTTCTCTGGCAGCCTTGTCCACGTTGGCAAAATGCGTGGGGATGTCCGCATGGGTGTCAAAGCTGTCGATCACGTTGAAGTGACGAGCCAGAGCCGGGGTCATGGTGGGCAGATCCGTAGCACTGCCGCCGCAGATGATCAGCACGTCGATGTCGTCCTTGTACTGCTCAATATCCTGCGCTCTGTAGGCCTTTGCACCCTCCGTCATCAGCTGCAACGATGCGGGATCCCGTCTGGTGAACACACCGAACAGCTCCATATCGGGATTCTGTCGGATGGCCAGCTCTACGCCCTTGCCCAGATTGCCGTAACCGTAAATACCAATTCTCATATATATTACATCCTCTCTCAGGGAAATCCCCGTATATCTATAATTATACACGGTTTTGGTAGGAATGTAAAGTCCTTTTTTTTCGGCAGATAAAACAAAACTACGGCATTTTGGTACCGTAGTTTTTGGAGTTTGTGGGGGATCATTCGATACGTTCTACATATGTGATTATGCATCCAGAGTCGATTGGACAGACCGCACTTCCTTGATAAACTGAGGATTTCGATATAGAAATGAAGCAATCTCTGTCTGGACCTCTTCCTTAGAGTGATTTATACATTTAATATAACAATCCTCCTCAGAAATAAGATATATAGTTATCATTATGCATGAATCATCATTCTGTTCCAACGATATATAAAGGATATCTTCCCATCCCGACGTGGGAAAATCAATATCATTACCGGTACTTTGTATAGGAGATTCCTGTTCCGCAATCCCTTTATCTACTGTGCGTAATATCGATTGCAATTCTGATGGTATAGTACTGTATTCTATTTGATATGCAGGGGTACATGCAACCAGAAGCCCTGTTGTTTTTGTAGTATCAATATAGACAAAATCTGACAGATCCGATCCGCAAGAACACAGAAACAGGACTGTTACGATACATATTATGAATACAACACGATTGTTTTTCTCCATACCTTCTCGTTCCCAACAAAAGAATACGTTAGTTCATCTACTCCATCCCAAAAAACGATTCGCCAAGTTTGTAGAACTACTCGTAACCAATTTTTCATTTAATGACGATGATACTGACGAAATCATGGAAGTTGACGTTTGCACAGCCAAAGGTATAGAATTATTGCTATAATAATCCCAAGATAACGAGAATGGCGTGTTGGATACATACAGTGTAGTAAGTAGGTCTGCAAAGTCTTCTGCATAGGACAAGATGAACGGATGTCAGTAGTTGATCACCTACAGTGTACCATATAGCAAGGCGTTTGTCAATAGGTGAAAAACAAATTTGTCTATTTTGGAAATTTTACATTTCATTATTTGTGCAAGTTGACCATTATATTCTCTGTACACTTTTCTAAGGAGAATGTAAAGTCCTTTTTTCGACAGATAAAACAAAACTACGGCATTTTGGTACCGTAGTTTTTGAAAGAAAGGCATTCTTTATCTGCTTATCTGCGTCCCAGTACCTGCTCGATCCGTGCCAGCTTGTCGCCATCCTTCTTCTGCCGCACGTGGATGCGATACCCATCCTGCATGGAGGCTTGGTACACACGCCGATACTGCTCCAGTGTCAACAGGCGAAAATCTATGCCTGCGCAGGTCACCACCTCGATCTCCTCTTCTGGGATCCCGGCAAAGGGGGATAGCGATTCGATGGCGGCATAGGAGAAGGCGATCCCGTCCCGCACAAAGGTATGCTCATGCACATCCACCAAGGTGTATCCTGCCGCCACCAGATCGGTGCAAAACAGCTCCCAGCCTTCCGCGAAAAAATATTGTGGAATCAAAATGTCGATGTCGTCCACCGAAAGCGGTTCGTTCAACCGTAGGGATAGCCCCAGTGAGCCGTACAGCAAGGGGACGAATGCAAATCGGTCGTGCAGGAATGCCGCATTTTCGAGAAAAGCATTGCGTTTTTGTATCATTCTCCCACTCCCATGGTCGCCAGCAGCACCATGGCATACAGCCGTGCTAAGAAATCGTTGGGATGGTTCACGTTGTTGCCGGTCATGTGGTAGTAGGCCTTCCGGGACAGCACGTGCTTGTGCAGGCTGGTCATGGGTGCCAGGGCGATCCTGTCACTGCCGGCGGCCAGCTTGGCAAGGGCCGGTTCGTATTCGATCTGGTGTCCGAAGAACCCGGCAGCCCGGAAGTGGGGCAGCATGGTGGCAAGCAGAATGATGTCCCCATGGGTGCTTGTCACCATGGAATCCACGATCTGCTCCGTCAGTGCCATGTACTGGGCACAGGTCTTGCCGCCATCGTTCATGCCAAAGGCCAAGATGACCAGATCCGGATCGTAGTCGTTCACGTGGGTCTGTACGTTCTGCACGCCCCAATTGGAGTCCATACCGCCAACAGCCGTGTTCACATAGTGCAGCACCTTGCCGCCGACCTTGTCTAACTTCTTCATTTCTTCATAGGGCTGCACATCCCAGGACACGGTGTAGCCGTATGTTTCCGCAATGGCAGCGGTGACCATTTCCGGGAAGGAACGGGCATGGGGCTCGATCCCCACTCGTCCGGAGGAATTGGCACCGGTGGTGATGCTGTCGCCGTAGAACAGGATGGTGGCCTCTTCCCCATTGGCAAGCTTGTCAAAGAACCGGGCACACTTGTCACGCTGTGCCGTTGGGATCGGACCGTTCCATGCGGCGCTGTGCTTGTAGGAGATGACCACCTGGTGCTTGATCATGGTGTCCCCTTCGCCAAAGCCCAGGTACGGTCGGCCGGCTTCCGTACAGCCAAAATCGTGGCCGTCCTCGTGGTGATCGGGATAGAACTGCGACAGGGGCATATAGGGCATTTTGGAACCGGGCAGCCGCACAAAGCAGCCGTATTCCACGGTCCAGTCGGTGCCTTCGACATATTCGGTGCCAAAGTCCGCAGAGTACACGGAGAGCACCCTGTCGATGGGATAGGTGAGCTGCACAGCGTGTTCGTCTTCCCGGAACATGACGGATTCGTAGAGCACCGTATCGCCTTCCCAAAGGGGACGGATGTAGTCGTGGAGATCGTAGGTAGGTTTCATGGTATCGTCCTTTCTGTGTGGGCAGCGATCGCCTCAGCGACCCATAGCGGTGTAGATCTTTCCGTCGTCGGCAAATACTTCTACACTGATGCTGTCTACGATAAACTGCACGGTGTAGCTATCCTTTGCCGTGTAGTACAGAGGGATCTGCTTTTTGGGCAAAACGATGCAGTTTTCCACAGGATCTATTTTCACCGGCACGCCCAGTATCGTTCCACAGATGGGTCTTGCATCTGCCGGAATGGTCAGCGAAACGGTGTATGCGGTGCCGCACTGTTCGATCTCTTCAATGGGCAGCGTGGCAAGACGATAGACGCCGTCCGGATCCTTGTGCAGGGTCACCTCGGCGGGGAACAGCATTTGTCCACAGAAAATATCGCCGCCCATGCGACCCCAGGCGATCTTGATCCGGCGCTCTGTACCGAAGAAGGTCTGGGCTGCATAGCTGTCTGCACCGCCAAGCTGGTACCGCAGGTTCTCCTGGATCGGCACAAAACCGTCCGCCGTCAGTTTTCCCACGATGTAGGTGTCCGACGCACCGGAGTAGACCCAGAGCCGTTCGTTTGTCTCCACGCAGGTCAGCGGATAGAAGTCCGGGCATTCCGCATCCAAAGGCAGTGTCAGCCGCTGGAACTCAGACCAGTGCAACAGATCGGTGGAAGAAAACAGCGCATATTCGTTGCCGTCCAGATACAGTGCCAACAGCCAGCAGGAGAGCTCCTCTGCCCACACCACCTTGGGGTCCCGGTTGCCGCCAATGATATGGGGGATCATCACATCCGGGTACTTGTGGAAGGTCACGCCGCCATCGGTAGAATAGGCCAGCCGCTGGGTACAGGGTTGTCCCTGGGACAGCAGCGAGCTTCCACCGGCAGCCGTGTAGTACAGCAAAATAGGAGTATGGGTGCCGTCGCCCAGGCCGGATACGTTGTCCACATCGGCGACTGCACTGCCGGAGAACATGGTGCCGGTCTCATCGGGATAGAGCGCTTCGGCCTGTTCCGTCCAGTGTACCAGATCGGTGGAGGTGGCATGACCCCAGTGCATATTGCCCCAGCGTGTGCCGGCAGGATTGTGCTGGTAGAACATATGGTACACGCCATCCGCATAGACCAGACCGTTGGGGTCGTTGATCCAGCCGTATTGTGTGGTGAAGTGGATGTGGGGACGCAGGGCAGAAACCGGCTCCGGACGCACCGCTGTGAAGGTGGGCAGATAGGGCTCTTCCCCACCATCGGCAGTGGCCAGCGAGAAGGTCAACGCTTTGCCAATGAAGGGCGCCATATCCACATACATCGGACAGGCATGGGCAGGCTCGGCGGCTAAGAAAACGTCCAGGTCGTACACAAGGGTATCGCCGTCCCGGATGAGCAGCTTACGGCAAGGGGCATCGTTGTCGATATCCAGACAAAGATACCGGTCAGCAGGAGAGAGAATATGCATAGGTACACCTCCCATATGGGGAATAGATTTGTGTACAGTATAGCATGAAATGGATAAAGAATCAAGGGGGTGCCGGAAAAAAATCTCTGTCGCATTTTGAGAAAAGCACGTTTCCCCATTTCTCTCAGCGCATCCCATGCAGCAAAGCCTACTGTATGGAGGATCCTTCCCCAAAAAGGCTTTCCCGGAAAACGAAAAAATACGCACGCCGATCCATCTTGCGTACGTATTCTGAAAATGGGATTCTGTGGAGATATTTGCACAATCCCTTGACACATTCGCCAAAATATGCTATACTATTCACGTAACCAATACATATTAAGACGGCTGCCCCTTCACCCGTGCTGAGAGAGCCTTTGAAGTTTTTTCAAAGTTATCCCGAGCGGAGAAAGGAGGCGATGCATTACAAGCTCTTTCTGACATGGGAATTTCACATGAAAGGGGAACTTGGGATGATTACTTTGGAAGTTGTACTCTATACTCTGCAAATTGTCTATGTAGTTCTCGGCGTGATTTATCGCGTTTACAAACTGCATAAAGCTTTTACAGAATTTGATACAGAGAAAAAGTGAGCCGTCTGCTTGCAACAGATTGAGCTCACTGGGTAGGATGAAAGTCTCTCAAACCTTTCATCCGTAAATCCTACTAAGTAAAATCATGTGGCAGCCGTTGTTGAGGTTGCCGGTAGAGGGGAGCAACTGCTTCCCTCTATCGTTATTATAGCACACTTTATATGGCTTGTCAATAGAAAATCAAAAGTTAGATACCACATACGTGTGGGAACGATCCATTTTGCGTATATGCACTTCGTTCAACGCAATAGCGGATCGGACAGTATGAAAACAATAAACGCATCAAACTTCTTCGAAAATAGAGACGAACTGGTTCCATCTTGCGTACGTATTCCGTGAAATGGATTTCCGTGGAAATTTACGTGTTTCCCCTTGCACATGGCACAAAAGTATGGTATAATAAAATACTAAAGATTTTTATACAGAGGAAACCAGAATGCCAAAATATAGAAGAAACCGGATCAATGAATCCGTGACCGAAGAGGTCTCCGCCATCCTGCGGGAAGTCAAAGACCCCCGTGTAGCCGGGACCCTGATGACCATCACCGGCAGCGATGTGACTGCTGACCTGAAATTTGCCAAGATCTATTACTCCGTATACGGAGAGTTCACCGCCGAAGAGGAAAAGGAGCTGAAAAAGGGACTGCGTTCCGTGTCCTCCTTCATCCGCAGCCAGCTTGCCAGTCGCCTGAATCTGCGGATCACACCAGAGCTGTCCTTTGTCCGGGACGACGGTGCCAAGCATGGTGCCGAGATCGCTGCCATCCTGAAGACCTTAGAGCTGGATAAGCCGGTGGCAGAAGCAGACAACGACGCCGCAGAGGAGGACGAAGACGATGCATGACCAGTCCTGTACCCCGGCGGCAGAAGAAATCTTTCCCACCATTTCCGTGGAGGAGATCTGCGACATCTTAGAGGATTGTCCTCGTATGCTCATTTTGACCCACGTCAATCCCGATGGGGACTGCATCGGTTCGGCCTTTGCCCTGAAGCTGATGGTAGAAGCAGTCGGTGGTACGGCCCGTTGCGTCTGTCCCAGCGAGCTGCCCCGGCGACTTCAGTTTCTCATGACCGGTCAGGACGATATGCACCTGGCAACGGAAGGAATGTCTCTCTCCGAGGCACTGGACGAATACGACGTGATCTGCTCTGTGGATGTGGCCTCTCCCATGCAGCTGGGTGAGCTGTCCTGCCTCAGTGAACAGGTGGATTTCATGATCGACCACCACGGTGTCGGTACCCGGTTCGCACCCTATCTGCTGGACGAAACGGCCTCTGCCACCGGGGAAATTCTGTACGACGTGTACGCCACGCTGGCTGCCCGACAGGTGTTCGAGAGCCTGCCAGATGCCGCACGCCGGATCTATGCCGCCATGGTATCCGACACCGGCAGCTTCAAGTTCTCCAATACCACACCCAAGACCCACCTGATCGCCGCAGACCTGGTGAACATCATCAACACCGCAAACGATGGTGGTATGGACACCGCAGACGTGTGCCGGAGCCTGTTTGGCCAGCGTACCCTGAAGGAGCTGACCGCACAGATGCTGGCCATCCAGAACCTGCACTTTTACGAAGACGGCGCACTGGGTGTGGTGACCTTCACCCAGCAGATGCTGGCCGATGCCGGGCTGACCGAAGAGGAGATCGGCAATGTGGTGGATACGCCCCGTGGGGTCGAAGGGGTGCTGGTGGGTCTGTCCATCCGGCAAACTGCGGCCGATCCCCGTGCCTATAAGGTATCATCCCGTGCCAATGTGGAATGTGACGTGTCGGCGGTATGTGCGTCCTTTGGCGGCGGCGGTCACGTGCGTGCGGCCGGCTGCACCATCGAAGCCGATTCCATGGAAGACGCCGAAAATATGGTCGTAGGTGCCTTTTGCGAAGCCGTGCGGACATATAAGGAAAAGTAAAGTTAAGAACAGAAGGCGTGGGCATTGGAGAACCTTGGCAGATTTGCCCTTGCCCATGCCAAAAATCAACAAAACGAGGAACAGAAGACTGTGTCAAAATCCAGACCAGCGGAGGTGTCCGGGATCCTGATCGTGCACAAACACGCCGGATGCACTTCCCACAATATCATATCCATGTGCCGTCGGCTGTACCAGACCACCCAGGTGGGGCATACCGGCACGCTGGATCCCATGGCTACCGGGGTGCTGCCGGTGCTGATCGGCCGTGCGGTAAAAGCCTCCGACTACATCATGGCAGAGGACAAACGCTATATCGCCGAAATGGAGCTGGGCTACACCACCGATACCGAAGACAGTACCGGCGAGGTGCTGACCCGGTTCGAAGGCACGCTGCCCACACCGGAGACAGTCCTGGAGACCTGCCACCGCTTCACCGGCAAGATCGATCAGGTGCCACCCATGTACTCTGCCCTGAAGGTGGGCGGACGCAAGTTGGTGGATCTGGCAAGAGAAGGCATTGAGGTGGAGCGTGAAAGCCGTGCGGTGGAGATCATGGCGCTGACCTGCGAACCATTGCCTGCGGAAGATGGCATCGTGCGGAAATATCGCCTGGATGTGAGCTGCTCCAAGGGGACCTACATCCGGACCCTGTGTGCCGACATTGGCAAGGCGCTGGGCTGTGGAGCCGTCATGAGTGCCCTGACCCGTGTCCGCACCGGCAACTACACACTGGACGAAGCCTACACCATCGACCAACTGAACGAAATGACCTACGAAGAACGGCTAAAGCTGCCCCAACCGGTGGAGACGCTGTTCACCGATCTGCCGGAAGCCCACGTGTCGGACTTTTATGCCAAGCTGGTTCGTGGTGGCACGGAGCTGTACCAGAAGCGCATCCACGTGGATCTGGCACCGGGCCAGCTGATCCGGCTGTACCACAGAGACACGTTTTTCGCCCTGGGCAAAGGGGACATCCTGGACGGCGAAAAGGTCGTCCGGCCGGAGAAGCTGTTCGTGCTGTGAATTTTTGGCAAGGGAGTATGATTCCCTTTCTGCGGAACCCCATTGGTTTTGTACTGGCGTACGGCGCACACCAATGGGGTTTTCCCCATTTTCCCCGGTTTGGCTTCAACTGGCGTTGGGCTGCACACCAATGAAGATACTCCATTCCCCTTGGTTTTTTCTGTACTAACGTACGGCTTACGGAAGGATTGTTTTCCGATTGCTATCGGAAGAATCGCTGAAAAAATAGGATACGCCTTTGTAGTCCCGTTTTTGATCATGCTGCCGCAGGGGTACGGGGTGCCAGACATACGGGTTCGGGTGGGTGCAACGTACATCTTTGGCGTATGTTTGGCTTCACGCAAATCGGTCGGAGTAGTGGCTGACATATGGTTTTGTAGGATTCCGTTATGGGGATCGGATATGGTATGAATTTGGTCAAACGAATGTAGGGTGGGATGACCTACCCTTGGTATTCTCATCGCTCTTAGCTGACGACATCCCGCCGTCAAACAAATTGGTATTCACCATGTGGGTATCCACCAGAACAAACATCCCGTCGTCTATATTATTTTCGATTTACGTTATGGGTATCGTGTGCACTACATTACAAGTCAAATAATTTGGCATTCAATATTGAAACAACCAAAAAGCCCGTCTCGCACCAAACGATATTCTTAACCACGCCCAACCGTCCTCATGCGGTCGGCCCAACGCCAGTTGAAAACAACCCCACACGTGGGTGCAAAAAAGGGAGTTGCAACTTCGCTGCAAACGAAAGTTGAACTCCCTTTTTTATTCTTTTGGTACCAAAAATTTCCCGTCGATCACGTTTTCCACGATGGCTTTTGCTTCGGCGGTGGTCAGGGTGTAACCGCTCAGTCCCACGCCATGGGTTGCGGCGATGTCTTCTGTGTAGTCCTCCAACCAGTACAAATGCGTGTTGTACCAGCTGGGACCGTAGTAGAACACCGTCGGCCGGAAGGACACGTTGTCGATCATCAGACCCCCTGCCCCATCCGACACGATGGAAAAGCACAGGAAGCCACCCACCTGGTTGATGGGTCTTGCCATGCCGGAGAGCAGATTCCCCAACGAATAGATGCACAGCGTCCGGTTGCCATCCTTGCCAGTCAGCCACTCGATGGGCTGCAGGCAGTGCGGATGGTGCCCCAGGATCACGTCCACGCCACAGTCGGCCAGCATTTGTGCCAGCTCCCTTTGTTCCTCCGACGGCGTGGTCACGTTTTCGATGCCCCAATGCATGGACACAATGGTGATGTCCGGTGCGCTTTCGGCCAGTGCTGCCAGGTCTGTCTGGATCCGGTCTTTGTCGATGTAGGGCACCTTGACCACTGCGTCCGCTTTTTGTACGATGCCGTTGGTGCCGTAGGTGTACGACAGCATCCCAATGGTCACGCCGTCCTTTTCCAGAAATGCCGGCTGTGCTTCCCCAACGGAGGCGCCAATGGTGGTCACCGGCAGACCGTTCCAGAACTGCACGTTGTCGTATAGACCGCCGGAGCCACGATCCAGCATATGGTTGTTGGCAAGTCCCACAATGTCAAAGCCCACTTCCACCAGATCGTACCCCAGCTGTTGCGGGGAATTGAAGGTCGGATAGCCGGAGTAGCCATAGGCCTCCCCAGCCATCAGGGTCTCCTGGTTGATAAAGGCAAAATCGGCACCGGCGATCAGGTCTGCCACATCGGTGTACATGGGCAGAAAGTCGTATTCCTTTTCCGCTGTGCCACGGGACCGGGCGTCCTGGTAGATATTCGGATGGATCAGATTGTCCCCGGCCGCCACAAAGGTGATCTCCACACCCAGATACGGATCGGTGATGGGGCTCTCCACGTTCTCCACCGGCGTATCGGCTGCGGCTGGCAGATCCGGCTGGCTGACCCCAACGGTCTCCATGGTATCGGACAGATCCGTCCGGCGATATACACCACAGCCGGCAAGACTGCAGGACAACACCAACACAGCGCACCATAGCGACAGTCCCTTCACCAATCGGTGACAGTGCTGTGTACCCCCAACACCATGGATCCAGCATTGGGGGTACCTATCACCGTCATTTTTTATTTTTTGCAATCGATTATTTTTCACTGTTTTGTAGATCGGTGATCTCCTTCATAAAGGTATCGATGTCCTTGAATTCCCGGTGTACCGAAGCAAAGCGCACATACGCCACCGCATCCAGTACCTTGAGCTTTTCCATCGCCAATTCGCCGATCCGCTGGGATGTCACTTCCCGGCGCATGGTATTGTACAGCGAGGATTCGATCTCGTCTGCCACCGCTTCGGCATTGACCGGCCGCTTCTGACAAGCCTTCAGCAGTCCCGTCAGCAGCTTATTTTTGTCGAACAGCTCCTTGGTGCCATCCTTCTTCAGCACCACCGGCTGATACACATCGACCACTTCATAGGTCGTAAACCGGGCATGGCAGTTCAGGCATTCTCTCCGTCGGCGGATGCTGTTGTTTTCCTCCACCGGACGAGAGTCGATGACCTTGCTCTCCCGAAATCCACAGGAAGGACATTTCATATACGCTTTCCCCTTTTGTCACGTTTCGCACCGGGCGCTGCACCGTCCATCGTTCGCACCACCGTACACAGGTTCCTTGTGGTGTGGAAGCGGCGATTTCTGGTGTTTTTGCCACAAATGCGTCCTTTTTCAGCTTTGTCTATAGTATATCATGCTTTTTCAGAATTGTCAAGAAGTTGTGAAAACTTTTTTACAAAAAAAGGAAATTTAGAAACTGTCATTCCCCATATACGACGTTCTCAAAATGCCGTGCTGTCAAGGCACCGGAGCCGCCGGCTGTAGTCATGTTGGACACATACACCGCACAGAGCCCTCCGGCCGGATCGCACCAGAAGTGGGTCCCATAGGCGCCAGACCAACCATAGGCACCCTTGGGCAGCGGTGCTTGGGAGCCGTTGTCGCACAGAGCCAAACGCATGGCCAGTCCCCAGGAATAGGTGGCGTCTGTGCCGGGCACAAGCGGTGGAAGCTGCCGGATATGCATCGATCCCACGGTATCCGGCTGCAGGATCTGTACGCCGTCCAGTGTGCCTTCGCCCAGGAGCATCCGGGCAAAGCGTGTGTAGTCGGTCAAAGAGGACACCAGTCCTGCGCCGCCGGAGTGGTACGTGGTGGGACAACCGCCAAAGATCTGTCCCTGCATATCCACCGGTCGGATCACGCCTTTTTCCACGGTCTCGTGCATTTGCACCAGTCTGGTCCACTGGTCGGCTGTGGGTGTGAAGCAGGTGTCGGTCATGCCCAGTGGGCTAAACAAATTGGCCTTGGCATAATCCTCGTAGGACATATCCGCTGCCAGCTCCACCAGATGGGCCAGCACATCAAAGCCAACCAGACCACTGTAGGAGAACCGGGTGCCGGGATCGAATTCCAGAAGGGAGTCTGCCCAGTCGCCGATCTTGCTTGCCAGCGTGTCCCCATCTGCAAAGCCCGGATTTTTGCAGAACTGTCCGAAGTACGCACCGGAACCAAGGCCGGACGAATGGGTCAGCAGGTCCCGGATCGTGAAGGGTCTGGGTGCCGGATGGGTACCGGTCAGCTTGCCCTCGCCGGACACCTCTGCCACCTGCCGGTACTGGAACAGGGGCAGGTATCGTTCCACCGGGTCGTCCAGGGACAGCTTGCCACCTTCGACCAGCTGCATGACGCACACGGCAGTCACAGGCTTGGTCATCGATGCCATACGGAACAGGTGCGTGTCGGCCAGCGGTACCGAGCTGTCGGCATCGGCATAGCCATGGTTTGCCTTGTATATCGTTTTGCCATCCACCACGACCTGCATACCGGCACAAGCCACAAGGCCATCCCGGATATCTTCTTCCGCCATAGCGTCCAGGCGTTTATCTAATGTAGAGAGCTGCATAAACTTCACCAACCTTCATTTACAGAATTTCACCCAAAGTATAGCACACCGGCACCACAATGTCAAGAGGCAGTTGTGAATATGCACGATATCCCTCTTGCATATGGCGCAAAAATGTGGTATAATGAAGGGGTAAGAGGGGCAAGGGGATCGATCCCCTTTCTGCGGAACCCCATTGGTTTCAAACTGCGTTTGGGCTTGGGACTACACACTTCCGGTGGAATGCTGGGTATTTAATACCCATACCGTGCATCGAAACACGCTTGGCGGCGGGATATTCGGTTTGGTGGATACCCATAGAGAATACCAATTTGTTCGACGGCGGGATGTCGTAAGCTAAGAGCGATGTGAATACCAAGGGTAGGTCATCCCGCCGTCGAATGTGATATGCCGTACGTTATAGGTATCCGTCAAATTAGATATCCCATTATCGATATTATTTTCGATGTGTGTTATTTGTGCCAACGCACAACATTGCACGTCAAATAATTTGGCATTCAGCATTGAAACACGCCGTACGCCAATACAAACCCAAAACGTGGCAAATGGAGTCGCTCCATAGGTATACGCCCAACGCCAGTTGAAACCAATGCGGGTCCGGTAAAAGGGAGCAACTTCGCTGGAAGCGAATGTTGGACACCCTTACCCCCATATGTGCAAGTTAGAGATCATAAAAAAATACAGACCGAAAGGAAAAATGATATGTCTAAATCCATTACCACGGCAGCTGAACTGGGTGCAACGCCCGGGTATACGCTGCTCAAAGAAGAATACCTCAGTGACGTACGCTCCCTGGGCCTGATCTTCCGGCATGACAAATCCGGCGCCCGGATCTGTGTGCTGTCCAGCGACGACGAAAACAAGACCTTCTGCGCCGCTTTCCGTACCACACCTACCGACTCCACCGGTGTGCCCCACATCATCGAACACACCGTCCTGTGCGGCTCTAAGAATTACCCGGCCCGTGACCCCTTTATGCAGCTGGTGAAGGGTTCCCTGAACACCTTCCTGAACGCCATGACCTACCCGGACAAGACCCTGTATCCCGTGGCTTCCTGCAACGACACAGACTTCGAAAACCTGATGCACGTGTACATGGATGCCGTGTTCTATCCCAACATCTACAAGTACAAGCAGATCTTCCAGCAGGAAGGCTGGCACTACGAGCTGGAAAACGCCGACGACGAGCTGAAGATCAACGGCGTTGTGTACAGCGAAATGAAGGGTGCTATGTCCTCTCCCGACTCCGTGCTGTTTGAGACCCTGCAGCAGCAGATGTTCCCGGAAACCACCTATGGCGTGAACTCCGGCGGCGACCCGGCTGTGATCCCCTCTCTGACCTACGAGGATTACCTGAACTTCCACAGACGCTACTACCATCCTTCCAACAGCTACATCTTCCTGTGCGGCAATATGGACATCGAAGAACGGCTGGCATGGATGGACGAACACTATCTTTCTGCCTTCACTGCCATCGATCCCAAGACCGAGATCGAACCCCAGAAGCCCTTTGGCTGCGTGAAGGAGATCACCGAATGCTATCCCATCGGCAAGGATGAGGATCCGGCAGGCAAGTCCTACTTTGCCTATGCAGCCGCTTGTGGTGGCAGTGGCGACGTAATGGCCAACACCGCATGGGACTTTTTGGGCGAAGTGCTGCTGGATGCACCCGGTGCTCCCATCAAGCAGGCCCTGCTGGACGCCGGCATTGGCTCTGACGTGTACGGCGGTATCGAGACCCACATGATCGAGGGGATGTTCATCATCGCTGCCAAGGACTGCAAGGCAGAGGATTATCCCAAGTTCCAGCAGGTGATCCGGGACAGCCTGACCAAGCTGGTACAGGACGGCATCTCCGAAAAGGCACTGCTGGCCGCTCTGAACCGCAGCGAATTCCGGTTCCGGGAAGCCGACTACGGTGGAAGCCCCAAGGGTCTGCACTACGCCATCAGTATGCTGCAGAGCTGGCTCTACGACGAAGACAAGATCTTCGACAATCTCCATGTGCTGGACGTCTATGTGGCACTGCGGGAAAAGGTGGGCACCGGCTACTTCGAAAACCTGATCAAGACCTATCTGCTGGACAGCACCCATGGTCTGTGGCTGCATCTGTCCCCCAAGCCGGGCATGAACGAGGAGACCACCGCTGCTCTTGCCGAAAAGCTGGCAGCTTACAAGGCTTCTCTGACACCGGAACAGGTGGATGCCATCATCGCTGAAACCAATGCGCTCCGGGAATACCAGAGCCACGAACCCACCTACGAAGAGCTGCACTGCATCCCCGTGCTGGACAGACACGACATTCCCTACGAAACGCTGCCGTTGTACAACACGGAGCGGACGGTCGGCGGCGTACCGGCTGTGGTCCATGAAGTGGATACCAGCGGCATCACCTATGGCAGACTGTGCTTCCCGGTACCGTCTCTGCCGAAGGAATATCTGCCCTACCTGGGTCTTCTGACCGAAGCGCTGGGCAAGATGGACACGGACGGCCATGCCTTCGGTGATCTTGTGGTAGAAATGAAGATGTACACCGGTTCCCTGAGCTTTGGTCTGCCGGTATACCGCAAGTGGGAAAGCAAGGAATATAATGCACTGTTCACCGTATATTTCCGGGTGCTGGCAGACAAGGTGGGGTACGCTTTGGATACCGCATCGGAGATCCTGCGTACCACCCACTTTGGCGACCTGAAGCGGCTGCGTGAGATCATCGCCGAGACCATTTCCGGCAAGCAGCGGCAGATCCAGAACAACGGTCACAGCGTATCGATCGCCCGTGCCCAGTCCTACTACCTGCCCTCTGCCCTGTTCAGCGAAATGACCGGCGGTATGGACTACTATTGGTTCCTGCAGGATCTGCTGAAGAACTTTGACGAAAAGGGTGCAGACGCTGCTGAAAAGCTCACCAAGCTGGCGAAGTATCTGTTCGACCCGGCCAAGCTGCTGGTGAGCATCGGTGCAGACGAAGCAGGCTATGCCGCTATGGAAGCCGGTCTGCCCACCTTCTGCGCCTCCTTTGCCGGTCTGGAGCACACCTCCGTTGGGGACGGCGAAGCGCTGGTACCCGTGAAGAAGAACGAAGGTCTTGCCATTTCTTCCCAGGTGACCTATCTGGCACGTTGCGGCGACCTGGCTGCAGCCGGACAGAAGTACAGTGGTACCATGCTGGTGGCTCGTACGGCTGCAAGTTACGAGTATCTGTACCAGAAGATCCGGGTATCCGGCGGTGCCTATGGCTGCGGCTGTGGCTTTGACGATGCGTCCGTGTACTTCTACTCCTACCGTGACCCTCGTCTGGCTGAGACCGATGGGGTATACAAGGAGACCGGCACGTATCTGCACACCACCGACCTGCCGGAAGAGGAGCTGAACCGGTACGTGATCGGCACCTTCTCGTCCACGGAGCGCCCCTATTCTCCTGCCGGAAAGATCGACCGTTCCTTCCAGTGCTACATGACCGGTCGCACCTATGAAAACATTCTGGCACACCGGAAGGCCACGCTGGACATCACGGCCGAAGATTTCCGCAAGGTCGGCGACGTGATCGACAGCATCCTGCCCCAGGAATACCTGTGTGCGGTAGGCAGTGCCGAAAAGATCGAAGCCAACCGGGATATGTTCCTGGAGATCCGCACGGTAGAATAACAGCAACCGAATCACCATGTAACGAAAAAAGCAGTCTATCCTCGATACCACATCGGGGGTAGGCTGCTTTTGTGCTATGCTTCGTATACAACGGGAATATGATGCTCCTCCGCCATGGCTTGGATCTTCTCTATAGGATACCCTGTGCAGTCCAGGATCATTTGCACCGGATACTTCTTCTTCAGCATGGTCAGCACCATCTCTGCCTTTTCCAAATTTCTCCCCTGCTCCATGCCTTGTTGGAGCCCTTGTTCAACACCTTGCTTGATGCCTTGCTGAATCCCCTTTTCAACACCTTGTTGGATGCCTTGCTTGATACCTTGCTGGATGCCCTGCTTAAGCCCCTGCTGGATCCCTTGTTCAATCCCTTGTTCTCTTATCCCTTGGCTTACGTTGCACATACGGTATACCTCCTCACGTATTTGTTGTGTCATGGGAATATGATAATCGTCCATGATCATTTGATGCTTCTGCAATGGGGATAGATCAGCGGACAACAGCATACGCAGCAGGCGCAGCATATCCGTGGGATCGTCTCCCGTCATCGTGGTCTCGCCGAAAACCTCCGGTCGCTTGTTGTTGAAGCAGATCATCACCAACGACAACAGATCATAGTTTTCCCGCTTCTCCTCCGCTTGCCCCAGCAGCTGCCGCTCAGCCAGCTCATACAGCGTGACGGTGTTTTTTCGGCTGTCCGGTGCATTGGTGCAGATCCAAATGGAATACACCTTTTTCAGCTTGTCGTACTGTCCATCGGCAAAATCTCGTCCAAACTGGGCAGACAGAAGTCGACTGCAATAATATATCCCTCGTTTGGTCAGCGGATACCCTGGATTGTAGCGGTTCTGTGCCTCGATATTGATAAACAGATCTTTTCCGTAGAGCCCGGCAGTGTGGCATAGAACAGGATGTCGTACAGCGTGGTGCGTTCATCCCGGCTTTTGTCTGCGGTATCCAGTCCGTGGATGCGTTCCCCCTTTTGACCGGGATGCACAGGCGTATTCGATACCTGTGGGTCGCCTTCGATGTAGATCTCCGCAATGTCCGACACACTGACCGCTTTGAATTCCCACACGCAGCCCTTCAGGATCCACGCCAGAAAGTAGCGTGTAGACAATAGGTTCTTGAACGATTCGTCACAGATGATATCCTCCGGTGTCCGCTCCAGGTGTTGGGCAAAGACCGATGGCTGTCCGTCGTCCTGTTCCCACAACAGCGGGTCATAGTCTGTCCTTTCCATATGCCGCCGCATTCTCCTTTCCGGGGTTCCTTTTTCTATATTCAGTATAGCACAAAACCCGGCTGGGTACAAGTGGTTTTTATAAATTTTTTGTTTCTCCGTTCAAAAAGCACACTGCACACACCATAGTATGCTGGCCTGGGACGATCTGGATATCAAGGAACAGGTCTGTATATCACCAAGTGAAAGCTTGCATGATATACAGACCTGTTTTTACTGTAGGATGCCATTTACGATGTAGACATAGTGTGCGTTGGAAACCGTATCAGCTGTAGAAACAAACTTGATCTGGGAAACGCCGGTTACGTCGATCTTGACTGTTTGCAAAATATCTCCCTGCTTCATGTCGATCTTGCAGAGCAGCTTATCATCATCACCAAGAACGCTGATAGAATCGTCTCGGTTGGCTTTGGAGTGGATGTCAAATTGCAATGTGGTGTATTTCTTGCCTATATCATAGGAGAGATACGTATGGTAGGTTTCGTTATACTTTGCCTTTCCCGGATAGAATTGGATATAGTGGGTATACTTCTGGCTGCCGATCTCCAACGTCTTTCCTTTGCTGGACATCACATGCTGATTGGCTGTCCCACCATTGGAAATATACACCGGCTTGTAGGTATCGATAAAGTCCACTGCATCGCCGGTGATGCCCAGCCGAACGGTATTTTTTGCCGTATCGTATTTGGCAGGCACATCCATGAGGTTTTCAAACTGGCTCACGGGCAGATAGATCTCACCGTTGTAGAAGATCGGATACACACGGGAGCCGTTTGCGTCCAGCATGGTCTTTTCTTCCACGTTGTACTGGAGCTTCACATCGTAGTCCAGGTATGCCTTGATCTCCTTACGGTTAGCTCCCGCATATGCACTGACTGTAGCAACGGTGGTCAGCACAAGGGCAGCTGCGACGGTTTTGGAAATGGATGTCGGTTTCATAAGAATGTTCCTCCTTTTGTGATGGGTATAATCACTCTATTGTAATATCTATATCAATATTGTTCTGTATTTCAGTAGTTCTGTATGCATTCATTTGCGTTAAGTATTCTATACTCTGCGCTTTCTCTGCTATGATCTTAGAATATTCCGTAGCTTCTTGTGTAGCGATAGCTGTCACTTCCGCATTATCCGCTGCTCTCTTAGCTTCATATTCCATTTTCTCCCGATGCAGATACTCTTCGTATAAGTCCAACGCTTCTTTCATGGTATCGGCACGTCCATTTTTCACAAACGACAAAAGCTTTTCGATGGCAGAAAGATAGAAATAGTCTTTCGGAATATAACTCACCGCTTTGCTCCATTCCGCAGAACCCCTATACTCTGCCAACTCTTTTTTTACAGAATCCAATTTCTGTTTTTTCTCAGCCAGTTCCTCTTCAAGCCGTGCAATCCTTTGCGGTGCATCCTTTGCATCGTTGATATCGCCTATACCTCTTAACAAAGCGATCAAACTCGCTACACCGCTAATAATCAGCATAATCCCATCTTGTGTCGAACCCGGAATATGGAATATATATGCTAATATTTGAACAACGAATCCACTGCCTATCAGCCCTACAATGCCAGCAATTATTGTTTTAACAATCGTTGTGACAATTTCTTTCCATACTTTCTCATTACTGCAGAGCGTAATCAAATATTGTTGTTCCTCCACTTCCGCATTACATTGGCTTATGGTATTGCCAAAAGTCATCATTTTGCGAATTGCAGTTTCGCAGAAATCCAGTCTCTCCATTAGTTCTTCCCTGTTCACCATATTTCCTCCAAAGTTCACGCATATTTCCCTCGCTTATACCAATTCGGGATAAATCTATTATACCATTTTGGTATAATTTTGTCAAGACCAAATTCAAAAAAATCGAGAGAAAAATATGCGCCTGAAAGAATTACGACAAAAGCGGAAGATCTCCCAGCTGAAGCTGGCGATGGATCTGGGGATGAACCAAAACAGCATTTCCCGGTACGAGACCGAAGCACGGGAAGCGGATTATGCCACCCTGATCCGGTTTGCGGACTACTTCGATGTGTCTATAGACTACCTGCTGGAACGAACCGACAATCCCAAAGTGAATCGGTAAATACGATTCCCAACGCAACAAAAAAGCGGCAGACCCACACCATAGTGTAAGTCTGCCACTTCTTATTTCTGACTTCTTATCTCTTACTTATTCCCATAGGTGCCTTCGGTGTCGAATACCACACCGGAGTCTTCCTTGGCACGGGAGGTCTTGATCTTTTCCTGCAGCAGTGTCCAGAATGCTTCGCCGTCGTTCTTGACGTCTACCCACTGGTTCGTCCAGGAGGACATCATCATGGCATTGCAGATGGACAGACCGTTCACGCCTTCCTTACCGGGTGCCAGCAGCGGCTCGCCGTGGAGGATGTGGTTGGTGAAGTTCTTCAGGATACCAACGTGCTGTTCGCCGTGACCACCTTCGATCTCCAGTTCCGTGGTCTCCAACGGAATGGAAGCAAAGCCCTGGTCGGTGGAGAAGGTGAATTCCCGTTCGTCTACGCCCAGCTTGGTGTAGCGCAGCTTGCCGGCTTCGTATACCAGCTTACCCTTGGAACCGGTGATCTCCAGACGGTTGGTGCCGGGATATTCGCCGGTGGTGGTGATGAACACGCCGGTGGCGCCGTTTTCATATTCGGCCATAGCGGTCACGTCATCCTCTACTTCGATGTCGTGGTACTTGCCCAGTGCGCAGGTGGCAAAGATCCGCTTGGGCATACCAAAGATCCACTGCCACAGGTCCAGGTTGTGGGGACACTGGTTCATCAGCACACCGCCACCTTCGCCTGCCCAGGTCGCTCTCCATCCGCCGGAGTTGTAGTATGCCTGGGTACGGTACCAGTCGGTGATGATCCAGATGCAGCGCTTCAACTCACCCAGCTCGCCGTTTTGTACCATTTCACGCATCTTCTGGTAGAAGTGGTCGGTTCTCTGGTTGTACATGATCCCAAAGGTCAGCTCCGGATGCTCTTCGGCCTTTGCCATAAATTCGTATACCTTCTTGGTGTATACGCCAATGGGCTTTTCGCTGAGCACATGGATACCGGCATCAAATGCGTCCATACCGATGATGGGATGGAAATAGTGGGGCGTGGCGATCATCACGGCATCGATCTTGCCGGAAGCCAGCATTTCCTTGTAGTCCTGGAAATAGGCGATATCTGCATCGTCACCACAGAAGCTCTTGACCCAATCCAGACGATCCTGCTTCAGGTCACAGACTGCTGCCAGAACGGCGCCGGGGACCTTGCCCTCGAATAGGTTTTTCACGTGTCCGGAACCCATGTTACCGATCCCGACAACACCAAAACGTACCTGTTCCATATATGTACCTTCCTTTTCATGAGAAGTTTACGACTTTTCCCTTTGGAGAGAAGCGCTGCCTTTCTTCTTTCGGAGAAATGCCAAACGATCTCTTTTGAGCAAAAGTCAAAGGTCTACATGGATAGTATAGCATATATGCCGCCGGATTGCAATGCTCTTTTGGGAATTTTTACAGAAATTTTTTATCTGCGGCAGAGACGTTCGTGCACACGTTGGCAAAGCCCTATGCCATAGCCTGTATCACCGCAGTACTCCTTCTGTCGTATGGCTCTCTCACAGCACATGGTAATACACCACGATATCCTCGTAGCGGATGTCCTCCGGTGTGTCGCCCATACGAAAGCCGCCGGGAATGGTGCCCAAGGGAACAAAGCCCAGCTTCTCGTACAAATGGCGAGCCGGTGCATTGGTGGCCACTACCGCATTGAACTGCAGGATCCGAAAGCCCTGTTCCTTGGCTGTAGTCATGCAGTGCCGCACCAGCATCTCTCCTACCCCACGGCTACGGTGATCGGCGGAAACCGCATAGCTGGCGTTGGCGATATGGCCACAGCGACCGATGTTGTTGGGATGCAGGATGTACATTCCCAAAATCGTACCATTTTCTTCCACCACGCCGCACGCCGTTTGGGACGCAAAAAACGCTTCGGCTGCGGAGATGGAAAGCGCTTCGGTCTGGGGAAAGGCAATGCCGTCCCGGACAACGGTATTCCAGATATGGGTCATGGCGGCAACGTCGGCCGGTGTGTACAGTCGTGTCTGCATGATGAGATACTTCCTTTATATATATAGTCCATGCGGATGCGTTGGCTATGGTTTTCGTGTATAGTATAGCACAAAAGGCGCCGCTTTGCAAGTCCGTATCTTTGACACAATCCGGCAAGTCGGTTCCAGGGTGTACGGCACAGGCCGATATTTTTACAAAATCTATGAAAAATTTTTTTAAGAAATTTCCCCAATACTATTGCATTTGGGGAGAGAATATGGTACAATAGATAAGCTAAGTGGTTTTATAAGGGTATCCTTGTGCCCATATCTATTTTCCAAAAAACACAACGCAGAGTATGGAGGCTATTATGCAAGTCGCAATTGGCATTATTCTGATCATCGCCGCTATTTTCCTGGTCGTTGCTGTACTGATGCAGAACGGCAAGGATCACAACCTGTCCGGTACCATCGCCGGCGGTGCTGAGACCTTCTTCGGCAAGACCAAGGGCTCTACGCTGGACAAGAAGCTGTCCAAGCTGACCACCGTGGTTGCGATCGTCTTCTGTGTACTGGTGCTGGTGTCCTACCTGATGCAGGATACCACTGACTACAGCAGCCTGCTGTCCAATGCCGTACTGGATTCCGCCAACGTGGAGACCGTGACCGGCGAAGAGACTGACGCAGCGGATGTTGACGCTGACGCTGATGCGGTAGACACCGATGCTGAAGCAGCTGGTGAAGACGGCGCTGCAGAATAAGATCGAGATAGGCCAAAAGCGGGACTCCTATGGGTTCCGCTTTTTTCATCACATATTGGAATATGTGCAAAGCGTGAGAATCACAGAAACTCTGGAAATAGATCGACCGTATGCCACCACTGCCTTTTGGAAACCCTATGGTCACAAAGGAACCCACACAAAATTTTCAGCCACGGAAAGGATGTTCATTTGATAAGTAAAAGAAATACCAAACCACCCAAAAGAACCACACCGGCAGACGACACCTCCGGGATCCGCACACGTAAGGTCCGCTTTACCGGCGGCGGCTTTGCTTTTCCCACACCCACAGCGGATGCAGACCCAAAGCCCAGCCGCAAACGACAGAGCTCCGGTCGGGATGCCATCATTGTCGAAGGCAAACCGGGCACGACGCATAAGGCCGGTCAGGTCACCGATGCTGCCAGAGCTGCCGGTACCAACACCCTGACCCATACCCTGGGCAAGGGAAAGAGCAAGACACCGCAGCCGGAGGCCGTTGTGGAGGTCACACCGAAGCCGGTGAAAAAAAGCAAAAAGGGGAAACCGATCGATGCTGCCGTGGTCACCGAACCCACACCGGTGCAGGAAGCTGCCGACGCCACGCCAACGCCGATCGTAGTCACACCGGAAAAGAGCACACCTGCCAAGGTCGAAGGCCAGATCGAAGGCCAGACAAAAGCCAAGAAAAAAAAGAAAGCCGAAGCGGTACCGGAAGTAGCCGAACCGATTCCCGAAGTTGCTGAACCGGTGACCGAAACAGCCGAACCGGTGACCGAAGCTGCTGAACCGATTCCGGAAGTGATCGAACCGGTGTCGAACGTTGCCGAGCCGATTCCAGAAGCTACACCAACCGAAGTAGCAGAGTCAGTGGCCGATGCTGCCGCTGAAGAATCCGCTGCACAGCAGATCGAACAGGCTGTACAGGAATTGACGGCAGCTGCCAAAAAGAAGAAAAAGAAGAAGAAAAAGAAAGCGGCCACCGAGGTCACACCACCACAGCCTGCCAAGGAGCAGGAGATCTTTGTCGATTGCCGGTTCAGCTACAGTGGCAGAGGCTTTGGGTTTGCCATTCCCGAAAACCCGGAGGAAAGCCTTGGTGAGGATATCTTCATCTATCCCCGTGCGTCCCTGGGTGCTATGAGCGGTGACCTGGTTCGGGTCCGTGTGAACCGTCGTCCCAGCACCAAGGCCGGTGTGGCGCACAGTGCCGAAGGGGAAGTCACCGATGTTCTGGAACGAGCCTGCGTATCCATCACGGGCGTTCTGACCATTGCCGACACCTACGCCATGGTGAAGCCGGACAACGACAAGCTCCGGGTGCTGGTGTATGTGTCGCCGGAGGACTGCGCCATGATCGGTGCCCAAAGCGGCGACAAGGTAGAGGTCGTGCCCGATGGGGAGCCTGCCTTCACCCGTTCCCGCACCATCACCGTTCCGCAAAAGCCCGACCGAAATCCCCTGGACGAGATCCCCGTCTTTGACACCAGGGGCAAGATCGGCACGGTGTTTGGCAGCGGTAAGAGCCGGGAAGCCAACTATGCCTCCATTCTGCACACCTGCCAGATCCGGACGGAGTTTCCAACCTATGTGAAAACCGCCGCAGAAGTCGTCGCCGCACAGCCGCTGACCTATATGGGTCGTGTGGACCTGCGGGATCAGATCCTGATGACCATCGACAGCGCCGACGCCAAGGATCTGGACGATGCCGTATCGCTGCGGAAAAATCTGAACGGCGACTGGGTATTGGGCGTACACATTGCGGATGTGTCCCATTATGTGCCCTATGGCTCCTGTCTGGAAAAGGAAGCCAGACGCCGGGGCACCAGCGTGTACTTCACGGACAAGGTGATCCCCATGCTGCCGGAGGCCCTGTCCAACGGTGCCTGTTCCCTGAACGCCGGAGAAGACAAATACGCCATCACCTGTGAGATCACCCTCTCTCCCAACGGACAACGGAAAAAGGTGGAGATCTACAAATCGCTGCTGCGTACTGCCGTACGGGGTGTCTACAGCGAAGTCAATGCGTTGCTGACGGGCACCGAGGACGAGGTCCTCACCGACAAATATCGGCTGGTGCTGCCCATGCTGTGGGAAATGCAGACCCTGTATCGGGTACTGAAAAAGCAGGCCCGCAGTCGTGGCGTACTGGAGCTGTCCGATACGGAAGCCAGGATCGTGCTGGACGAAAGTGGCGCACCGGTGGAGATTTTGCGGCAGGAACGGGGAGACGCCGAAAAGATCATCGAACAGTTCATGCTGCAAGCCAATATGGCCGTGGCAGAGACTCTGCATTCCCTGGAGCTGCCCTGCCTGTACCGCACCCACGATACACCCTTACAGGAACGGCTGAAATCCTTTGCCACCTATGTCCACAATCTGGGACTGCCCACCTTCGGGCTGGTCAACAACAAAGGGGTGTTTGACACCAGCGCAGGCAAAACGGGGCTGGCCGATAAATTCTCCGGGATCTTAGCCGAAGCTTATCGTCGGGAGATCGGGGACATCGTCTCCACGGTGCTGCAGCGGACCATGGCCAAGGCAAAATATGTAGCTGAACCGGGCGCCCACTTTGGTCTGGGTGCCGCCACCTACTGCCACTTCACTTCCCCCATTCGCCGGTATCCGGACCTGTTCGTCCACAATGTGCTGACTGCCGTGCTGCCCTATACCGAAAACGGTCGGCTGACATCGGAGACGACCCTGCCTAAGGAAGCGTTCCCGGAGATCTTAGCCCAGGCGGCACCGGAGCGTGGTGTGTCTTCTTCTGTCACAGAGATCCAGGCATTGCAGGCACAGCGTAAGATCGAGGATCTGTATATGGCGCTGTACATGACCGA
Organism: uncultured Ruminococcus sp.; assembly: GCA_964558485.1. Taxonomy (GTDB): domain Bacteria; phylum Bacillota; class Clostridia; order Oscillospirales; family CAG-272; genus UMGS1696. The sequence goes on along the minus strand of CAZLED010000003.1, from coordinate 50,248 downwards.
CAAGGTGGGACAGGTGTTCGACGTGACCGTGGTGTCCGTGCTGAAATTTGGTCTGTTCGTCCGCTGCGACAATCTGGTGGAGGGCATGATCCCCACACCGCTGTTCCCGGATGCCACCATCAACGAGGCCTTCTGCACCCTGCGTTCCCGTGGTGCGTTGTATACGCTGGGCACCAGAATGCAGGCACGCCTGGTGGAATCCGATCCAGCCAGCGGCCGCATCACCTTTGCGCCTCTGTTTGATCGATAAGTACGAAGTTGTACAAATGTATAAAATACGGTAGGCATTTCTCATACCTGCCGTATTTTATTGCCAAACATGGTCTTGTTCATAGAAATTCCATATTTTCACTGAAATTTTGTGGTACAATTGTAGCTGGCTTGCTCCCTGTGTCCGACGATCGACACCGGCTGCAGGACCGACAATCAGAAGTTTTTATATATCACAAAGGAGAATGCATCATGAGAAAAGTACAAGCCGGTGTTATGACGATCCTGCTGGTAGCTGCTCTGGCTGCACAGGTGGGTGCTCTTCCCGCAGAACGTACCGCAGAACTGGAGATTCCCAGAGTGGGCAGCGTGACCCCCACCATCGATGGTATCTTTGACCCTGCAGAAGGCTGGGGCGAACCCCTGGTAAGCATCGACAGCAGCAACATCGGTCAGTATGTGACCGACCCCGCCGCTGGCCACACCTCGAAGGATATCAAGGGTTACTACAGATGGGACGAGACCAATCTGTATTTCTGCTGCGTGATCGGCGATACCGACCACACCAACCCGACCGAGCCCGGTGGAAACCCCTGGTGCGGTGACTCCATTCGCTTCGACATGAAGAGCGACGTGGAATCCGAAGACCTGGGCGACACCTCCAAGTACTGGTTCGCTCTGTGCAACGATGGCAACGTATACTTCTACCATGAGATCGCTGAGACCGGTCTGGATGTAGTTGGCGGCGATGCTGCTACCTCTGGTTACAAGGTAGTACACGACAAGGAAGCCGGCACCACCGTATACGAAGTGGCTGTAAAGTGGGACAAGAACCTGGCTGCGGAAAGCTCCATTTCTTCCGGCCTGGAATTCATCACCGCACAGCGTGTACTGGAAATGTCCTCTGACATGACCGAGCCCATGCAGGCTGTACAGCTGGGTGGCTACACCGAAGAAGCCGGCACCAAGTGGTTCATGGCTACCCTGGTAGACGCTCTGCCGGAAGCTACCACTACTGAAGCCGAAGTGGTGGCCGACGATGCCGCTGCCGGCGAAGTTGCTGCTCCCCAGACCTTCGATGCTGGCGTGATCGCTGCTGCAGCTGCTGTTGTATCTGCCGCTGGTTTCACCCTGTCCAGAAAGAACAGAAGATAAGTCGTGCCCTTGCGCACCCATGAAAATACGGTAGGTACCCCAAAAGTACCCACCGTATTTTTTCTTTCGGATCTTGTATGCGCTTGCCGGATCTATTCGGTCGGGCACGGGCATTTGTCACCGCACCTGCACACCGGCAGCGGTGATCACCAGCTCTGCCACGCCGGGCTGCAGTATCCATTCGCCGGTGGTGCTGTCCTGGGTGTAGGTGGCTGCCGGAACGGTGATGGTGCCGGTGGTGGTGAACTGTCCTGTGGTGTTGTCGTAGGTGTAGTCGGTGCCTTCCGTCCAGGGCTGACCGGCAAAGGTGACGGTGAGCCCTGTGGCGGTGGTCTCAAAGGTATCGGCGATCACGGCTTCGTCGGCGGCTGTCACCGGGGTATTGCCCGTGTTCTGGATCACAAAGGTGTAGGTCACCGTGCCGTTGTCCGTGATCACTGCCGGGCAAATGGCTTTGGTGATGGTCAGTGCCGGGCTGTCCTCTGCTGTGATGGTCTCGGCAGCAGTCAGCGAGGTGGTCATGCCACCACCGGACAGGGTCGCTGTGTTGCGGATGGTAGAACCGGAGGCCGGTGGTGCATAGCGATTGACCACGGCACTGTAGACCACCAGCAGATTGCCGCCGGCCGGTACGGTCAGCCCGGTGATGGTCAAGGGTGCGGTGACGGTGGGGGTCTGCTGCAGGGTGCCGTTTTCGTACACCAGCACGGAGCCATCCACGTAGGTCAACGGCGTCAGGGTGGTGTCCCCAAAGGTGTAGGCACCTAAGTCATCGGTGAGGGTCAGGTTGGTGTAGGGTGCTGTGCCGGAGTTACGGATGCTGACGGCGTAGGTCACGGTGTCACCCGGCACATAGGCCCCACGGACTGCGGTTTTGGTCAGCTGCAAAACCTCGGTGATCTCACCCTGCACCACGTTGGAGTTGATCACGGTATTGCCAAGAGACAGGGTCGCCCGGTTTTGAAAGGTTGCCATTTTTTGTTTCCTCCTGCTTTTGGGGTACGAGATAGACACACATTTGCGTCTATGGACAGTATATGCAGAGGGGAGATGCAAAGTTAGAAATACGATTGACACGCCGCAATAATTTGTTCGCAAATTTGTTTCAGCTAAAATACATAAATTCAGGCATGGATTTTTCCGCATCTATATAAATATAATTTTTCTTTTGAACAGATGTTGACAGCACAACATAAATCGTGTACAATAGAGTTACAAGAAACAGTAATACATGGCGTACACAGTCGAGAGGAATTCTGCATCCAAACTTGATCGTGCAAACCGATGAATACCAAAATTATTACGGTGAATATACATACGAAAGTCCCAACTCTGGTAATTTGTTGATTCTGGAGAAATACGTTTCCATATATTGAGGAGATTCCATATGGCAAAACGGTACAAAGTTACGTTAACCTTATGCATCGTTGTAATCGTACTTCTCACCATAGTGGTTGCATTGCAAGCCTACATGACCACCGGTTTTACTTATGAATCATTTCGTTCCATCGAAAAGCGTAATGATATTGAAAAATATACCTATACGTTGGGTGTACACGAAGTGGAATATGAGTTGCCTTCCTCTGATGCAGATTTCTTTTCGTGCGTGTATCGTTTGAAATTGTATTTTCCCTATAGCTGGATCTCCTGGAAAGATGAAATGACATTGGGCGGTGGAAACCAAGTGTTGAAAGTATATATGGAAAATGGAGAAGTACACACGATCTGCCCTGGTAGATCGACCTCCTTTTTCGGACGAGAAATGGGAACCGTTACCATCGATGGTGTCACATATGTAACGAACTACTGGTATTGCAACGCTCTATCGAATATGCTTGGATGTTACTATCACGATAGATTGGATTATGTGAAGGAAGTATCTTAAGTAAACACTCTGTATCAAAAGCTTATCTTCATAAAAATGGAGATAGGCTTTTTTTGCTCCCGTAGCATTAAAGCTTTCTCCAAAATCCCCTCTTGACAAATCCCGGCAAACATGGTACACTGATACCGTACAAAAAACATCCTTAACTTATTGGAGGACTACACATATGATGATCACTGTGATCGGCAGAGGACATGGCGGCACCCGGTCTATGTCCCACACCTTAACGGCCAGCGGCGTGTTTATGGGCGAACCCCTGAACAAGTCCGGCGACCTGATCCCACCGGAGCAAATGTACGATGCCTGCCGGGTATTCGCACACTATGTTGACTATCTGGGCAACAACAAATGGGACTTCTCCCGTGCCCTGACCTGCGAGATCCCCCAGGAATTCAAGACCCTGATCGAGGGCTTTCTCCACTCCGTGCTAGAATCCAAGGCGGAAAACAAAGGCTGGAAGATCCCGGAGACCACGCTGGTTTATCCCTGGATCGTACGGATGTTCCCCGACATCAAGTACATCCATTGGGTGCGTGATCCCCGTGACTGCATCTTAGGCGCACACGTGACCGACGATCTGAACACCTTCGGCATCCAGTACGACAAGACCGACGACGTGCGCACCAATCGTGCCATCAGCTGGTACTACCAGAGAGAGATCATGCACGCCACCCCCGCACCGAAGAATCTGATCTCCGTGCGCTTCGAGGATATGGTGTTCCATCAGGACGAGACCTTAGCCAGACTGGAAAAGTTCCTTGGCATTCCCATGGCGAAGATCGAGATGCGCCCCGACTCCGTAGGCCGCTACAAGACCGACGACGGCGTGCATATGTTTGACTTCTTCCAGGCCGAAATGGACGAGCTGGGCTACGAGGCAGAATAAATGCTGACACATCGTGGGATCGTGATCCATGCGGAGGATGCGCTGACCGACTATTGGGCAGACCGGCTCACTGGCGAAGGACTGCACCTGAACGTGGTGGGGATCCATCCGGCCGGCGGTACCGATGCGCACCAGACCATGGAAGAGGCCATCCATATGCTCTCCACACCGGCATGGGCCAGGTTCCAGAGCCGCATGGAGAAGGCCGGGATCGAGATCGAGTTTGAGATGCACGCCCTGTCCTGGATGCTGGAACGAGACAAGTTTGCCACGCACCCCCACTGGTTCCGCATGGACGAGCATGGGCAGCGGACACCTCAGTTCAACTGCTGTGTGGGCGAACCGGACGTGCTGGACTATATCCGGGAACGGGCCTGTGCGCTGGCGAAAATTTTCGTGCCCACCACCGGCAAGTACCACTTCTGGATCGACGATGTGGCCTCTGCCGGGTGTATGTGCGAAAAGTGCCGTGACCTGAGCCCGTCCGATCAGTGTATGCTGCTGACCAACGCCATTGCGGAAGGCTTGGAAGCTGGCAGACCCGGTGCCAAGCAGAGCTATCTGGCGTATTGCGCTACCCTAGTACCACCGACCATCGCCCCCCGGCACAACGTATTTTTGGAATACGCACCCATCCATCGGGACCACGACCGACCGCTCTTTGACGAAGGCTGCGAACAAAACCGGGCAGAAACGGCCACAGTGCCGGCACTGCTCGACCTCTTTGGCAAAGCGGATGCCAAGGTGTTAGACTATTGGATGGACAATTCCCTCTTCTCCGGCTGGCAAAAACCACCGAAGGCATTTCACCTACGAGAAAGTGTGTGTCAGGCAGACGTGGCAGCCTACCGGAAGTTGGGCTTTGACTCCGTGACTTCCTTTGGTTGCTATCTGGGCGAAGACTATGCTACGCTGTATGGCAACGCTGACCTTTGTGGGTACGACCGGATTTTGTGTGGTGAATAATATTTATGAAAAAGTACGCTTATGTCGCAGGATATGGGCGTACTTTTGTTGGTTATGTACAATTGTAATATAGTAATTTTGTAAAAGTACACAATTGACACGCAGAGGTTGGTGTGGTATAATAATGATTTTCTATCGTGTCTCCCTGTATGAACGACCTATGCCAACGCACCCTTGGTGTCGAAAACTCCATGGAACGGTGCAATATCCGTTGAAATTCACTTCCGTTGACGCATAGGTTGTTCAAACAATTGAGACGATCTATGCGCTTTTTTGTTTTTTGGACATACAATAACACAAAAAGGAGGTATCATATGATCAAAACACATCTCTCCTGTGGCTCATGCCTTGCCCTATTGCTGGCTCTAGTCGCTATACCCGTATTAGCAGATGCATTTGAATCCAATTCTATCCTGACCGTGTCTATGGAAAGCAGAACTTTCGCCAACGCAGAAAATGTGTATGACAATTCTTCTGTGTCTCGCACTACAGAGTCGCTTGGTTATGTAACCGATGTGCACGGTACTATCTACGGTCCAGAGGATTATGCCATCGATGGAGACAACATCTACCTGCTGGATTCCGGCACCAATACAGTATTGGTATATGCAGATAATAAACTGGTAGACCGGTACCTACTGGACGGATTTGTAGCAGAACATATTGCTGTGCAGGATGGAGAACTGTACGCCATTGGTACGGATATGAAAGTATACTGTGTAACACCAGCTGAAAGCCGTGTCCTTTTGGATGTTTCACCATGGAATGAGATGGACAGCGTCTCCGATTTTTCCATTCGGGATGACAGGTTGTACATCACCATCCCCGGCAAAGACGGTGGGAAGACGTATATTTTCTCTATAGATGCTCTGCAAGGTCGCACAAAGGAAACCGAACCAACGGTGGTTACCGAAAAAACGCTATCAGACGGAACAACCTATACCGTCACGCCAATTTTGGAAGATGATTATCTTCTCAGCGGTTTGTGCGAACTGGAACTAACATACCTGGATGATTCTGTAAAAACGATCCCGATACGCTCTGCCCATATGCTTGTCGGTGTGGAACCGCTTACCCTGAGGGAAGATTCCTTTGTGGCACGGATCTCTGAGGTGGATTCGGACGAAGACTACCGGATCGTGTATGAACAATCCATTTGGGAATTGACCTATGATGGGGAAATTCTGCGTTCGCAACCGTTGCCAGAGCAGTATAAAGGTGTTGACAATGCAGTGAAAGTCATCGATGTGCGGTGTATTATCTGCGTACAACAGAAGATAAAATGGAATTGGTTCAGCTAAACGAAGCAGTATTGTCAGAGGAGCGAGTATCCCGTTTGGTTGAAATCACACCGATCATCGAAGAACCAGTAGCAAGTTTCTCTCTACAAAGTACAATTTCCGGAGATGATATGATAGCTACAGCAGAATCGTATCGCAGAAATTTTACTTGGAGTTGTGTATCTTTCTTACAACTGGAGCAATCCTTCCAGCACGTACACACCTATCCGGTATGTTCCATGACCAGTTATTTTTTCTGCCGGCACATCCCGTATGATTTCCCATACTGTTTACAATTTCATCATTGACAAGTCAACTTTTCTATGGTACAATGGTATCCACGTGAGTGCCCCACATGGGTGCAAGCGCAGATACTTTTTTCGATTCAAAAATAGATTTTGCACCAAAGATGTAAAATCAATCTATATTATTCATTATTTACTTCCCCAATGAGGTTCCCATCATGTTATCCTATGACGACCGCTTCCTGCGGTTTTCCTTTGCCATCGACCGGATCGCCAAAAGCCTGCAGCGGATCAAAAACGAAAAGCTGGCTCGGTTCGATCTGCGGAGTATGCACCTGATGTGCCTGTTCCAGTTAGACAAGCATCCCGAAGGGCTGACCGGTGCGGAGCTGTCCCGGAACTGCCAGGTGGACAAAGCCTTTGTGTCCCGTGTCACCGGTGAGCTGTGCCGGGCCGACTACATTTCCTACAGCGACCGGGAAGGTTCCCGATACAACAACAAATTCATCCTGACCGATGCCGGCAAGGCTGCCATGGGTCAGATCCGGATCATCTTAGAGGACGCTGTTGCCCAGATCACCGCCGGGATCACCGACGAACAGCTGGTGCAGTTTTACCAGATCTTAGAGCAGCTGGACAACGGTCTGAGCCGATTCTCTGAAGGGCCCACAGACGCCGTGCCCACGAAAGCTGCCCTGTAAGCCGATATCGATTTTCTACATTCTATTATAACAGAAACATAAAATGGGAGATACTGCCATGAAGAAGCAATACACCGTCCGCAGCCACAAGAAGCGGGAACGGATCTACAATACCATAGAAAATGTATCCCAGTTCTGCCAATCTCTGGAGACCTGGGGTGACAAGACCATGTTCATCTGGAAGGAAAAAGGCGAAAAGCATTCCCTGACCTACACGGAATTCACCTCCATGGTGTACCGCTTCGCCGATGGTCTCATCCGCACCTGCCAGAAATACGACGATACCATCACCGACCACCTGAACGAAAACATCCGCATTGGCATCGTTGGGGAAACGTCTCCCATGTGGATCGCATCCTATCTGGGTACCCTGCTGGCCGGCGGTGTGGCGATCCCCATGGACAAGGAGCTGGATCCTTCCGTCACCCGGGATTTTCTCACCTCGGTGGATGCGATCTGCCTGATCCATTCGGCCTCCATGAACGACACCTTCCACGATCTGGCAACTGACCATCCGTCTGTGCGCTTCACGATTTCCTTTGATCCGACCACAGATGCACCGGCAAGCTGCTATGGCTTTGATACGCTGCTGACTCTGGGGACAAATGCCGGTGTGGACGTGGCGACCATGCGGCAGGTGCTGCTGGATCTGCCCATCGATACCAAGAGAATGGCAGAGATGCTGTTCACCTCCGGTACCACCGGCTCCTCCAAATGCGTCATGCTGAGCCAGCAGAACATTTACGCTGCGGTCACCTCGGCCGATGCTGCGGTGGATTTCAACTCCGACGACGTGCTGGTATCTGTGCTGCCCATCCACCACACCTATGAGCTGTGCTGCATGATGGCGGCTGTGAACCTGGGCTGTCTGATCTGCATCAACGATTCCCTGCGGCACGTGCTGAACAGCTTCAAGGAATACAAGCCCACGGGTCTGGTGCTGGTGCCCATGTTCGTGAACACCATGTACAAAAAGATCCTGTCGGAAGCCAAGCGGTCTGGCAAGGACAAGGCGCTGACCGGTGGTCTGAAGCTGGCCGGATTTTTGAACCGGTTTGGGATCGATGTGTCCGACAAGCTGTTTGGGGACGTGCGGGCTGCATTCGGCGGCAATCTGAAAAAGATCATCTGCGGTGGTGCGGCACTGGATCCGTCTTTGATCCCGATCTTTGAATCCTTTGGCATTTCCCTGTACGAAGGGTACGGGATCACCGAATGTGCGCCGCTGCTGGCCGTCACGCCGTATTTCAAGCGGAAGTGTGGTTCCATCGGACCCTCCGTGCCCTGTTGCGACATACGGATCACCGGATCGGACCTGACGGAAGACGGGCATATCACCGGGGAGATCCAGGTCAAAGGCGACAACGTGATGCTGGGCTATTACAACGATCCGGAGGCCACAAGAGACGCCTTCACGGACGACGGCTGGTTCCGGACCGGAGACGTGGGCTATATGGACAAGGATGGCTACATCACCATCACGGGCCGGATGAAGTCGGTGATCGTGCTGGACAACGGCAAGAACGTGTTCCCGGAGGAGATCGAAGAATACTTAGGCAAGATCGATCTGATCGCCGAATCGGTGGTGGTAGGACGTGTGGAAGAGGACGGCTCCACCAAGCTGACGGCCGTGATCTTCCCGAACCAGGATGCCTTTGCGGAAAAGTTCGCCGACGTGGACACGGACATCTACAAGGAGATCCAGAAGGAGATCACGGCGCTGAACAAGCGTCTGCCTTCCTTCAAGCAGATCCACAAGCTGGAGTTCCGCAAGACGGAGTTCGAGAAGACCTCGGCGAAAAAAATCAAACGCTATCTGGTATAAAAGGGGGCTTGACCCCCTTTTTTGTATTCCACTGGCGTTTGGCTTGTTCCAATTTTGTTTTTCGATAAGTATCGGAATGACTGCCTTGTACAGGCAGTCCTCAGAGGGTAATCAACATTCACCTACGGCGAAGTTGGGAAAACTCCACTATTCACTGTAGGGGCGATATCAGCAGAAAAATCTCGTTTGCTTTGGTAATCCCGTTTTTTGATCAGGCTGCCCAGACGTACCGCTTTTGTGCATTCCGATATGGGGATTTGATGCGACAAGGTTTTGGTAAAACGAAAGTAGGGCGGGATGACCTACCCTTGGTATTCTCATCACTCTTGGCTGACGACATCCCGCCGCCGAACGTCTATGTCTGTATTATATTGGTATTGTGCAAACGTACATTTTGATTTGAGATTTTGCGCAGCCGATACCAATGTGGGATACAAAATCATTTTGATATAGGACGAACGTGTACCCAATACCCATACCGTACGGTCTAACACATTCGACGGCGGGATGTTGAATACCAAATTGTTGGTTCTGTCAAGTAGTTGTCATCCCGCCCTACATTCGGCGTACAATATCGTTCTTGTAGCGACACCCGGAAACGTAACCATGTTTTCCTATATGTCAACCTACCCTTGGTTTTATATTAAGGAAATGCGCCATTCCCCTCAACTGTCCGCCACATTTGTAGCTGTGTTTTGTCTACTATACACAAACAAAAACTGGATATCTTGTTGTATATGACCATTGATTTATGTTAACAAAAATGATATAATACTGACATAGCCAGGTGGATGTCGATCGCCTTGCATATTACAAATGTCTATTATTAGGAGACAACTATTATGAAGAAACTCGCTTCTCTGCTGCTGGTCGCTATGCTGGCTGCTACTATGATCGCTCCTGTTGCTGCCGCTGACACCACCGATGTGCTGAAGGGTACGCCCGTTGTGGACGGTGAACTGGACGAGATCTATACCCAGTCTGCTACCCAGACCCTGGGCAACCCTGCTTTCCACAAGTGGGACTGGGACGGTGACGTTGATATGTCCGCTACCTCCTACTTCCTGTGGGACGACGACTATCTGTATGTTGCTGTTGTTGTTACCGACTCCGATGTGATCAGCGTTGGCGCCGACGTCTACGAATCGAACCCCACCAACTGGCAGGCCGACGCCGCTGAGCTGTGGTACGACGAAGGTTCCGGCAAGTGGAAGTCCCACGCCGAAGCTACCGGTCTGACCTTCTTTGTACAGAACGTAAACGGCACGCCCACCTTCGAATCTGCTGACTGCAAGTACGCTACCTCCGAGACCGACGACGGTTACATCGTAGAATACGCTATGCCCGTTGCAAACCTGGAAGTTGGCGGCACCATCAATATGTCCATGCAGGTCAACGATATGGTCACCCACGATGCGCACCCCGGTACCGGTTACGCTTCCGGTTCTCAGGCTGCTGACATCACGCTGACCTTCTCCGACGACGAGGTTTCTTATCCCGAACCGGAGACCGAAGCTCCCGTTGAAACCGAAGCTGAAGTGGTAGATGCTGCTGTTGAAGCTCCTGCTGCTCCCCAGACCTTCGACGCCGGTATCGTAGCCGCTGTTGCTGCTATCGTATCCGCCGCTGGTTACGCCGTTTCCAAGAAGAGATAAAATCATCTCCTTTCTCTATAACAAGAAGCTCCCGTTTTTCCTGCGGGAGTTTTTTGTCCGCCGACCCCATTCATTCACTTATGGAGGATACTTTCATGCGCAAGATCACCGTCACCCTGCTGCTGTTCTCGATGCTCCTCTCTCTGGCCGCTTGTGGACAAACAGAGGTAGAGACCACCAACGCCGCAGACACCACCAATGCCGTTTCCACCGACACCACCGTCACCGAGACAGAAGAGACCAGACCCATGCACCAGATCCCGGATACGCTGGACTTTGGCGGCGCCACCTTCAATATCGCCTACCCGGAATGGCAGGGCTATCAATACTATTTCTTTGCCGATGAAGCCACCGGGGACGCTATGAACGATGCCATCTTCACCCGTACCATTCAAACCGAGGAATATCTGAACGTGGACCTGACCCAATACAATGCCGGATACATCGCTGACGTAGTGTCCGAAGCCAAAAAGGCCATCAGCGCCGGCGACGACGTGTACCAGCTGGTCCTGCTCCACTGCATCCAGGGCGTATCCGAGCTGGTCACCGGTGGGATGCTGTACAACTATGATAACCTGCCCAATGTGGATCTGACTGCCGATTGGTGGAACCGGGCCCAAATGGACGTGCTGCGACTGGGCAAGAACACCTACTTTGGCGTGTCCGACTACATGATCCCCTGCCCCTATGCGGTGTATTTCAACAAAAATATCGTCACGGACTACGGCATGGAGGATCCCTATGAGCTGGTGTACGAAGGCAAATGGACGCTGGACACCATGATCGATATGGCGCTGACCTTCACCAGAGACGTAAACGGAGACGGGCAAATGGATCCGGACACCGACAACTACGGCCTGTCCGCTACGGAGACCTCCAAGTATCTGAGCATCCAGACCGGCTGTAACCAGTTCCTGACCCAGAAGAACGACAGCGGTCGGGTAGAGCTGGCACTGAACACGGAGAAGACCATCTCCATCATCGAAAAGATGCAGAAGCTCACGGATAAAGCCGGTGCCGTATTCAAGCCCACGGCCGAGGATGAATCTGCCCAGTTCGAATTTGATTCCGGCAGACTGTTGTTCCGGTTGGATACCATTGCCGGTGCCGTGGTCTTCCGGGACTACGAGATCGATGTGGGGATCCTGCCCTATCCCAAGTACGATGCGGCACAGGAGAATTACATCTCCATGGACTGGGGTGGTCTGATGGCAGTACCGGCCACGATCCAGGATCCGGACATGGTGGGTGCCGTGCTGGAGCTGCTGTCCTGGTACAGTGCCGACACGGTGATCCCGGCCTATTACGATGTGCTGCTGGCAGGCAAGCTGGCCAGAGACGAAGACTCCCGTGCCATGATCGACATTTTGTTCGACACCATCGCCTATGAGGTAGGCGTCAACTACTTCGCCTTCTCCAGTGGGTTCAGCTCCATGTACAACCCCATCGCCGAGCTGGTGATCAACAGTACCGGCGACTTTGCCTCCTGGTACGCCAAGCAAGAAAAATCGGCCATGTCCACCATCGATTCCTTCTACAAGGGTCTGGAAAAGATCGAAGGCTGACCGCTGCCAACCCACACCGCTTTGTTGGAAAACCAACGCTTCCCCAACGAGCGGTGTTTTTTTGCACAAAAATAGAAGATATCCCGATGAAATTTGGGCATATCTACAAGATTTCTCGTGTTCATTTTTTATTCACTACCCCCCCGAGAACCGTTCACAATTTTGCGGTATACTGATGCCACTACACTGGGGCGCAATAAAATACAGGAGGATCCCACTATGAAAAGAGTCACTGCCGTCCTGCTGCTCGTAGCTATGCTGGCTTCGTTGGCAGCCTGCAGCAAAACCGAACAGGACGAAACCACAACCCATGCGGATACCACCGGCACCGATACCACCGTTACCGAAACCGAGCCCGAGGAGACCCGACCCATGCACGGGCTTTCCGAAGACTTGGACTTTGGCGGCGAGGAATTCAATATCAACGCACGAGACTGGCATTCCAATTATCAGTTTGCGGAAGAAGCTACCGGGGATGCCATGAACGATGCCCTGTACAATCGGAAGATCAAAACGGAAGAATTTCTGAACGTCAAGATCGTGCAGGAACTGGAGCCGAAATACGCCGAGGTGGTAAACAAGATCAAGAACACCGTGACCGCCGGAGACGATGTGTACGACCTGTGTCTGATCCACAGCATGGCCAGTGTGTCGGAGCTGGTCTCCAGAGGGATGCTGTACAATTTTGATATCCTGCCCAACGTGGATCTGGATGCGGAATGGTGGAACCGTGACCGTATGGATATGCTGCGGCTGGGCAAGAACACCTACTATGGCGTATCCGATTACGTGATCCCCACGCCGAATGCGATCTTCTTCAACAAGGAATTGATCGTGGACAACAACATGGAGAACCCCTACGAGCTGGTATACGAAGGAAAATGGACACTGGACAAGTTTTCGAATATGTGCCTGACCGTATCCCGTGACGTGAACGGCGATGGACAATACACCAAGGACGATGACGTTTGGGGCATGACCTGCAACGAGTACTCCAAATACGTACCGTTTATGACCGCTGCCGGACAATTTTTGACCTCTGCCACAGCCGATGGACGACGGAAGCTGGATATGTACACGGAGAAGACCTTCCACATTTTGGAGGTCCTCTACAATATGATCAACACCGCCAGTGCCGTATTCGTACCGGATGGGATGGCAGAGGAAGACATGGTGCAGATGGACACCGGTCGCATTTTGTTCCGACTGGGCGTGATCACGGATGCAGACGTGTACAGAGACTGTGAAGTGGACGTTGGTTTCCTGCCGTACCCGAAGTATGATGAAGCCCAGGAAAACTACATCTCCAACGATGGCGGTTCGCTGATGTGCATTCCGCTGACCATCCAGCAGACCGAAATGGTGGGTGCAACGATCGAATACCTCTCTTGGGAAAGCGAAAACGAAGTCGTACCGGCGTACTATGATGTGACCCTGTCCGGCAAGCTGGCTCGTGACGAAGACTCCCGGAATATGCTCGACCTGCTCTTTTCCAATGTAGCCTATGAAGTGGGTGGCAACTACTTTGGATTCTCCGGTGCCTTCAACCAGCTCTTTTACGTAGTCGGCAACATGATCATCCTGCAAGACTCCGCTGACTTTGCCTCTTTCTACGCCAAGAACGAAAAATCCGCAACAGCTATTATCGACAAGTTCTACGAAGCTCTTGAAAAAATCGAAGGCTAACATAACCACACCGCTGATTCTATTGGGGATCGGCGGTGTTTTTTTGCACAAAAATATAGGTGTAATTTTGTGCAAATACACAAGATTTCGTTTGTTCATTTTTTATTCACTCCCCCCCTAAAGCCGTTCACAATTTTATGCTATAGTGACGTTTGAACAAATTCTGCTGGAATCAAAGAAGGGATTTTTATGAAAAAGATCACCGCTGCCCTGCTGCTGATGGCTATGCTTCTTTCCATGGCAGCCTGCAGCAAAACCGAACAGGACGAAACCACAACCCATACGGATACCACCGGCACCGATACCACCGTTACCGAAACCGAGCCCGAAGAGACACGAGCCATGCACGGGCTTTCCGAAGACCTGGACTTTGGCGGTGCTAACTTCCTGATCAACGCATGGGACTGGCATTCCAACTATCTATTTGCCGAAGAAGCCAACGGGGACGCCATGAACGATGCCATTTTCAGCCGTATGATCAAAACGGAGGAATTTCTCAACGTGGACATCGCACAGGAATTGGATCTTAAATACGCCGAGGTGGTGAATAAGATCAAGAACACCGTGACCGCCGGAGACGATGTGTACGACCTGTGCTTGATCCACTGCATTGCAAGCGTGGCCGAACTGGTGACCACCGGGATGCTGTACAACCTGGACACCCTGCCCAATATTGATATGACAGCGGATTGGTGGAACCGGGAACGTATGGATATGCTGCGGTTGGGGAAAAACACCTACTATGGCGTATCCGATTATGTGATCCCCACACCCGATGCCGTTTTCTTCAACAAGGAAATGATCGTAGACAACAACATGGACAATCCCTATGAGCTGGTATACGAAGGCAAGTGGACCATCGACAAATTTGTAGATATGGCGATCTCTGCCACACGGGACCTCAATGGGGACGGGCAATTCACCAAGGACGATGACATTGCCGGTGTGACCGCCGACGAGACCTCCAAATACATTCCCTTTGTGACCGGTGCGGATCAATTCATCACACGCTTTGGCAACGATGGGAAGATCCAGCTTGCCATGAACACGGAAAAGACTTTTCACATTATCGAATCCATGCACAGAATGGTCTCCAACCCCGGTACGGTGTTTATTCCCAATGGATTTGCCGAGGAAGACATGATCCAGATGCACACGGGACGCATTTTGTTCCGTCTGGGTGCTGTGACCATGGCGGACGTGTACCGGGATTGTGAGATCGACGTGGGGATCCTGCCCTATCCGAAATATGACGAGGAGCAGGAAAACTACATCTCGCAGGATTGGGGCGACCTCATGTGCATCCCGCTGACCATCCAGAACCCGGACATGGTGGGAGCCACGCTGGAATACCTCTCTTGGGAAAGCGAAAACGAAGTCATTCCGACCTTCTACGATGTGACCTTGTCCGGCAAGCTGGCACGAGACGAGGACACAAAGAATATGTTGGACATTCTCTTTGACACCATTGCCTACGAGATCGGCGGTAACTACTTTGGCTTTTCCAATGGGTTCAACAACCTGTTCTACACCGTTGGCAACCTTGTGATCCAGCAAAACTCTGCCGACTTTGCTTCTTTCTACGCCAAGAACGAACAAGCAGCGCAATCCACCATCGACAAGTTCTACGAAGCACTAGAGAAAACCGAGCAGGAATAATGTGAAGCTGAACCGGAAGCGATACAGCCTGCTCCTGAAAATTTCCCTGACGGTAAATTTTCCAATATTTAGTATAAACTTGCCGTTGGAATAATGTGAAGCGAAAACCGGAAGCGATACAGCCTGCTCTTTGGTCTAAACTTGCCGTTGGCTGAATGATGTGAACAAAACAGGACCTACTCCGTTTGGGGTAGATCCTGTTTTTGGTTGCACCAGCTCTTGTGCAATCTCCCTATAACCCTGCTGTATTTTTGTACATTTTTCCCTGTTCTTCCTCTTGCAAAACCGGCGCAAAAAGTGTACAATACTATTGTGCGGCGGGGTTTTTGTCTCGCCGATTTTCCTGTACATCACAATTTTGTATCTTTATAGTGGAAAGGGTTGACTTGTATGCAGACATTGCTTGCGCTGTCTATCGCTCTGTTTGCCGGGCTCATGATGTCCCGTGTGACCAAAAAATGGAATCTGCCTGCCGTCACTGCCTATCTGGTGGCTGGTATTCTGATCGGTCCCTTCTGCCTGGGTCGGCTGGGCATCGATGGCATCGGCTTTACGTCTCTGGAAAATGTGGAATCCTTCAAGATCCTGTCGGACGTGGCACTGGGGTTCATCGCCTTCACCATGGGCAACGAATTCCGTGTGGAAGCCCTGAAACAGGTGGGGAAAAAAGTGGTGGTCATCGCCGTGTTCCAGGCGGTAGTGGCGACCATCTTCGTGGACATTGCCCTGTGTATCTTACATTTTATCATGCCGGATAAGCTGCCGCTGTCTGCTGCCATCACGCTGGGTGCCATCGCTACGGCCACTGCTCCTGCTGCTACCTTGATGGTGGTCAAGCAGTACAAGGCAGAAGGACCGCTGACCCGTGTGCTGCTGCCGGTGGTGGCGCTGGACGACATGGTGGGTCTGGTGGTGTTCGCCGTTTCCTTTGGTATCGCCAGAGCGCTGGAAAACGGGCAGGTAGACATGGTGTCCGTGCTGGTGGATCCCCTGATCGAAGTGGTGGCATCGCTGGCGCTGGGTGCACTGATCGGGCTTGCCTTCCATTGGTCGGAGCAGTTCTTCTACTCCCGCAGCAAGCGACTGAGCATTTCTGTGACCTTTGTGTTCCTGTCCGTGGCACTGTCCCAGCTGCACTTTGCCGTAGGCCCTGTGACCATTGGGTTCTCGTCGCTGCTGGTGTGCATGGCCATGGGTACGGTATTCTGCAACCTGTGTGACTTCTCGGAAGAGCTGATGGACAGAGTCGATCGCTGGACGGGGCCGCTGATGGTGCTGTTCTTCGTGCTCAGCGGCTCGGACCTGGACTTTGACGTATTTGCCGATTGGGCCATCATCTTAGCCGGTGTGGTATACATCCTGTTCCGCTCCATGGGGAAGATCAGCGGTGCCGCCATCTCCTGCAAATTCACCCACTGTTCGCCGGCGATCCAGAAATACCTGGGTATCACGCTGCTGCCCCAGGCCGGTGTATCTCTGGGTATGTCCCTGACCGCCATGAGTCTGGGCGAAGCAGGCGTGATCATCCGGAACATCTGCCTGTTTGCCGTGCTGGTATATGAGCTGGTCGGTCCCCTGCTGACCAAGATCGCCTTGGAAAAAGCCGGCGAGATCCCGGAAAAGCCCATGCCCGAACGAGAAAAAGCCAAGCTGGCACAGGGAAAATAAGATCGTATTGGAATAGAAAAAGCCTTTTCGTGCATATGTACCGATCCTTTGGTATATATGCACGGAGAGGCTTTTTGTTGTGCTGTGCATATGGGAAACAAAAAAGCAGAGGTGTTGCAGCGTGTTTTGACGTACGTTCCGTTTCAGCCAAATCGGTCGGAGTAGTGGCTGACGTTTGGGAATACCCGGAACGGTCAAGACCGTTCCCTACAATTTTTATGTTGCAAGAAATGGGAAAAACAAAAAAGCAGAGGTAGCACCCCTGCTCTATTTGCAAAAGAAGTCAATCGCCTACCGGTGACGCCAGCACATGACGCTTACTAAGAAAATAGCACGGGAGTAGGACTTACTGTTGACAGCTTTATTATATCATATGCGGGTGGATTTGTCAATATGCAGATTCAGATTTTTTTGTGCAACGGGAAAAAATATATGCCTTTCAGAACGCCCGTTTCTTTCAACATCGTGAATACATCGGCATACGTATCTGTTATCATATGAGAATAGTAGATATTCGCAAAAACATCTGCAAGCTGAATCAACTTATTATTCTTGGAATCGAAGTAGCGCACATGAAACGGATTTACAAATGTGCTATCGATAAATTGCGTGTTCAAATACTGTTCTAAGAAATTTCTGGCATCTGTGCGTTCATTGCGTTCATCCAATTGCAGGCTGCATTCTTCTGTCAATTCCAATACGCCCTGATCCACAAAATATTTGATCGCATGGTACAGCGAATAATTAAATGCTCTGGCTGTATTGCTGCAAAATGCATCCGTCAACAATGGATTGCGAAGCACGATGTAGTACAGTGACAGGTTTTGCTTTTCACAGAAAAAACGAACAAAGTCTTTCTTTTGCTCTGCAGTCAATGCACTGCCTTTCAATTCAACAAACCTATCTCCGACAAACATCTTCTTTGGCTCTTTCGCATATGTATATAGGTTCTTCATACGAGAGGTAATATATCGTTTATAGGAATGTTTCAAACCTTTGTCATCCGTAGCTTGCACAAGAGCGATCACGAAATTATGCTTCTCATCGTTTTTGTTATTGATCGAACCGGATTCATCGATGTAAATATTCATACAGTCTCCCACCTCTCAAACTCCCAATTACAGCAACGTCACATTTCGCTCAGGCACGGTTTACCGCCGCAACCAGCGCTGCCGGTGAATCCACTACCGCCACGGCCCGGTCGAATTCGGCAGGTGCGCCAAAGCCCCAGGTCACGCCGATGGTACCCAGTCCAAAGGCCGCCGCACCTTCTACGTCATAGATCCGGTCGCCGATCATACGCCAGTCGGACAGAGTCGCCGCATTTGGCTCCGTCACGCCGCCGCGGCGAAACAGCTCTGCCAGCACCAGGGCTTTTTTCGCTCTTGTGCCATCCAGACCGGCGCCGCAGATGTGGGTGAAATATTTTGCCAGGTCGATGTTTTCCAGAATGCGCAGGGCAAAGGGCTCCGGCTTGGAGGTGGCCACGTGGAGACTGTGCCCGGCCTTCTGCAAGGCTGCCAGCATTTCCGGGATCCCATCGTACACTTCTACCCCCAACACACCGGTGACGGCATACTCCTTGCGATACACCTTTGTGGCCTCCACAGCTGTTTGTTCGTCCACGCCTACGAATTCCCGGAACGCCCATTCCAGCGGGGGACCGATGAACTTTTCCATGTCGGGCAGCAGCGGAAAACCCATGACATCGAAGGTATGCCGCAGTGTGCCCAAGATCCCTTTGGAAGAATCGATCAGCGTGCCGTCCAGGTCAAATACGAGCTGCATGGGTACCTCACTTTTCCTGCCCACGGGCAACCTTGTCCGCTGCCGACAGGATCCCAAGACGGGCACTTTCGTAGGTCAGGCCACCTTGCAGGAAGGCAGTGTACGGCGGTCTCATGGGGCCATCGGCAGACAGCTCAATGGACGCACCACCCACAAAGGCACCAGCCGCCATGATCACGGGATCGGGATAGCCGGGCATATCGTAGGGTTCGGGGATCACGTGGGAGTCGATGGGAGAAGCGGCCTGGATCCCCTGACAGAAGGCACACAGACCTTCGCCGGTGGCGCATTCTACCGCCTGGATGATATCGCTTCTTCTCTGGTTCCACGCCGGCGAGACCTTGTAGCCCAGCGCATCGAACACGTAGGCGGTCAGGTGGGCAGTCTTCATGGCCTGTGCCACCGTGTGTGGTGCATAGAACAGGCCCCGGAGCAGGTTCCGGTTTTGCCCCAGAGACGCACCGGCATCCAGACCTACACCGGGACAGGTGAGCCGATAGCCGCACAGCTCGATGGCACGGGGCGTACCCACGATGTAGCCGCCGATATCTGCCATACCGCCACCGGGATTTTTGATCAGCGAGCCCATGAGGATGTCCACACCGTCTGCGCCACCCAGCGGTTCGGTGGTCTCCACGAATTCGCCGTAGCAGTTGTCCACCACCACATAGGGTGCCGGGATGTTCAGCTCCGCAGCGATCCTACGGACATTGGCGCAGGCTTCCCGGATCTGTGCCACGGTGAGGGTCGGACGGTCGGCATAGCCCTTGGAACGCTGCAGATGCACGATCTTGACCCGGCTGCCGTACTGGGTCATTTTTTCCCGAAGACCAATATAGTCCATCGTCCCATCTGACAACAAAGGAATGGGATCAAAGTCCACGCCGAAGTCCTTCAGGGAACCGTCGCCGGGATTGCCGTCCAGACCGATGACTGCCAGCAATGTATCGTAGGGCACACCGGTGAGGGACAGCATCACGTCTCCCGGCCGCAGCAGTCCGAACAGCGCCACGGTGATGGTGTGGGTGCCGGAGATGAGCTGGGGCCGCATGAAGCCGGTGTCGCCCCGGAAAATTTTGGCGGCCAATGCATCGATGGTGTCCCGACCTCTGTCGCCGTAGCCATACCCTGTCGAAGGTGCAAACAGGGATTCGCTGACCTCAGCCTCCCGGAAGCAGTCCAGCACGTGCTCGGTATTGACCCGTGCGATCCGGTCAATGTCGTCAAATATATCCTTCATATCCCGCTCAGCCTGGTCGCCCAGCCGGCGGATCTTCTCAGAAATCTGCATGATTGTTATCCTTTTTTGTGATTTTTGAATTATGCTTTTTTGAAAGCAGATAAGCTATCTCTAATATAATTATTTATTTTTCAGCAAGCGCCTTGTACTTCTGACTTCTAATTTCTGACTTCTTATTTCTCCACCACTGCGCCGCCGCTTTGCGTACAGGCATACACCGTGCAGTCCGCTGTGGTGCCGCTTTCGGTCAGCGATACGTCCACCGAAGCGATGGCCGTGTCCACCGTTTCCATATTGAACCAGAAGTTGCCCAGAGAATACACCACCGGTACGCCGTCCACCACTTCCCAGGGCTGCAATACGTGGGGGTGGGAGCCGATGATCAGGTCTGCACCGTGCTCGATGAACCGGTCCCGCTTGGCGATCTGGTCGGCATTGACGGCGGTAGAATTTTCCGTGCCCCAATGGACATAGACCACCACCACATCCGCTTCCCTGGCTGCCGTATCGATGGCGGTCAGCACGTCGGTCTCGTCGTACATCAGCAGGATGCCGGGGGTCGTGTCGGTGGCACCGGGGGTCAGGCGATATTTTTCCGCATTGGAGGCAGCCACGTAGGCGATCTTCATGCCCTCAGCCACAAAGCTTTTGTACGCCATGGCTTCGTTCCGGTTTTCTCCGGCACCCACGTAGGCAACACCAGCTTCATCCAGTGCGGTCATGGTATCCAGAAATGCGTCTTCGCCATAGTCGTGGGCATGGTTGTTGGCCAGAGACACAATGTCCACACCCAATTCCGTGAAGATACCGGCGTTCTCCGGCTTGCCACGGAAGGTGTACAGCTTATTTGGCGTCGGAGAACCCCGGTCGGACAGGGTACATTCGCAGTTCATCAGCGTGATGTCCGCCGACGACAGCCAGCCACGGACGGTGTCGGAGAAGTGGTTCGTGATGTCGTCACCCTTTTGGTGATAGGAGACCATGTTGTACCACTGGTCTCCCAGGCATACGTCCCCGGTGAAGACCAGCGTGGCCTGTCCGTCGGTGTAGTCCGTGATGGGACTTGACCCGACCAGCACCACACGCCAGGCATGGAAGGTGTATCCGGTGATCCGGTGGAACCGACTGCGGTAGGCGGTCAGCGAGGGACAATCGGCCAGCGCTTCCCACAGGCTGGTGCGGATCTCCGGCGACAGGGTATCCAGGTTTTCGGCAGTGAGCACATCGGCTACGTCGCTCTGGCGCAGGCTGTCATCCGCCGGCAGTGCCGTGATCGCTGCTGCCAACGCTTCCCCGGTGGGTGCCTCCGGTATGGGTTCGGCGACTTCGGAAGGTACCGATTCTTGAAACGATTCTTCGGCGGCTGTATTTTCCGTCTGGGATTGTGCGGTACCTGCGGTAAAAGCAGTTTCCACCACCGGTACTGTGGTGCATCCGGTCAGCAGGACACTGAGCAGCATGGCAAGGGCTTTCGCAGGTATGGGTAATTTCTTTGGTTGCAAGATAGGCATTCGACTTTCTGTATATTTCTAATTATCGGTATCGTTACACGATGGTGGGTGTCATAGCCAGATCCATGGCAAAGCGGCAGACCTTTTCGGTGGCGTGATCTCCTGCCAACAGCCGCACACAATGCTCCATGGACGCCAGTCGTTCCGGTGCCGTAAGCAGCTGATACAGGCACTCATCGATGGGACAGGTGATGGATGCGGCACAGGCGGCGCCGTTGTTCAGCAGGAATTCGGTATTCCGCTGCTCCTGACCGGGAATGGGATTGACGATGATCATGGGCAGTCCCTTGGTCAGGGATTCGGAGGTGGTCAGGCCGCCGGGCTTGGTGACGATGCAGTCGGCAGCATCCATGAGCGTGGACACGTAGTTCACAAAGCCGGTGGTCAGCACGGTGTGGCGCAGGGCCTTTGCGGTGACCAAGCTGTCGATCTCGTCCTTCATCTCCCGATTGTTGCCGCAGACCACGATCATCTGGAAATCCTGATCATAGGGAATGGCATCGATGGCCTTCACCGTGGCAGCCATATTGCCGTAGCCCATGGAGCCACCCATGATCAGAATGGTCCTTTTGTCCTTTGCCAGACCCAGCTTTTCTCTTGCCGCTTCCTTGGACAGTGTGGTGAGAAAATCCGGTCGGATCGGGATCCCATAGGGCAGGATCTGCTCTGCACGAAAACCCTTCCGCAGTCCCTGGAGCAGCAGACCGGCCGCCGGTGTGATCACATAGTCGTTCCGGGTGCAGTCTTCCCAATAGGGGTGAAAGGTGAAATCGGTCAGGATCCCCACGGTGGGCAGGGACAGCATTTTTTTCTCTTTCAGGTAGTCTAAAATCATGCCGGCAAAGGGATGGGTAAACAGGATCACGCCATAGTCGTCGCTGCCAATGAAGTCCACAATGTCCCCGGCAAATGCCATATCCACCAGATGTGTGGTAGCGGTCTCGGTGCCTCTGCGCTTTTCTGCCAGCCGGTAGCCCACTTTGTAGGCGTGCTTGGCTTTCTCCGTCACCAGCAGATAGCCCTCGGACAAAAACTTCGCCAGCGTCGGGGAAATATACTGGAAGGTATCCAAAACGGTACACTCGGCACCCTGCCGCTCGAATTCTTCCCGCAGCGCCTTGGCCGTAGAATTGTGCCCTTCCCCAGCCGTCACGGACAGGATCAAGATCTTCATAAAATGGGGACTCCTTTCAATAATGGATTATCATAAACAAATATAAATCGTGGGTGATCAAAAAATAATCAAATATTGGTATAGGAAAATTCACGTTTGGTGTATTGCAAATCTTCTGAAAAAGGTGTATACTATATATACATTCGGATCAGGGGAGGGATTACCCTATGCAGGAAAACATGACAAATATCAACATTTCCATGGACACAAAGCTCATGGAACAGGCCGAGCAGCTTTTTGCCGATCTGGGTATGAGTATGTCCACGGCTTTTCAAATTTTCGTACAACAGTCTTTGCGAGAAGGCGGCATTCCCTTTGCCATGGAAGAAAACGTTCCCACTGCAGAGACCATGGCCGCACTGCAGGAAGCCGAACAGATTGCCCACGATCCATCCGTACCCGGCTACACGGATCTGGATGCACTGTTTGCGGATCTGAAGAAATGAGACAAACAAAACTTACGGTAAAGCCCACTGGACAGTTTTTGAAAGACTACAAATTGACCCTATCAAGAACGGGTTCCCACAGTGACCTCTATCGAAAATAAGCTGCACCCAGCCCAGGTGTGGCTTTTTATTTTCTCTTTTTTACCACGGCATCTTTTCCCTTTTTCTTTTCTGCCATGGAGTAGCCGAACCGACCCAGCATTTCCCCAACGGCGTAGTAGGTCCCGTGGGCGTAGCAGCACAGGTTCGCACGTGCCATGTCCAGCCGTCCTTCTTCGTCCAGCAGCGATTCATCCAGTGCTACTTTTGTAATATCGGCCAAAAACATATCGTGGGAACCCAGGTGCAGCACATCCGTGACCTTGCATTCCAGCGCCAGGGGACTTTCGGCGATCCGGGGCGTGGCGATGGTGGCAGCCTTTTCCTTGGTCAGACCGCACTTTTCCCATTTGTCCACCTTCCGTCCCGTGACCATACCGCAGTAGTCGCAAACCTCTGCCAGGGACGCCGGTACCAGGTTGATGCAAAATTCCTTCTTTTCCAGCAGAAGACCGTGGGAATACCGCTCCGGTCGGATGGATACATAGGTCTTGGGTGGCTCTGAGTTCACAATGCCCGTCCAGCCGATGGTGATGATGTTGGCATTTTGTGCGTCTCCCACCGTGACCAGGACCGCCGGCACCGGGGCAAGCAGGGTCCCACCTTTCCATTCTGTTTTCATAGTTCTGTGTCTTCCTTTTCTGTATTCTCTGTCGGCATTTCCAAGATGGCCAAAAATGCATCCAGACTTTCCGCATGGTTCAGTCTGTCCCGCATTTTGGCACTGCCACGCATCCCCTGGATAAAATACGCCGCACGTCCACGGGATTCTCGTATGCCGATATGCTCACCTTTTTCTGCCACTACTTCCCGGACCAGTCGTGCCGCCATTTGCCGTCGTTCCGCATCGGTGGGCACGTGGGGCGTTTTCCCGGCAGCAGCCTCCAGAATCTGTCCAAAGATCCAGGGATCGCCCAGGGCGCCTCGTCCGATCATGACCCCGTCGCAGCCCATATCCAGCATGGTCATGGCGTCGTGCCAGGTGGTGATGTCGCCGTTGCCCACGATCTCACAGGCAGGCGCAGCTTTCCGCAGGGCAGCGATGGTATCGGCCAGCACGTCCAGATGGATGCCCGGCGTGTACAGCTCTTCCTTCGTGCGGCAGTGGAGACTCACACGATCGGCGCCGGCCTGTGCCAGCAGTACCGCCATTTCCGGTGCATTGATGGAAGCCTTGTCCCAACCGGCACGGATCTTCACGGACAGGGGCTTGCCATGCTGCCGACACACCGGTGCCACCGCTTCCACGATCTTGGCCGCCAGCTCCGGGGTACGCATCAGGCCGCTGCCGTCTCCATTGGAGGTGATCTTGCGGACCGGGCAACCCATATTGATATCGATCCCCGCCGGTTCGTGGTCGTAGGCGCAGCCTTCGTAGCCACCGGTCAGCAGGATCTCGGCGCCTTCTGCCAGCAGGATGGGGTCGTGTCCAAATAGCTGGAAGGTCACGCTGCCCTCACCCGGCAGGATCCGTGCCAGTGTGGCGGTTTTTTTGTCCCGGTAGTGGAGCGCCGCTGCCGAGATCATTTCGCTGACGGTCTCCCGGCATCCGTTCTCCACACAGATCCGCCGAAAGGGACCGTCTGTGTACCCTGCCATAGGGGCCAGCACCAATTTTATCTCTTTTGTCATGTATTTCCTTTATTTATCAAACGATGTCACGCAGCAGGACAAACGACCCACTGCGCAGCTTATTTTTCTTTTTTTCCTTCGGTCAGCCGGAACGCATACCTGACCGCCAGATGGGGCAGAAAGGCAAACAGCACCGTAGCAAAAAATTCCGGGATCACCACGTACCAGAATGCCTGGGGCAAGCTGACGCTGGGCATGGACATGGCTAAGATCACCAGATTGAACAGCGCCTTTGCCAGTGCCGTCACCACGGTATACAGGGCACGCACCGCCAGACCGTCCCGGAAATAGTACACGGTCAGCAGGCCGCAGATATAGCCCACCGGCATATACAGCAGCGCCAGAATGGTCACCGATGCGCCGCCCAAGGATTCGATGAGAAAGGCTGCCATGATGCCACTGACGGCACCCCATTTTTCCCGGGCAGTCATAGCGATGGCCACCACCAGCGGCAGCAGCAGATCCGGCACCGCACCAAAGGGACGAAACCGGGCGAACAGCGTGGTCTGCAGCAGGGCAAAAAAGGAGATCAGCACCAGGCAGACCAGCGCACGAATGATGGGTTCGATCTCGATGGAGGCACGCAGTCGCCAGCCACGCAGGTTCTCCTGCAGGGATTCCGGCAGTTTCATGGGTCGTCTCCTTTCTATGGTTTTCGTATGGATCGTGACGATGGGTTCATGCTCTGTGTCCCGACTGCTTTATCGTAACGCTACTTTACGGATAACGCAAAGTCGGTCAGGATCATCACGTGGCTCAGTCCGGCGGTGGCAACGGCGCACTGGATGTACACGGTTTTTGTCCGGGTGTAGGGATTGACCTCCATGGACTGCACGTAGCCAATGACCAGTCCCCGTGGGTACACGTCCCCGGTGCCGGCAGACAGGATCCGGTCGCCGATCTGCGTGGCGGTATCCGACGACAGCTCCATTTTCACCAGTCCCTTTTCCGTCAGCTGGATGTCTCCTTGGGCGATACCGGCCTCACCGGTCCGCTCCACGTAGGCACCGATGGCGGATTGGGCTTCGACAAGTGTCGTCACCATCGAGGAGCTGTAGCCCACCTCGGTGATCTGCCCCACGATGCCGGATTCGGTGACCACGGGCATACCGATGGCAATCTCGGCGCCGGTGCCCACGTCCAGCTTCAGCATCGACGAATAGGTACCGCTGGCCCGACCGGTGACAGAGGCTTCGGTCATGCTGTAGTCCATGTGCTGCCGTTTCATTTCCAGGAAGCCGCTCATCCAGGCGTACATTTCTTCCATTTCCCGGTTGTCGTAGATCTGGGCCTGCAGCTCTGCCACCTCTTCCTTCAAGGCGATATTCTCTTCCACCAGATCGTCGAATTTGTAGAAGTAGGCAGCAAATCCGTCCACCGCATCCACGGCCGCCTGGAAGACCTTTTGCATGGGCGTCAGCAGCACGTTCACAGCATCCCGGAACACAAAGGACACGCCCATCTGGTAAAACACCATGGGTACGATGGTCACCAGCAGCGCCAGCACGGTCATGATATAGAAAAATCGATTTTTGAAAAACTGTTTCATAATTGGTTTATTTTTAGAACAGAGCGGTCAAGCACGAACGTTTCCAACATACTTCATGCTTCACAGGTACATTTCCGTGTCCTTACACAAACGCCCGCTTTAACCTCTGCCCCACACTTGCATTGCATTTTCGTACGTCTGACTTCTAACTTCTAACTTCTGACCTCTGCCCTCTCACTTCTGCCTTTCCCTCATCGTGTCCGGTACCGGATGCTGCCGTGGAGTCCTTCGGTTTCGATGCACCGACCGATGCCGATGACAACGGAGTCGATGGGGCCCTTGGCAACCACGGTACGGATGCCCGTGATCCGGGAGATCAGCAGATCCAATCCAGCCAGCATAGCGCCGCCGCCGGACAGCATGATGCCGGTGTCGTAGATATCCGATGCCAGCTCCGGTGGGGTATTTTCCAGTGTGGTACGGATGCTTTCCACGATATGCTCCACCTGATCGCTCATGGCTTCCCGGATCTCCGCAGAGGAAATGGACACGATGGCAGGCAGGCCGTTGAGCAGATTCCGACCCTGCACGCTCATGGAACCACGGTCGGCTGCCGGGTGGACGCTGCCGATGCGCTTTTTCAGGATCTCGGCGGTCACGTCCCCGATGAGGATATTGTACCGGCGTTTGATGTAGGCAATGATGGCTTCGTCCAGCTCGTCACCGGCGATGCGCAGGGATGTAGACAGGACGATGCCACCCAGGGACAGTACGGCCACCTCGGTGGTACCGCCGCCGATATCGACGATCATGCAGCCCCGTGGGTCGTCCACACGGAGACCACTGCCGATGGCTGCTGCGATGGGTTCTTCGATAAGCGCCACCGACTGGGCACCGGCCTCCAGGGTCACGTCCTCCACGGCACGGCGTTCCACTTCGGTGACGCCATAGGGGATACAGATCATGACCTTGGGTCGGCTCATGATGGTATTGCCGGATATTTTTTTGAAGTAGTGGTGGAGCATGGCGGCGGTGATATCGAATTCGGCGATGACCCCATCCTTCAAGGGACGCATGGCCACGATGGAGCCGGGGGTCTTGCCCAGCATCATTTTGGCTTCGCTGCCCACTGCCACGACCTTCCGGCTTTTGGCTTCCACGGCCACCACCGAAGGCTCACGCAGCACGATGCCGCGTCCTTTCATATAGACCAGGGTATTGGCGGTACCCAGGTCGATCCCGATGCTTTTCATGTACGCTCGTCCTCCATTTTTCGCAGTGCCTCGTACACGGCAGTGATGGGCAATCCCACGACATTGGTATATTCTCCACGGATCTCCCGTACAAAGACGCAGGCTTCCTCCTGGATCCCATAGGCACCTGCCTTATCGTAGGGGTTTGCGGTCCGGATATAGTGTTCGATCTCGTCCTCGTCCAAGGGTCGGAATGTGACCTCGGTGGTGGCGGCAAAGGTGATCTTTTGTCCCGTCCAGTCCTGCAGGCACACACCGGTGATGACCTTATGGGTCTTGCCGGACATCAGGTAAAACATCCGCAGAGCGTCGTCGTGGTCCTTGGGTTTGCCCAACACTTCTTTGGTCTCCGGCACATACACCACGGTATCGGCGGACAGCACCACTTCCCCGTCCATTGGCGGTACCACGCTGCCCTTGAGCTCTGCCAGTGCCATGACGTATTCTTCCGGCTTTCCCACACAGTACGACACCGTCGATTCGTCAACATGGGACACCCGCACCACATGGGGCAGCCCTGCCGTATCCAGTATTTCGTGCCGTCTGGGAGACCCGGAAGCCAGCACCAGCTTATCCTTCATTTGTTCCATTTTTCTTTTTTTCATCCTTTCTTGCAGGTTACGGTAGTAGTACTGAGGTTACGTTCGTAATCCTCGACGTTTGGGAGGAGAGACGCGGCTTTTTGAAAAAGCTGTACTTAGCTGCGCTAAGTACGGCAAAAACTTTTTGGGCATTGGTGCGCTGACATTTTGTCACTGCAGGCAGAGCGTTACCGATCTGGTTCCAGTGGCGTCAGTGTCGGGTTGTTGGGTGTGCACCCACTCAACTTCGTTGAGTGATGGGACGGTTCTGCAGCGGGAGTGGAGGTATACCGTACGGCGCTGCGCTTAGACAGGGCTTTATGGTGGAGCGGTCAAGCTCGGCGCACGTTTTGTGATAGAGCCAAACGCCGGTGTATATAGGAATTGCAAAACCCGTCCAACGTCTTCGTGGTTATCTTCCCGTCTCAGCTACACGTTAGAAACAATTCGAAATAGCGTAGCTATTTCCACCACAATTATTCATTATTCACCATTCATTCTTCATTAACGAACGCTCCCACAACTCTCCACACTTCTGACTTCTAACTTCTGATCTCTGACTTCTGCCTTACTCCACTCTCCGTCCCACAATGATCGCCAGGACCACAAAAACGATGTGCGATACGGTGATCCGTACGGTGATGCCGAAGGTCAATTCCAGGACGTGCAGGTCCACAGTCACCGGTGCGGCGGTACCGAAATCCAGGCCGTAGGACAGCCACTGCAGCACCGGGACACCGGCGGTCAGCTCACCCACCATGGACCCTACCACGATCCCGGCGCAGACAAACAGCAGGGTCATCCAAAATCCTCTTCGCATCTCACGCACCCGTATGTCCGAAGCCGCCGCTGCCCCGTTCGGTCTCGTCCAGTGATTCTACTTCTGTAAAATCTGCACGCACAATGGGCACCACCAGCAGCTGGGCAATGCGGTCACCGGGCTGGATGGTGACATCTTCGCTGCCCAGATTCACCAGACCCACACCGATCTCACCACGGTAATCTGCATCGATCACGCCCACGCCATTGGACAGGGTCACGCCTTTTTTCACCGCCAATCCGCTTCTTGCCGTCAGCAGCAGTACGCAGTCTTCCCGTTCCGGCTGTGCGGCGATCCCGGTGGGCACCAGTGTTCGTGCGCCGGGTGCCAGGGTGAGAGGTGCTTCGATAGCGGCATACAGGTCGGCACCGGCTGCCAGCGCCGATTGATACGCCGGCAAGGTGGCATTGTCCCGCAGCTTTTGTATTTTGATACGCATACTATACTCCTATTTGCAAAACCTTATTTGATCCGGCGACCCACACGGCGCACACCGGCCATGGTATCCTGCAGCACCGACCGGATCTCGTCCACCGATTCGATGGTGAAAAGGAACACCCGATGGGTCAAAGACGGCAGCGTGGTCATTTTGTCGGCCATCCACAGGGGCAGACTATTGTAAATGACGGTCTCCCCGTTTTTCGCCATCATGGGGAACGCACAGCCTGTCCGGTCGATGAGTCTGCCCTGGCAAGCACCACAGCCTTTGGCAGCCGGTTCCATGTTTGCCATTCGGCCACCCAGACCGCCACAGGGAATGACCAGCTTTTTGGACTTGTCCTGCACCTTGGGCACAGCCGCCAGCACACAACGCTCCGTGTGCATCAGGGGAATGTGGCCGTACACGATAGCACCGCCGGGCGTACCGTTTTCTGCCAGGGTACGCAGGTTCCCCAGCGACAGCTCCGGCGAAGCGGTCAACCGATCGGCGCCACGCTGGTACCACCAGTCCATGGCATCGCTGTTCCACAGATTCAACCGGAAGGAACCGGTGGCGTGGATGCCCTTCTGTTTCAGCAGCAGCAACTGACCGGGACTGTGGAACTGTGCTTTTCGGCAGCCCACATCGGCCAGCGCATCCACCCATGCGGTCATCTTTGCGGTATCGAAGCACATGAGCGGCAGGTCGGCCCCCACCATCTCCGGCACCGCGCCTTCCTTTGCCCAGCGCAGATAGTCGCTGACCGGCACATATACCGTCTCAAAGAGATCGGCCATTTCGTCGCACCACTGCCGCCGGTCGGTCAATACGGCCACAGCAGGCGAACGATCTCCGGGGAATGCCGGAATGGCATCGGCATGGTGCTGGTACGGTGTGCCCTTTTGTGTCTGGTCGTGCGGATCATACAGCAGCCGGGACGCACACACAGCCGTCTCCAACTGTTCTGCTGCAGCACGGCGCAGGGCATTCACCGCCGACATGGGCATCCACAGTCCCTCGTCGATGTGGGTCTGGGGCATATCCTTTTCCCAACAAAATGGCGTACCACCCAGCTTGGCCAGGTTTTTCAGAATGCTTTCCCGTGTGACCGGATTGCCGGTGGCCACCTGCGGCACGTCTCCGGCAGCGGTCACAGAGATACCGGTGGGCACATGGGTCATGGTCAGCGTGGCCGGTACCTCTTTATGCAGGGTCCATGTGCCGGTGCATGGGTCGGCCCGCTGGGACAGGTCGAATTTGGTGACGGTCTCTGTCTCCGTCTTCTCCTGCAGCTGCTCCTCTGTGGTAGGACGGATCCCACCCATATTCCGGTAGGCGTGTACGTCCCCACTGGAACGGAAATAGCCATCGGAAAAGCCGCCACGGGAAAACAGTGCATCCAGCTGCCGGAGCTCCTCCGGTGTGGCACAGCGTCCCTCGTCCAACAGGGTACGATAGATCCGGGTCACGCCGTACACATAGGGTGCCGGTTTTTGTCGTCCTTCGATCTTGAGCGACGCCACACCACTCCGGATCAGCGCCGGGATCTGTCCTGCCAGGCACATATCCTTCAGGCTCAGGGGATAGTCGGCAGCGTTCCGGGAGCCCACATTGGGCAGGTGCTTTTTGTCCGGTGCCATATCGCCAAAGGTCTTCGTGCGTTCCAGACGATAGGCCATCCGGCAAGGCTGGGCACATTCCCCACGGTTGCCGCTTCTGCCGCCCATGACCCAGCTCATGAGACACTGCCCAGACACCGACACACAATACGCACCATGTAGGAACATTTCGATCTCCAATGGACTTTCCTGCACCAGCGCCGTCAGCTCCGCAAGCGAAATTTCCCGTGGCACCACCATCCGGGTAAAGCCGCAGTCCAACAAGGCTTTGGCGTCGTCGGCACGCATGAGGGTCATCTGGGTACTGCCGTGGAGATGGACGTCCGGGTAGCGACTATGGAGCTGGGCAGCGATCCCCATGTCGGCGACGATAAATCCATCGGCCCCGGCAGCGACCAGCTTGTCTGCCAGGGTCAGCACGTCCCGCATTTCGCTGTCCCGGACTCGTGTATTGATGGTGATGTAGGAGCGCACGCCCCAGCGTCTGGTCTCCCGGATGGCATCGGTCAGCTCATCGTCGTCAAAGTTCCGGGCCCGCATCCGGTTGGAGAAGGCCGCACCACCAAAATACACGGCATCTGCACCGGCAGAGAGCGCAGCCGTCAACGCTTCCGGGGAGCCGGCCGGGGACAATAGCTCCGGCAGACCTGCTCTGCCCGTCCGATTTTCTATGATTTCCATTTGTCTATGTACCCTCTGCTGCTTTCTGTCACTGTCTGCTTTGCAACCTTAACTATCCTCTTCGTTGCCCCGGAGCAGGGATTCGATGTACCGGATCTTCTCTTCCCGGGACATACCGCTGTCCTGTCCGGATTTCTTGCTGTCCAGATATTTTTCCAGTGTGCGGATCTTATCCTCTGCTTCCGCACCGCCGTTTTCCCGCAGGGTCTGGCTGAGCTTGGCAAACCCATCGCCATCGGGTGCAGCGCTGGCATCGGCCGTGGGTGCAGACTGGTATTTTTCCAGCTCTTCCTTCATGTTCCGCATATTGACCTCGTACAGGGAAAGCTGTGCTTCCAGGTTGCGGACCCGTTTTTCCGCCTTCAGACGATCTCCCACCGAATCGATGGCACAGAGCAGCGCCGCATCCATCGTGGATGTACCGGAGCGAATGCCGCCACGGAGGATCGCTTCCATTTTTTCGTTGACCTGTGCGGCCACGTTTTCCACAAAGGTGTCATCTTCGTCCGTCACCAGCATCAGGTTCACGCCGGCGATCTCGATACGGATCTTTCGTTTGGTATGTTGTTCCATATAGTTCACTCCATTCTCTATGGATCTTGGGCAGAAGCTGTGTCCGCTTCCAGCAAATTGGACACAAATCCCACTTTAATATGCATATACTATAGTATACGCCATATGGACGCAAAATGGTAGAGGGAAATTATAAATTTTTTCATAAATTTTACGATTTCTGCAGAAGCAGTATGGTTTTGCGTGTTTGGGGCATCCTATACATGAAACGATGATTTTCAGGAGGAACAAACAATGGCGGCAAAATGGCTCACGGTTCTGCCAGCACTTCTGCTTGCGGTACTGCTCTGCGCCACATCCACAGGTGCTGCACCGGCTTTGGTCTCGGAAACGGCCAAGGAGCAGATCGCCCATGCGGTGGCGGCGGAATGTCCGGAGGCATCCTTTGGGGTGCAGATCGCATTGGCGGCGGTGATCTTACATCGGATGGAGCAAAATGGGCTCACGGCGGCACAGGTGATCTGGTCGGCGGATTTTTTGGCCTGCACGGACACGGGGCGCATCGCACGGCCACCGGAGGAGAAAATATTGGCACAAGCAAAAGCGGCGGTGGGGTATGCCATAGATGGACTGGACCCAACCGGTGGTGCGCTGGGCTACGGTGGGGGAGACACGGGACGAACGCTGCGGTCGGTATGGTATGCGGATGGTGGGTATGTATTTGGGGAATAAAAAAGGACACCCAGGTGGGTACCCTTTTTCTATTCTCATTCCAGCATCATACGATACATATCGTCTAAGGTGTATTCTACAAGTGTTATGTCAAACAGAGGAGATTTATCGTATTTTGCAATTTCCGGTTTGTTTTCATAGGGTCGTTGTACGATCTTGAGTTTGGCAGTCACAATGGTCTTTTTCTCTGTCTGGTCAAAGGCTGTAGCCGTTAGCCAATACTCTCTGCCAGCCGGTTCATCTCGCAGTTCGTTGTAAAAGATTTCCATCTCATGGGTATAGAGCCAGGTATGCCCATGGTTCGAACCCAAAGGATTGATGGCAAAATAGCCCTCGTTGTTCAGAGAATCCTCAAACCCAAAGGTACGTTTTTCCCATTCCAGGAAATTTTCCTGTGTAAACAGCTCCGCATTTTGTCCTCTGCTGATCTGCACGTCTTCGTTGTCGGAAATCAGGGTACAGGTACCGCCATTGTAAGCAAAATATAGGTTGATATTATACGTATCATCCGTACCGTACATACAACCCATCTGCGTGGTCACGGTTTCCCCAATCTGCATTTCGTGCATACGGGAGTTATCCGTATCTGCATCGTATTCCAATACACCGATTGTCAGTGGTGTGAATCGTGCCGGGTCTACCTCCAACTCGGTGGAAGTGCAGGACACAAGACAGAACACGATCACAAACAGAATACAACTACGTAGTTTCATGGGGAAGCCTCCTTTCGCGGATAGGAATACTACCGTTGACGATCTATGTCTATATCAGTATACCATACCCTTGTGCCATTGTCAACAAGAAAACGACATCTGTGCGGTTTTCCACTAACTGCACAGATGTCGCTATATTATTTTGGATGAGATGCACAATATTTCGTTTTAGGACCCAGCAGGATTCCTTTCAGGAACCTGTGGATTTATAATGCCGCAGTCCTACTTTCCAGAAGATCCCACAGGGAATGAGAAACACCCATGCGGCGATCGGGGTCAACGGATACCACCAATGGTCGGCCTGACCGATGAGATACAAAAAGGGATAATACTGCACTGCCGCCAGCGGTACGACAAACGTAAAGAAACGCAGGAGCCGCTTGCCGTAGATGGACATGGGGTAGGAACCAAACTCCCGGCCGCCGTCGGTGAAGATGTTCATGAATTCTAACCCTTCCGTGGTGAAAAAGCAAATGGACGCATAGACCACGAACAGTCCCGAAAACAGCGCCACGCCGGAGAGCACCATGAAGCACAGGGTGAGAACCTTGTCCCATGTCCAGCTCACGCCGCTATGTGGAATGGCATAGGCAAACACCAGCGCCGCCTGGAAAAATCGTCCCATGCGAGACAGCTCGATCTTGGTACACAGGGTCAGAAACACCTCATTTCGGGGACGCACCAGGATCCGGTCGAACTGCCCCTGAGACAGCACACCGGCAAAGGTGTCAAAGCCTCGGAAGAAGCACTCTGCCAGGGAAAACGCCATCAGCATGACCCCAAAGCACAACAGCACCTGCGCCGTGGTGTAGCCCTGCAAAACGTGGAACCGATCCATCAGCACCAGGATGGATAGCAGTGCCGTAGCGGATCCGACAAACTGCCCCAAAATCGTCAGCACAAAGGAGGTCTTGTACTGCATCTGGGCCCGAAGATGGACGGATAGATAATGAAAATATAGCTTCATCCCATCAACCTCCCTGGATCACAGCACGGCGAAGCGCACGTTGCAGCAGAAAGCTCCCCAGCATCACCAGTACCACCAGCCAGAAGCATTGCAGTCCCATGCACCGCCAGATAGCTGCCCCGGCGATGTGGCCGCAGTAGATCCGGAAGGGATAGTTCAGCATGGCGGCAAAGGGCGTGTACTCCAACACCGCAGCGATCCCGGCAGGCAGAAACGGCAGGGGAACCAGGTTGCCGGCGCAAAAATCCGTGATGGCATTGAACACCATCCGTACGCCCAAGGGCTGCATGGTGTAAAAGGTGCAGATATAGATGAACCTGACCAGCGCACAGGTCACAAGGGTACCCAGCACCATGGTGATAAGAAAGCCAAACAGTCCTGCCACACCGGCCGGCGGCAGCATCCCATAGGGAGCCGGTACCAGAGCCGCCACCAGCAGCACCGGCAAAAAACGCAGTGCCGCATTGGCCGTTCGCACGGATAGGGTCTTGGTGAACCACAGGGCATACAGGTTCAGCGGCCGGGTCAGCTCATAGGCGATGTTCCCACCGGTGATGTCGGACAAAATGGAAGCATCGGTCTGCCAGCTGTTGAACAGGCTGAGAAAGGCCTGCCGCAGCCACATATAGGTAGCGACCTGCGCCATGCCCATGGGAAAGGCATTCGGGTCCCCTTCCCAAAAGGCCTTGTACAGCAGCACCGTAAACAGACCCCAGGCAAATTGGGTGGAGATGCCAGCCAGTGCCGCTGCCCGGTATTGGAGCCCAGCCGTGAACCGGATCCGGAAAAAGGTGATGTATTTTTGGAGACTGCCCCATATGGATGTCTTTGTCATATGGCAAACTCCTTGTAGAGCGACACCACCAGCTCCTCTGCCGTAGCACCGGTGACCGACAGGTCGGTGATCTCCAACCGGTTCGACAGCACGCCAATGGCAGCCGACACGCCCAGCACGGTGGTATCCACGGCAAATACGGTACGCCCCGGCTGTGTCTCCAGCACAGTCAGACCTACAGGTAGTGGCTCGGTCTCGGTGCAGCTGCCGGTGTGGGTGACGGTGATCTTTCGTACCTCGGCGTGTTGGTTTTTCAGCGTATCCAGAGAGCCGTCCAGCAGGATATGCCCCTTGCCGATGAGCAGGATCCGTTTGGTCAGGGCTTCGATGTCCTGCATATCGTGGGTGGTCAGGATCACCGTGGTACCGTGCGCTTCGTTCCGGTGGCGTATGAAGTCCCGGACTGCGATCTTGGATACCGCATCCAGACCGATGGTAGGTTCGTCCAAAAAGAGGATGGACGGATCGTGAAGCAGCGACGCACCGATCTCGCACCGCATCCGCTGGCCCAAGGAAAGCTGCCGCACGGGGGTACGCAAGATCTCGGACAGCTGCAGGCATTCGGTCAGCTCGTCCACGTTGCGCCGATACACAACCGGATCGATCTGGTAGATGTCCCGGAGCAGCTCGAAGGAATCCCAGCACCGGCACGTCCCACCACAGCTGCGACCGCTGGCCGAACACCACACCGATGTGCTGCACGTGGGCTCGCCGCTCCTTCCAGGGGATACGCCCATCGATCCGGCAGATACCGCCGTCCATATCCGGGTGCAATATGCCGCTCATGATCTTGATGGTGGTGCTTTTGCCGGAGCCATTTGGTCCGATGTACCCCACCATCTCTCCGTCGGCAATGGTGAAGGAAATGTCGTCCAGGGCCTTCAGGTCGGTGTATTCCCGCCGGAACAGCGCCTTCACCGCTGCGCCCATGCCGCCATTTCGTCTGGCAACCCGAAAGGTTTTGGAAATGTGTTCGCATTCGATCATAAAAGAAAAAATCCCCTCCTTCGTTGGCAGAATACATTCTGAGCAGAAAAATCTTCAACAGATACATCTGCAACAGTAAAATTCTGCAGCAGAAAACTTCTGCAGCACACAAAAAAAACGTTCCGCGAAGTGAAGGCTTCCGGCGTGGCATCCTCTGCAACTCTGAGAACGCCATGGTCGGCACCGGCACCAATGCGGCTTGATCGGACGATTTTGCGCCCGGTCGTTCGCTTGTGAGATGGAGCGAATGGGATAGGCACAGACCTTTATCCAGCGTCTGTGGTGACACCATTATAGCATAGTACAAGATGGATTTTGTGACATGATTGTAAATTTATACCCGAAACGTACGGGTATAAAAAGGATCCGACGTGCGCAGAAACTTCTGCCATGTTGGATCCATTTTGCAGGAATTATATTTCCATTTTCCATTGACAAATACCGCCAATATATGCTATAATATCCCATGGATAATCCAACAAACATATAAGACGGCTGTCCCCTGAACCGTGCAAGAAAGTTCGTTTCTGCCGGAGAGGAGGTGATGGATGTTTCGAGTGCTTTCTTCACGGGATTTCTCGTGAAAGGGGGTCACATAGAAATGTTTGCTTTAGAAGTTGCATACTACGTTTTGAAGTGCATCGGTGCATTTTTAGCTATCGTTTGGTATAGCTACAAGTTGTACAAGGAATTTCATTACGATGATACAATGAAAAAGTGAGCCGTCTGTCCCACACAGAATGGCTCACTGGGTTGAGACGGAAGCGATAACTTCCAACTCGTAATTCCTAATTTTGTACATAAGTGTGGCAGCCGTTTTGTTGGGCTACCAGCAACATGGGGTGGTTTGACGACCACCTCTTGTTGTTTCTATTATAGCACCTTTTTGCCGCCTTGTCAAGAGTATTGGCAAAGGGTATCGGCAAAAATATTGTGGGTTTTCTATGTGGACGACCGCACATTTGATTTTCTCCATGGGGAAAAAAACGGTTGCATTTTTTGACGATCCATGGTATAATGGTTGTATAGATGCGAAATATGAGAATAGCAAGGTGGGCCTGGTCACGGTCACCTTGGGAGAGGTATACCAATGGACATCACGAAAACCACTGTAACAGACGAAGCCATGCCAAAGGAACAGGATCTATCGGAAACCGCTGCGCCGGATACTACGACACCGAAAAAGCCGAAAAAGCAAAAGAAGATCAAGGAAGCCCGGCGTGTCAAAAGCATTTCGCCTATGGCCGCTATGATCCCCTTTATCATGGTGGACCGGGTAGGCTCCCAGAACTTTATCTCCGACTCCCTGGATGTGGAGAAGCTGGAAAAATATATGAAGGAAAAGCAGCAGGCCGGCATGACCAACATCAGTATGATGCACATCATGATCGCAGCCTATATCCGATTGGTGGCGGCTCGTCCTGCTCTGAACCGATTTATCCGGGGACAACGGGTGTGGACCAAGCGGCACGTGGATGTGTCTCTGACCATCAAGAAGGAAATGTCGCTGGAATCCCCGGACACCGTGGTGAAGATCAGTCTGCTGCCGGACGCCACCATCGAAGACGTATACAATGCCCTGAACGAAAAGATCGTGGGGTACAGAGAGGATCCCGGCGGCAGCTTCGACAGCACCGCCAAGGTATTGAGCCTGATCCCGGCGTTGCTGCTGAAGGCGGTCATTGCACTGCTGCGTGCCATGGACTATTTTGGGCTGATCCCCCGGTTCCTCACCGACCTGAGCCCCTTCCACTGCTCCTATTTCATCACGTCCATGGGCTCTTTGGGCATTCCCCCCATCTACCACCACCTGTACGACTTTGGTACCTGCCCGGTGTTCTTTGCCTTTGGTGCCAAGCGCCGTGTCTATGAGCCGGACGCACAGGGAGTCGTCAAGCGCAAATCCTACATTGACTATACCTTCGTTT
The DNA here is from genome assembly GCA_964558485.1 of uncultured Ruminococcus sp. Lineage (GTDB taxonomy): Bacteria > Bacillota > Clostridia > Oscillospirales > CAG-272 > UMGS1696. The sequence continues at coordinate 11,433 of CAZLED010000003.1, read as the reverse complement.
TGGACGAGCGGATCTGCGACGGGTACTACTATGCCTCTGCCATGCGGTATCTGAAGAGCATCTTCCGCAATCCCTGGCAGCTGGACGAACCCCCGGCTGAGGTAGTACCGGATGTGGAGTGAAGTCAGAAGTGAAAAATAAGAAGTTAGAAATAAAAAGTGGAGGTCACACCATATGATGTATGAAAACAACTGGGCATCGTTGAATGCACGTCCGGTGCCGGATTGGTTCGGCAAGGCAAAATTTGGTATCTTTATCCACTGGGGTCTGTACTCGGTGCCGGGCTACACCGCAAGAGGGCAGTACGCCGAATGGTACCGGGATCAGATGCAGCATCCCGATCACCCGGTGAGAGCCTTCCACGACAGAGTCTATCCCGGCAAGACCTACGAGGACTTTGTCTCCGGCTTTACGGCAGAGCTCTTTGATGCGAGCGCCTGGGCCAAGCTGTTCCGGGATTCCGGTGCCAAGTACATCAATCTGGTCTCCAAGCACCACGACGGGTTCTGTCTGTATCCTTCCAAGTACGCCTGGAACTGGAACAGCTGGGATGTGGGTCCCCATCGGGACTTCTGCATGGAGCTGCGGGAAGCCATGGAGGGCACCGGCGTGAAGTTTGGCGTGTACCACTCGGTGTACGAATGGGTCAATCCCCTGTATCTGGAAAGCCCGGAGCGGTATGCCATAGAGCATCTGCACCCCATGCTGCAGGAGCTGATCGAGCGGTACCAGCCCTGGACCCTGTTCACCGACGGCGAATGGGATCATCCCAGTGAAACCTGGCACTCCACGGAATTTCTCTCCTGGCTGTACAACGAATCCTCTGTCCGGGACTTCATCGTGCCCAACGACCGGTGGGGCAAGGAGACCAGAGGGCACCTAGGCGGCAACTTCACCACGGAATACGGCTACATCACCGGCAATCAGCGGATCGAGGATGTGGTGCTGGATCGACCCTTTGAGGAATGCCGGGGCATTGGCAAATCCTTTGGCATCAACCGGATCGAGACCACGGCGGACTACATGAGCCCCAAGGAATGCATCGAGACACTGTGTTCCTTAGTGTCCAAGGGTGGCAACTTCCTACTGAATATTGGTCCGGCGGCAGATGGCACCATTCCGGTGATCATGGAGGAGCGGCTGCTGCAAATGGGACAGTGGCTGTCCGTCAATGGGGAAGCCATCTACGACACGGAGGTATACACCAAGGAAAACGAGGACGGCGTGTACTACACGAAGAAGGGCGAGACCACCTATGCGATCCTGAACCGGTTCCCCTTTGGCACCCGCACCCTGGCGCATATTCCCTATCGTCCGGGACTTACGGCAACGCTGCTTGCTGCCCCGGATGCACCCATCACGGTACGGGATCACGGTGGCCAGGCAGAGCTGGTATTCCCACCCATCGACCCGGAAGACGTGCGGTGTCAGTGGCTGTATGCGGTGGAAGTGAAGTAAGCAGTTTGAGATAAGAAGCAAAAAGGACACTGGTTTGACCGGTGTCCTTTTTGGTGGGATCATGGTGATCTGGCAATGTCGCTCCGTCCCAGTATGCTTCCGTAAATCTCTGTGCATTCATTATGTTTACAAAATGTAATATTTCTCGATTTTCTCTTGCTTTTTCGGGCGAAACGTGATATAATAGACTTGTTTCGCACCGCTCCTTCAACATGGCGGTGTAAGCAAATATCCAATCCACGAAAGCGAGACCCATCATGAAAAAGGTTATCACGCTGCTGCTGGTTGCAGCAATGGCTGCTTCTGCTGCCATCTCCACCTCTGCTGTCGACGTTACCGGCCGTACCGTTGACATCGAGATCGAAGCCATCTCTAACGCTCCCAAGATCGACGGTAAGTTCTCCGAAGAAGAATGGGGTTCTTCTCCCATCTCCTCCTTCACCAAGGAAGATCGTGCCGCTTACCTGAGCCTGTGCGCTGCTGACAGACCGGAACTGCTGGAATCCGACGATCTGCTGCCCACCGCTATGGACACCTACCTGCGTTGGGACGACAACTATCTGTACTACTGCTCCGTAGTAGAGACCAAGACTACCTACAACGCCACCCCCGAAGGCAGTGAAGCCGCTGTATGGCAGGGCACTTCCTTTATCTGGATGACGCTGTCTGACAAGGAGATCACCGACTCCATCACCAAGATCCTGGTTGGTATGAACAACGATGGCAAGATCCTGGCTTACAACGAAAGCGTTGAGACCGGCACTTCTCTGGAAGTTGGCGGCAAGCCTGCTTACAGCGACATCGCCATCTCCCGTGAAAACGGTGTGACCGTATACGAAACCAAGTTCGCATGGTCCGACATCATGCCCGAAGGCGCAAAGCGTATGGCTGGTGACGAATTCATTTTCTACTCCCTGTATATGCCTGCTATGGACGACACCGCTAACCCGGTTGACGTTGCTGTTGGTGGTATCAACGAAGACGGCAAGTACCTGTACTGGAACGTGACCCTGGGCGACGAGATCGTTGCTGAAACCGAAGCTGAGACCGAAGCTGCTGCTGAAGTCGTAGACGCTGCTGCTGAAACCACGGTTGCTGCTCCCCAGACCTTTGACGCCGGTGTGATCGCTGCTGTTGCTGCTATCGTATCTGCTGCTGGTTACGCTGTTTCCAAGAAGCACTAAGGTAAGACAATACCTATAAGAAAAAGGATCTTGTTTCCGCAAGGTCCTTTTTTGTTCGATTTTATGCGCTGCCGGTACAGGTCGTCCCCATACCGGTTCGAGTATTGATTGGATCAGCCACGCTGTGCGGCCAGTTCTTCGTACTTGGTCATGGTCTTTTCCATAGCGGTGTTGAAGGAGTTCTGAGACTTTTCCCAAGTGGAAGCAAAGGTGTCCTTACCACCGATAATGATGGTACGAATGTTGGAGTACAGGCTGCCCCAGTTGTAGATATAGCCCAGGTCATACCGTCTGTCCTGCAGGATGATATCCAGCATTTCGATGGATTCTTCGTCTCTCATGGACTTCCGGGTGATGGCTACGTCGTAGTAGGCCGGGGTCAGGGTGTACATGGACTTGGCTGCCATGGCTTCGATGATCGCACCGGACATTTCCTGATCCTGTACAGCGGAGGTGATGGTCACGACCTTACCGGCAGTACCATGTACAAAGTGGTGATAGCCGTCCTGGTCTTCGTCATAACGAGGCCACGGAATCAGACCGAAGTCCGTTTCGCTTTCCCGCATACGGGTGATGCACTGCATAACTTCGCCGAAGAACAGTGCTCTGCCCTCTTCAAACAGCTGCCGCAGACCATCGGAGGTACCAACCACAGAGGTCAGCACGGTCACGTTCTTGTCGGACATCATCTTACCGGCCTTTTCTACCACGCCGACCATACGGTCTGCCGATTCACACAGGTACGGAGAACCATCGCTGTCCTTGTACACCAGCTTTTCACCGGATGCATAGAACAGACCCTGACCGGAGTCATCCGAGGTAGCGAAGCCGAAAATGTCATCGGCGTGTGCCATTTTGCCGTCACCGTTTACGTCTCTGGCAGCAGCAGACATCATTTCCAGCATATCGTCATACAGCCAGTCGTAGGCTCTTACTCTGTCATAAATATTGTCAAAGCCGTTCTCCTGGTAGATCTGCTTATTGAACATCAGCACCCAGGTGGCGTCGTTGTCGATGACCGTGATGTCACCGGTGGCAAAGTAGATCTCGCCGTACAGCTCCAGGTCTTCTACACAGCCCTGGTCCCACCACGGCTTGGTCAGATCCACATAGGGCAGGTCGTACATACTGAGTGTATACCCACTTTGTGCCATGCTGGCTGCGTCTACGATATTGGTCATGACGGCATCGTATTCACCGGTACCGGCCGTCACGTCCTGTTTTGCCAAGGTATCCGTAACGCCCTGGAACTCTGCCATCTTGATATTGTAGGTGTCTTCCAGATACAGGTTCCGTTCGAACACAGCGTCGTTGATCACGTCACCGGTAGTGTTCTCTACCCACACGTCATAGGTCATCCAGTCCACGCCATTGTCGTCGTTTTCGTCAGAGGTCAGGAACATAAACTGTTCACCGCCGAAGTCCAGCTCCGGGATGTCGGGCATCAGCTCGGTCTCTTCGGTCTCCACTACGGCTGTGGTATCGGTAGACAGATCTGCCGTAGGTGTGGTTTCGGTACCGCCGCCGGAGGAGCAAGCCAGCAGAGACGGCAACAGCGTCACAAGTGCTAAAAACAGAGCAGCGAGGGTGTGTTTTTTCATTTTCATCATAGGAACCTCCTATAAAGCCAAACCACGCAAATTCTATCGAAATCGGTTTTCACCATAGAAGAACGATAACGGGTTTCACCATTTTTTTTAGATTTAGGATATACCTTATTATACACATCCAAACCGTATTTGTCAATTCCTACAGAGACATTTTTCGCTGTATGTTGTCACAAAAATTTACGTCATTTTTTGGTGATTATTTTTTATGCAAGCCGAATACGCCGCCGGACAGTCCACAAGATCGTTTGATTTTTCACCAAAAGAAAAAATTCACCAAATCCCTATGGATTTTACGGGGCGCATGGAGTATAATGTGGGTAACAAGGGGGAAGGAAGTTTGTACTCCCTTTCTGCGGAACCCACGATGGGGGTTGGTTTCAAACTGGCGTTGGGGTTTTGGGGTGTTCCTTCATGGGTATCGCTACAAAATCGATTTTGTACGCCGCATGTAGGGCGGGATGACCCTACCCTTGGTATTCTCATCGCTCTTGGCTGACAACATCCCGCCGTCTGACGTGTTCGACCGTACGATATGGGTATTCACCAAAACAAACATTCTGTTGCCAAATAAATTGGTATTCTACATGGGTATCAGATATACGAAATTTATACATTAAAATGTACGTTTGTACCAACCAATACAATCCAAACATAGACGTTCGACGGCGGGATGTTGTCACCTGAGAGCGATGAGAATACCAAGGGTAGGTTGACCCATACATGGGTCGCCGCCCTACATTCGTTTTACCAAAACCTTGCCGCATCAGACCACCACACGTCAGCCACTACTCCGACCGATTTGCCCACGCCCAAACGCCGGAGCCTATGGGGTAGAACCCCATAAATATAAAAAACGAGGTACCACCCATGAACATAGAAGACGCTCGCAGCCGGATCGATGCGCTGCGGAAAACCATTGCACACCATGCCAAGCTCTATTACGAAAACGATGCACCGGAAATCTCCGACTATGCCTACGATGCCCTGTTCCGGGAGCTGACCGAGCTGGAAGCGGCTTTTCCGGCTCTTGCTTCGGCCGATTCGCCAACACACCGGGTCGGTGGTGCTGCCAGCGAAAAATTTGCCAAGGTCACCCATCCGGTGAAAATGGGCAGCCTGACCGACGTGTTCGACTTCGACGAGCTCCGTGCCTTTCTCGTCCGCACCCAGTCTGCACTTCTGGAAGACGGTGTGCCGGCCGGGGACATTCGCTACACTGTGGAGCCCAAGATCGATGGCCTGTCCGTGTGCCTGACCTACGAAAACGGCCGCCTGGTGCTGGGTGCGACCCGTGGCAATGGCACCATCGGCGAAAACGTCACCGAAAATATCGCCACCATCGATGCCATTCCCCACACCCTCTCCGCACCGGTGTCCCTGTCCGTCCGTGGCGAGGTGTATATGCCCCACACCAGCTTTGCAGCTCTCAATGCAAAACGGGAAGCTGCCGGAGAGAAGCTGTGGGCAAACCCCCGCAATGCGGCTGCCGGAAACCTGCGTCGTCTGGATGCTGCCGGTACCCGGGAGGCCGGGCTGTCCATCTTCGTCTTCAACTACCAATGCGGCGACCTGTACACCGATGGTCATGCGCCCCTTTCCCACAAGGAGACCATCGACCGGATGCACGAGCTTGGCTTCTCCACCATCCGGGTACAAACGGTTACGACAGATGTAGAAGAAGTCGTCGCCGCCGTGGAACAGATCGGGGCAATGCGGGAGAGCCTGCCCTACGACATCGACGGCGCCGTGATCAAGATCGATTCCCTTGCCCAACGCACCACACTGGGCGAAGGGCCGTCCACACCCAAATGGGCCGTTGCCTTCAAGTATCCGCCGGAACAAAAGCTCACCAGGCTGGTGGACATCGAAGTACAGATCGGCCGCACCGGCGTCCTGACACCCACCGCCATTCTGGAACCGGTGCAGCTGGCCGGTACCACCGTATCCCGTGCTACGCTCCACAACATCGACATCATTCGAGACAGGGACGTGCGGCTGGGCGACTGGGTGAAGGTACAAAAGGCCGGGGACATCATTCCGGAGATCGTTGGCTCTGCACCGGAGAAACGGGACGGCACCGAGCGGATCTTCCACTTTCCCGAATGCTGCCCTTCCTGTGGCGAAAAGCTGGTCTGGGACGCCGGGACGGATGTGGGAAGTACCACGGTCGATACCACCGATGCAGATGCAGAAATCGATATGCCTGCCAACACCGGTGCCCTGCGCTGCGTGAATCCCGGATGCCCGGCACAGCTGGAACGGCGGCTCACCCACTTTGCCAGCCGTGGCGGTATGAACATCGATGGACTGGGGCCGGCGCTGGTCAAGTCTCTCATCGATGCCGGACTGGTGGGAGACGTGGGAGACCTGTACACCCTGCAGAGAGACGACATCATCGCCCTGCCACGAATGGGCGAAAAATCCGCCGCCAATCTGCTGTCTGCCATTGAGAACACCAAGACCGCCGGCGGTGAAAAGCTGCTGTATGCCCTGGGGATCCGGCACGTGGGACAGGCCGCAGCCGAAGCCATCGTGGGTCGGTTTGGCTCGGTGGATGCCCTGTTCACCGTGACCGTGGACGACCTGTGCGCCGTGGACGACATCGGCAGCATTACGGCGGAAATGGTGGTGGACTACTTCGGATTGCCGGAGACCCGCACGCTCATCGATAAGCTGACCGCTGCCGGTGTGTCGCTGGTGAGCCTTGCCAAAACAGAACCTGTGGAAAACCCATCGGTTATCCCCAACGATGGCGATACCAGCGGCGAAAGTATCGCTGCCAAATTTGCCGGTATGACCTTTGTGCTGACCGGTACCCTGGCCACCATGACCAGAGACGAAGCATCGGCAAAGATCAAGGCCCGTGGCGGCAAAGCGGCTGGCAGTGTATCCAAAAAGACCACCTATGTGGTCGCCGGAGAAAACGCCGGTTCCAAGCTGACCAAGGCTGAGGAGCTGGGCGTGACGGTGCTGACGGAAGAAGAATTTATGAAGATGCTGTGATCGTATGCTGTATATTCTACTGATTGTATTGTTGTTTTTCTGTGTCCTGACGCTGGCCGGTGGGCTGTATATGGCACGCTTTGCCTGTGTGCGCAAAAAGGACGTGCCCGATTATTGGCGCCACCCGGAAGCCCTGCCAAAGCCAAACAAGCATATTCCGGCGGCTGACCTGGCAGAGGTGCAGGCCGGACGGGCATTTCTGCTTGCCAACCAAGGGGACACCATCCACATCCAGAGCCGGGACGGACTGACCTTAGCTGCCCACTATATCCCACCGGAGACCGGCGAACCACGGGGCATCTACCTGCAGGTACACGGCTACCGCTCCCATCCCATCTGCGACTTTGCCGGATGTGAGCTTGAGATGCACCGGCGTGGCTATGGGCTATTTCTCATCGACCAGCGTGGCTGCGGCGGCAGTGCCGGAAATACCATCACCTTCGGGCTCCGGGAACGGTACGATGTGGTGGACTGGTGCGCCTATCTGCAGACGCATTTTCCCACGGTGCCCGTGATGCTGGACGGGATCTCCATGGGCGCCACTACGGTACTGCTGGCCGCCGGGGAAGCACTACCGGACAACGTGGCCGCCATCATCGCCGACTGTGGGTACACGTCCCCGGCTGCCATCTGCAAAAAGGTACTGCGCCAATGGTTTCATCTGCCGCCGTTTCCCCTGTATTACGCCGCTGTGCTGTGGATCCGCATCCTGACCGGCGAATGGTTCAGCCGTTGGGGACAGAACGAACGGGTTCGGTACCGCACAGGGGACGTGACCTACGCACTGCAAAAGAACAAGCTGCCACTGCTCCTGGCCCATGGAGAGGACGACTCCTTTGTGCCCCATCGGATGGGACAGGCCATATACGACAGTTGTAAAGATAAGGATGTGACCTTTCTCAGCGTACCCGGTGCCGAGCATGGCATGAGCTGGCTGGTAGACAAGGAACGCTATCGCAGTGCCATCGATGCACTTTGGAAAATGGGAACGAATCAATCATGAAACAAACGAACAACGAAACCAAAAAAACCTCCTTTGCCGGGACTGCGGTGCTCATGGGAAGCATGATCCTGCTCTCTAAGGTGCTGGGGCTGGTACGGGATACGCTGGTGGGACGGGCCTATGGTACCTCTATGGAGGCCATCGCCTATGAGACTGCTTCCAAGCTGCCGGTGACAGTATTCGATCTGGTCATCGGCGGTGTGGTCACCTCAGCCTTTATCCCGGTGTACAACGGACTGCTGGTGAAAAAAGGCCGGCAGGAAGCACTGGACTTTGCCCGGTCTTACACCAGCCTGATCTGCCTCATCACCACCGTCCTTGCCGCCTTGGGGATCGTTTTTGCGTCTCCTCTGGTCTCCTGGATGGCACCGGGGCTGGACGAAGCGACCCATGGGCTGGCGGTACAGCTCGTCCGGATCCTATTCCCCATGGTGATCTTCACGGGGCTTGCCTTTTCCTTTGTGGGATATTTGCAGTCCAATGGGGAATACAACATTCCTGCCATCATTTCCCTGCTGTCCAACGGCATCATGGTGGGGTATCTTCTGACCCTGAACAAAGTCTGCGGCATTGTAGGACTGGCTGTGGCCATGCTCCTTGGCTGGGCAGCACAGGCACTGGTACAGGTCCCCTCTCTGCGGCGGCTGGCATTTTCCTGGAAACCCACCCGGCTCTGGACACCACCCATCCGACAGGCCATGACCAATGCGCTGCCCATTCTGCTGTCCACCTGGACCACACCGGTGTGCAGTCTCATCAACACCCGACTGGCCTCCGGGATCGAGAACGGACGGGGCATCACGGCGCTGGGATATGCCAACCGGCTGTACACCATCCTTGTGGGGCTGTTCTCCTTTGTGGCCACCAATTTGCTGTTTCCCCACTTTTCCCGTGCCGCCGCTGCCGGAGAACAGGACGAGACCGACCGGCTCATGCGTGTTTCCGTCAAGACGCTGGTGTTCATCATCGCCCCTTTGACCGCCGGGATCGTTTTGCTTGCCACACCCTTTACGGCACTGCTCTTTGAAGGCGGCAGCTTTACCCCGGACGACACGGCCCTGACCGCCGGTGCCCTGTCCTGCTATGCCCTGTCCATGGTATTTTTGGCGGTCAACGAGGTGCTGATCAAGGGATTTTTCGCCGCCGAGAAGACGAAGGTGCCCATGGTCAGTGCGCTGATCGCTATGGCGGTGAACGTGGGACTATTGCTGGTGGTAGCAGAGCTTTGGCAGGATCGGCTGACCGTGGGCGTGATCGCTCTGCTGTCCGGTGTGGCCACGGCTGTGAACATGACCATCAACGCCATCCGTGCTGCCCGTTGCCGCATGATGCGCTTTGACCGCAGAGACTGGCTGGAGATCGGCAAGATCCTTGTCTGCACCGTTGGTATGGTGCCTGCTGTGTGGCTGGTACATCGGTGGATCGACGGAAACTTTTTGGAAGTCGCCGTGGGTGCCTTTGTGGGGATCCTGGTGTATGCGCTTCTGACCACGCTTGTGCGGTGTGAGACCATGGGTATGCTTTGGAATTTTGTGAGACGGAGGAAATCATGACACGTGTGTTGCAGATACTGACCGATTCCAACATCGGCGGTGCAGGACGACTGCTGGTCAATTACCTGCACAATTTTGACAAAAAAGAATTCGATATGCTTGTGGTACTGCCTGCCGGTGCTGCCCTGCGTCCCATGGTGGAAGCCGAGGGGTATCCGGTGCAGGAGATCCAGAACGGCCGGGACAAGAGCTTCGACATGGCGGCGGTGGGTGAACTGCGTGCCATCATCCGGCAATATCGACCGGACATCGTCCACTGCCATTCGTCCTTTTCCGGGAAGTTAGCGGCGTGGCTGTGCGGCGTACCCGGTCGGTTCTACACCCGGCACTGCGCCTTTCCCCAGCCGAAAAAGCTCACCACCTTCCCCGGCAAGCAGATCAACGGATTTGTGAACAATACGCTGTCCACCCATATCGTGGCAGTGGCACAGGCTGCCATGGACGATCTGACCATGACCGGCGTGGATGCCAACAAGATCACCGTGATCATCAATGGGGTCGAGCCGATGCGCCGTGCCACAGAGGACGAAAAGGACGCACTGCGGCAGGAACTGGGCTGGACCAAGGACCATTTCGTCATTGGCATTTCTGCCCGGCTGGAGGACTACAAGGGACACACCTACCTGCTGCAAGCGGTGGAAAAGCTGCACGACACCCATCCGAACCTGCGTGCTTTGGTGATCGGCGGTGGCTCTCTGGAAGCGGCACTGCGCAAAGAAGCGGCCGAACGGGGTATTGCCGATGTGGTGCATTTCACCGGCTTTGTGCTGGACGTGGCACCCTGGTATGGGCTGATGGATCTGAGCATCAACTGCTCCATTGGCACGGAGACCTCCTGTCTGGCGCTGTCCGAGGGCTACAGTCTGGGGATCCCGGCGGTGGCATCGGACTTTGGCGGCAACCCCTACATGGTCACGGACGACTGGAACGGCTACATCGTGCCCCAGCGGGACCCGGCGGCTCTGGCGAACACCATTGCAAAGATCCTGGACGATCCGGTGCTGCACGAAAAGCTGTGCAAGGGTGCGCTGGAATCCTATGCGGAAAAGTTTACTGCTTCTGCCATGACACGGCAGTTGGAAGCGCTCTATCGGAACGCTGTACAAAAATAGACCGATACACCATCTCCTATGGAAAGGACCCCATTCATGAACACCGCAAAACCATTCTTTTCTCGCACCAATCTGCCTCGTCTCTGCCTGATCGCTGTGACCGCCGTTCTCATCACCGGCACCGGGATCTACACCCACCAAAGTGCCCTGCGGATCCTGCCGTTGTACATCTCCCTGTTCGTCGGGGCCCTGCAAGCCAACGCCAGCCGGTATGCCAGCCTGCTGGGTGGTATCAACTCCATTTTGTATGCCGTGGTGTATTGGCTGCTGGGGCTGTATGCTTCGGCTGGGTATGCGCTGTTTTTCTCCTTCCCCATCCAGGTGGCCACGTTCCTGCGCTGGTCCCGGCACCGGTACGGCTCCTCTACCCAGTTCCGTAAGCTGTCCACCAAGGGACGCATCTGGACACTGGTCGGGTTCTTTGCAGCCTTTGGGGTGCTGGCGTGGGTGCTGCACAAGGCCGGATCCAGCTACCAGCTTCTGGACAACCTGACCTCGCTGCTGGGGATC
>CAZLED010000002.1:0-86074 GCA_964558485.1 uncultured Ruminococcus sp. | reverse complement strand
TATGATATAAAAATGAGGCTGTTGCATTTTGGGAATTTCTTCCTTCGTGCGACAGTCCCTTTTTTGTTTATCCTACAAATTTATTTTGTTTCTTCCAGTTCCCGTAGGATGTCATGGAGCACCGCTGTGGTGTATTTCTCCGGATGGGTGTGGTTGGGGATCAGCTCCTCCATGAAGAATTCCCGGTACAGGTCGCAGAAGGAGCTCTCGGTCAGCATGGTCTCTGTCCAGCCAGTCTCCTTGGGGTAGTTGGTTTGGGAGGCCGTGATCTGTATGCCCTGTCCCACCATATGCGCCACGTCCATATCCACGTAGTGGTCCTCCTCATTCTCCAGCAGCAGATACATATGGAAATAGGGATTCTCCGTCAACAGCTGCAGGATCAGCTGATAGATCCGGATCCGCTCCTCCACAGTGAAAGGACGCATCCCAAAAAAGTGGCTGGTCATGGTACCTGTCCGTGCGGTGTTCCACAGCATCCGGGCAGAGGTGACCCAATAGGTGGGCTCACGCTTGGCGGTGATATTCTGGAAGCGTTTTTCCTGGATCACACGAAGTCGGGGCATTGCGTCTGCCAGCCGATCATAGGCATCCGGACAGGCAAAATGCGGATCCACGGCCGATAGCAGAATATCCACCGGCACAAAATTGAAGCACATACCGGCCTTGAACAGCAGGATCTCCCGACATTTTTCGATCTCACAATAGTATTCCAGCATCTTCTCGTAGTCCCGAAGATCCGGAACCGCCGCTTTCATGGGCAGTCCACGCTGGAGGTAATCGTTCAAATACTGCATCCAATACCGCCATACGCCCGGCGCTTCTAAGATCCCACCGGCGTGCTCGTCCCGGATCAGGATCTGAAATTCCCGAACATCGCCGCCGGGCAGTGTGGCCTGCAGGATCATGGCACGACCGATCCCATAGGCATAAATGGGGTCGTGGGTGATGTCCTCCGGCCGCATATAGAAGACCTCGTGGTTGTGGCAGGGCATGACCGGCAGCATATTGCGGACCAGTCGCACCGTTCTGCCGGTATCACTGGTGAGCTGCAGGATCTGGCACACATGGACCCGGCACCGCAGTCGTTTCAACAGGCTGGCAAGCGCCTGCATCACGTAGGGATAGCCGCAGCTGAGCACATACATCTCCAAGTGCTCCACGGGGATGTCCCCTTCGGCAAGCGGCGTCTTTCCGTTAGCAGGAACGAACCGATCCAAAAAATCGCCCAGTGGCACCATCGTACCATCGTTTTGCCAAAGAAGCGTGGGCGCGTACTGTTTATTTTCCGTCGCACGCAAAAGGCGCCACATCTCCGACCGGGCTCGGTAGTTCTCCAGTCCCCACACCGCTACGTCGTACGCCACCTGGAGCCGGTCGATCTCCTCTTCCGTCAAGGCCAACGGGGCACAGCGGCACAGGTCGCCGAACACATTGCCGATACACCGGACGCCGGCCTTGTTCTGCAGGATCCGCAGCAGTGTGGTTTTGCTTTTGTATTGGAGCAGATCGGCAAGCTGACCGGCTGACAAATCCCTCTCTTCCATGAGTTGACAAAGGCAATCCCGAAACGTGTCCGGCGTTCCAAATTTTCCTGGCATAACGGATCCTTCCTGCTGTCCGATCCTATATCGATCCTGACACAGCTATGTTTTTCCCCGATGGTGGGTATGGATAGTATACCATATACTCCCGTATTTTGTCAAGCAGTATTCGGTGATTTTGACGTGATTTGTATATTATCACAAAATTCTTTAAGCAGTTCACACAATTCCGACGGTGGTTTTGGTTGGATGAGAACATAAAGTTCGTGCGCATCGTCCCGTTTGCCGTATAGGCTCCGCACGACATAGACTGCCTTGTTCTCAACATAATGAAACGCAAGAGAATTGCCGCAGACCAAAAAACGATACTTTTCGCACCCTCTCATTTTCGCCACGTACGCATATACTGGAATAAACGACCCGGTATAGGGGATATACTACAACTACACCGGATACTGCCGGAATACGGGAGGATGTTCATATGACCGTCAAGCGGGGAGATATATATTATGCCGATCTGAGTCCAGTGGTGGGCAGCGAGCAAGGTGGCGTACGACCGGTGCTGATCGTACAGAACGACGTGGGAAACCGCTACAGTCCCACAGTCATCGCCGCTGCCATCACCAGCAAGCTGGGCAAGAATCGCCTGCCGACCCACATCGATGTGTACGCCGACCGTGTGGGACTGGCCAAGGATTCCGTGATCCTGCTGGAACAGATCCGCACCATCGACAAAAAACGGCTGGGAGAAAAAATGGGTCACCTGGACGACGCCGCCATGGCCGCCGTAGACGATGCCATCTCCGTCAGCTTCGGACTGAAATGAGAGGGCAGATGAGAGAGGATATATGGAAGCTGGAAAGTGGAGATAACCACCTCTCTCTGAAGAATTTCCCTAACGGAAAATTCTTCCTGGGGTTTTAAGTTGAGAGAGGATATATGGAAGCTGGAAAGTGGAGATAACCACCTCTCTCTGAAGAATTTCCCTAACGGAAAATTCTTCCTGGGGTTTTAAGTTGAGAGAGGATATATGGAAGCTGGAAAGTGGAGATAACCACCTCTCTCTGGGGTTTTAAGCAGAAGTGCGGCGTGAGAAGTGTGGAGTGTAAAGCAACCACAAAAAAACAGAGATACCACACGCTGTAGTATCTCTGCATTCTGACGTCTGACTTCTGACCTCAGACTTCTGACTTCTTACTTGGCTTCTGCGTTGCGGTGTCTGATGTGCTCCATGGTCATGCGGACGGCTTTGGTCACGTGTTCGTCGTCCAAGGAATAGATCACATGCTTCCCGTCCCGGCGGCTTTTGACCAGGCCTTCTTCCCGGAGGACACGCAGCTGGTGGGACACGGCACTGTTGGTCATGCCCAGGGATGCGGCGATCCCACCGGCACAGATCTCTCTGCCTTCCTCGTCGTCACCGGCCAGCGCACACACGATCTTCAGCTTCGTCGGGTCGCCCAGAGTACGCAAAAACCGGGCAGCGGCTTCCAGTTCGTCCGTTGGCGGCAGGGGAACGGCGTGCGGATGGGTGTGGTCTATGATCACGTCATGTCCGTTGGTATCCAAGCGCATCCCTCCTTACAGCAGGTTTTCGTCGTATACGGCACGACAGCCGCCAATGAACTTCGGTCTGGTACGGGCCGCCAACAGGATCGCCTCGCCCACGTTCTTCACAGACAGGCGCACGGGCACAGCCACTTCCTTCAGGTGCATACCGATGAGGGTACCACCGATATCCAGTCCGGCATCGGCACGGATCTTCTCCACCACCACCGGCTGTGCAAATCCTCGATAGGCCGCTGTGCCAAAGGAACCACCGGCTTTCGGCTGAGGCACCACGTTGACGATATCGGCCTGGGGCACGGCACGGCGCTCCACCACAATGGCACGATTCAGATGCTCACAGCACTGGGCAGCCAGCCAGATCCCCTTGGGCGTCAGCACCTCCATCAGTGCGGAGAACACAGCATCGGCCACCTCCGGAGAGGAATTGGAGCCGATCTTTGACCCAATGATCTCGCTGGACGAGCAGCCCACCACCAAAATATCATCTCTTTGCAGTCCGGCGACCTGCACCAGCTCCTCTGCCGCCGTTTTCACTTCTGTATGGATCGTTTGTAACATCGTTCTTGTACACCTCGTTTTTTTAAGTCAGAAGTCGGAAGTTTTGGATTGCGTTTCGAACTTCTTTCCCACTTAATACTTTTCTTTTTATCGCTTGTTTCGTATTTTTTCAAAAAATCGCTGCATGACCGCTCGGCATTCGTCTTCCAACACGCCATAGGTCACTGTGGGCTTCCAGTTCAAAGGATAGCTATTCAGGTGCAGAAGCGAACCCATGGCACCGGCTCGGGCATCCTTGGCACCATAGACGACCCGTGGCAGGTGGGCATTCCAGATGGCACCGGCACACATGGGACAGGGTTCTAGGGTCACGTACAGCGTACAGCCCGTCAGACGCCAGCCACCCAGCAGCCTGCACCCCTGCCGGATCACGGACAGCTCCGCATGGTAGGTGGCGTCCTTTGTCTCTTCCCGGCCGTTGTAGTCACCGCACAGGATCCTGCCATTCCGCACCAGCACCGCACCCACCGGCACCTCACCGGCTGCAGCTCCCAGCTCCGCCAACGCCAGGGCACAGCGCATATAGTCTTCGTCCGTCCCGGCAGACTGCCAGTTTTCCAACAGACAACGTATGACTTCCTCTCGCATGGATCACACCTTCCTTCGCAGCTCGGTTCGGATACGGCGGATCCAGAACAGGGCACCGCAAAGCAGTCCTACGCCCAGCCATACCGCATCCAATCCATAGACCAGCGTCTCCGGCAGCATGGGATAGACCACGGAGCGCAGGTTGATCCCCATATGACACAGGACCGGCACCCACAGTCGTCCCGTTCGCAGCATCAGCATTCCCAGCACCACGCCACCGGCAAAGCCATACAGCATACCGCCGCTGCCCGTGTGTACCAGCGCAAACAGGAGTGCCTGGGTCAGTACCGCAAAGAGCATACCGGCTCTGGTGGCTGTCACAGGGGTCGGTGCTTCTTCGGCCGTCACGATCTCCTCACGCACCTCGGACAGGGTCAGCAGTCTGTCCATACACAGCCGACGGAACAGGATCTCCTCCACAAGGGGATGGACGAGCACCGCAGAGAGCAGTCGTGCCGGCCATGGCTCCACCGCCGCATCTCCCGTCACCGGAAACAGAAGCAGCACGCCGCCCATCAGCAAAATGAGCCAGAAGAAGCCGTAGAACAGGTGCACCCACGCCACAGGACCGGTACAGCGGAAGCGATCGGTATGGGGACGTGCGGTTTTGTCGATCCCTCGGTACAGACAAAAGAAGACCAGCGTCGCCAGAAGAAAAGCTGCCAGAGAGGTGACCCAGGTGGCCAGTGGTGTATGGGCGCGGGCAAAGAGAAACGCCAGCAGCCGGTCACTGCCAAGAAAACCGATATAGGGCAGCAGCACCTGCAAAATGGTGTACAGCTGGGAATGCTTCTCCATGGGTGTGTCCTCCTTTGGACAAATGGGATCGTAATACGTACATTATACCACGAAATCCGGCGTTTGGCAAGGGACTTTCCGGCGTTTGACAAGAAACTTCCCCCATCAGAAAAAGCAGAACGAGATGTCCTGCTTTTCTGGATTTTCGTTCTCAGTCCTCGTAGAAGAATGCGAGCACCTTGTCATAGTAGGTCTGCATGGACTTGGCGTGCTTTTCGTAGGTGCTGGCAAAGGCGCCTTCGGTCTTGACAAAATCGGCAAGCTTGAATACCCAGCCGCTCCAGCCGTCGTACAGGTACGCAAAGTCGATGACACGAGAGGACAGCACCAGGTCGATCATTTCCACCGATTCCGGGTCCCGTGCGGATTTTGCACCCAAAGCGATGTCGTAATAGGTGGGCAGCACTGTGCGCCAGCTATAGGCCGACAATGCCTCTACCACAGCACCGATCATTTCGATATTGGCAGCCGTCACCGGGATCGCCATGATATTGGCACCGGCGTCACAGGTGGAGTAATACTCTGCCTGCTCTTCGTTCCACTTGGGCATGGGGATGATCCCGAAGTCGTTTTCGTATTCCCGAAGCTGGCTGTACAGGTGCTGTACCTGCATGGGGCAGAACAGGGTGTGGCCTTCCGTGAAGCAGGTGTAGATGTCCTTATTGCTGGAACCGGCCGGCACAAAGGTACCGGAGGAAGCATAGTGCAGGGTGTAGAGCTTGTCACAAATGGCGGCGGCCTTTTCCGTATTCAGCATCATGTTGACATTTTGTCCATCCACCACCGCCAGTCTCTGGTCGAAGCCGTAGAAATAGGACAGGAGCAGACAGCCGTTCATGGCAGAGGTATAACCATAGTAGTCCCCGGCATCCTTTTGACCGTCGCCGTTCACATCGGTATAGATGCTCTCCGTGATGGAAAGCAGCTTGTCCACGGTCCATTTGCCGTCACGCACAAGGTCATACGGAGAGTCGACACCGTAATTTTCGGCTTCCACCTTATCGAAGACGATCGCCCAGGTCTGCTCGGCATAGGACACACACAGGTCACTGACGGTATTGTACATCTTTCCGTTGACGGTCGCAGCATCCTGAGAGATGGACTTCGGCCACCAGGGCTTTTCAAAATCCACATAGGGAATGTCGTACCAGTTGCGGAAGATCCCTTCCTGCGCATCCTTCCCGGATTCTTCCATCTGTCCCAGCACCAGGTCGAATTCGTCGTCCCCGGCGGTGATGGATTTTTTGACACGCTGCGACAATTCGTTGTGTACCACGGAAGAGGATTCTTCGATCACGATCCCGAAGCGTTCTTCAATGTCCCGATTGCGGTAATAGATGGCATCGGGCAGTGCATCGCCGGTTTCCTCCGCAACGTAAATATCGTACTTGGTGGATTCCTGCACGATGCTGCGGAAGGACGCACCGCCGAAATCCAGCGCCGGCACTTCGTCCTGCAGGGCCCGTTCGTCCTCGGTCTCTGTTTCGGTCGGCACAGCTGTGGTATCTGCCGCCGACTCCGATTCTGTCGCCGGTTCACTGCCACCGCAAGCCGTCAAGGAAGAGGCCGTCAGCAGCGCCGCCAACAGCACCAGCAGCATATTCTTAGCGTTTTTCATATCAGATCTCCTATCTCGCACCCATTTTTGTCCATTATAGCACACGCAGACCGATCTGTCAAGCCATGGCAAAAAGTTTTCGCAGGCTGTCGTATGCTTTTTTTTGCAAAGAAAAGCGCCGCCTGTACAGCCACACGACTGTACAGCCAGCGCATCTTTGTCATATACTGAATTCTTTTCCGGCACCCAAAAACTGCTTCGTCTTCTCGCTTTTCGGATGATCGAAGACTTCCTCCGGGGTGCCCATTTCTTCGATGACACCATCGGCCATGTAGATCACCTTGTCGGCGACCCCACGGGCAAAGGCCATCTCATGGGTCACCACGATCATGGTGCGGCCGCTTTCTCCATCGGAGGTGGATTTCAGTCCCCGGATCACACGCAGCACCTCACCGGTCAGCTCCGGGTCCAGGGCAGAGGTAGGCTCGTCAAAGCACAGGATATCCGGCGACATGGCAAGGGCACGGGCAATGGCCACACGCTGACACTGTCCACCGGAAAGCTGGCAGGGGTAGCTGTCTGCCTTCTCCGTCATGCCTACCGTGGCCAACAGTGCCATAGCGTCTGCGTGGATCTTTTCCAGTGCGGCAGCCTTTTCTTCCCGGCTCATCTTTTTGCCGCCGTTTTCTTCCTGCATCAACAGCTCCGGCGCCAGGGTCACGTTTTTCAGCACCGTGTACTGGGGGAACAGATTGAAGGATTGGAACACCAGCCCAAAATGCAGTCTGCGCTGCCGGATCTCCCGGTCGGTCAGCTTTCGCTTTTCAGACGCATCAAACAGCGTCTCTCCACCGACCTTCATGATCCCATGATCCGGGGTCTCCAGATAATTCAGGCACCGCAGCAGGGTGGTCTTGCCGCTGCCGGAGGAGCCGATGATCACCAGCACCTCTCCTTTTTCCAGGGTAAAATCGATCCCCTTCAGGACTTCCACATTTCCAAAGCTTTTGCGAAAATCCTTGACTTCCAAAATTGGCATGGTATTCTCCTTCGTTTACAGGATATCGTACAGGGCCGGGTCGTCGATGCGCACTCTACGGCCTTCTCGGGCAGACAGATAGCAGGCCAGCACCATCTTCAGCGAATCTCTTGCTTCATAGATCGAGCAGACCGGTCCTCTCTCGCCACGCAGGAACTGGGCAAAGATCTCACCCTGTGCGCCGATCCGTTCGCCGTGGGACACGGGACTGGGGATCTCGCTGTCTGTCCAGTCGCTGTCCCCCAGCACATAGTATTTCAGTCCGGGCTGTCCGGCAGGTCTGGGCAGAGAGGTGGACACAGCGTCACCGTAGTACTGCTGGATAGAGCCCTTGGTACCGTAGATCTCGGTGGTGATCTCCGATGCCACGCACACAAAGGAGCAGGTGATCTCGGCGATCATCCCATTGGCATAGCGGAACAGGGCCACACCGTTGTCGTTCTTGACCTTCTGGTTGACCATGGTGGTCATTTCGCAGGACACGGTCTCCGGCACGCCGAACATCCAGTTGATCATATCGATGGGATGGGCGCTGTCGTCGGCGAAGATGTCCCGGTTGTAGTGTTCCTTGGCGTGCCATGCATCCTCGAAGTTGCCCCAGGTGTGGGTAGCCAGACCATGGCGGCGGCGGTAGTGGCAGATATTGCCGATGGTACCGCTTTGCACCAGCTCTTTCATCTTGATGTTCTGGGGGTCCACACGCATCTGGTAGCCCAGGGTAAAGCGCACACCGGCCTTTTCCACAGCGGCCACCATCCGGTCTGCTTCGTCCAGGGTCAGCGCCATGGGCTTGTAGCAGATGATGTCCTTCCCATGAGCGGCAGCCAGCTCGGTCAGAGTCACGTGGTACGAGGTCTCCGAAGAGATCACCACGGCATCCACGTCAGCCAGCAGTGCTTCCGGATCGTCGTAGGCAGCGATCCCCAGTGCAGCGGTGCTCTGTGCGCATCTGGCAGCATCGTGATCCCAGCCACCCACCAGCTGGATATCCCATTCGGGGTGCTCCATCCATTTTTTGCCATAGTTCATGACGTGCCCGTGGGCAAGTCCCAAAATACCAACTTTGATCGCCATCGTATCGTCCTCCATCAGTTTTTGAAATAGTCCATTTTCTTTTCGACCCAACCAAAGAGAATGGTCAGCAGGCCATTGAAGATCAGGTAGTACAGCCCCGTGTAGAACAGCGGCCAGATGAGCCCGGCGCTTTTGATGTAGGCCTGTGCGTGCCAGATCACCTCATAGACGGAGATGATCCGGGCCAGGGACGTATCCTTCACCAGGGTGATGATCTCGTTGCTCATAGGCGGTACAATGCGCTTCACCACCTGCAGCAGCACCACATGGACAAAGGTCTGGGTCTTGGTCATGCCCAGCACCTGGCAGGCTTCGTACTGTCCCTTGGAAATGCTCTCGATACCGCCACGGTAGATCTCGGAGAAGTAGCAGGCATAGTTGATCACAAAGGCCACCAGCACGGCGGTAAAGCGTGGCATCAGCGGCAAATCAAACATGAGCCCCGGCCCATAATAGATCACGATGAGCTGCAGCATCAGGGGCGTACCACGGATGATCCAGACAAAGGTCTTCATCAGGGCACCCAGGGGACGGATGGAAAAATTCCGGATCCGGATCTGCCACTTGCTCATAGAACCAAAGCAAATGAGCAGCCCCAGTGGCAAAGAAAAGACCAGCGTCAGGGCAAAAAGCTTCAGAGTGGAACCAAACCCCTCCAAAAGACTCAGGGTCACAGGCCAGAACATCAATACATACCTCGCTACAAAAATGGGATACGCAAACCGATACGGTTCTGCGTGAACATACATATACCGCAGACAGCACCCTTCTCACCGGAAAAAGCACCGTCTGCGGTCGTATATTTTAGGTGATCGTCACAATTACTTCGCCAGCGTCAGGTTGTACTTGGCAGCCAGAGCAGGCAGGGTACCATCGGCGGTCAGCTCCACCATGATGGCGTTGACTTCGGCGGCCAGGTCAGAGCCCTTGCGGAAGCCGATGCCGTATTCTTCGGTGCTCAGCTCCAGGCTGTAGCCCAGATCGGGATAGCTGGTGCCTTCGCCGGTCATAGCGTTTGCCATGGTGATGTCGATGATGCAGGCATCCACGGAACCGGAGGCCACTTCCATCAGTGCGGTAGCCTGGTCAACAACGGCGGTAACATTGGCAAAACCGGAATCGGCGGCAACAGCTTCTCCGGCAGAACCGGCTTCTACAGCGAAGGACAGTTCAGACACGGAAGCCACGTCGGCATAGTTTGCGGCATCCTTGAGCACAACGACCTGTGCGTTCTTCACATAGGCATCGGAAACTTCCATACCGTTGCGGACTTCATCGGTGATGGTCATACCGTTCCAGACGGCGTCGATAGAACCGGAGTCCAGCTCCAGGATCTTGTTGTCCCAGTCGATAACGATGAATTCAGCGGTAACGCCCAGCTTGGCGCAAACGGCTTCTGCGAACTCGGTATCAAAGCCGGTCCACTTGCCGTCTTCCTGGTAGTTCATGGGTGCATATTCGGTGATCCCGATGACCATTTTGCCGGCGTCCTTCACAGCCTGCACGTCTGCAATGGTAGCGGTATTGCCACCACAAGAGGTGCAGCAAGCCAGCAGCATACCAGCCAAAATACAAGAAAGCAGTTTTTTCATGATATATTCTCCTTGAGCCTATCAAAGTTTGCAAGGAAGCGACACACACATTTTCACGTTTCCTTGTTGGTTTTCAGTGTTTTAATGCTTTATCGCACTAAAGTAATACTATGATACCACACCCGTGGGGATTTGTCAATACTTTTTGGAAAAGTATTTCAAAAAAATTTTTCACACTGGTGTTGGGCTGGTTTTCAATTTTTGATCACGCTGCCGCAGGGCTACGGGGTGCAAGACGTATGGTGTCTGGTGGGTGCAACGTTGGTCTGTGGCGTATGTTCGGCTTCACACAAAACGGTCGGAGTAGTGGCTGACGTATGGTTTTGTCGGATTTCTTTATGGGAATCACGTTTTTCTATATGGAAACCACCACTCCGTACACTGTGCGCCGTGCGTCAGTACAACCCACCACGTGGGGATTTGCACAAAAAAAGGGGACAAGCCCCTTTTTCAAAGTTTGTTGCGCATGATCTTGCCGGAGACCGTCTTCGGCAGCTCGTCCCGGAATACCACGATCCGGGGGTACTTGTACGGTGCCGTGTTCTTTTTCACGTAGTTCTGGATCTCCTTCTTCAATTCCTCGGTGCCCTCTGTGCCCTTGGTCAGCACGATCGATGCCTTGACCACCTGACCACGGATCTCATCCGGTGCGGCCGATACGCCACATTCCAGCACGTACGGCAGCTCCATGATCACGTTCTCGATCTCGAAGGGCCCGATCCGGTAGCCGGAGGACTTGATCACGTCGTCGGCCCGGCCTACGTACCACAGGAACCCATCTTCGTCACGCCATGCCAGGTCGCCGGTATGGTAGTATCCGTCGTGCCAGCATTCCTTCGTCTTCTCTTCGTCCCGGTAATAGCCCATGAACAGACCGCAGGGTGCGCCGTCTGCCACACGGATACAGATCTCGCCGTTTTCCCCATCCGGTACATCCTTGCCGTCGCTGTCCAGCAGGTGGATGTCGTAGATGGGACAGGGCCGACCCATAGAGCCGATCTTGTGGGGTGCGCCGGTCAGGTTCCCGATCATGCAGGTGGTCTCGGACTGACCAAAACCTTCCATGATCTGCAATCCGGTAGCTTCCTCGAACCGCTTGTATACCTCCGGATTCAGGGCTTCCCCGGCGGTGGTGGCGTGCTCTAAGCTGGAGAAATCATAGCCGGACAGGTCGTCCTTGATCAGCATCCGATACATGGTCGGCGGTGCGCAGAAGGTGGTGATATGGTACTTGCCAAACATGGGCAGGATGTGAGAAGCATCGAACCGGTCAAAGTCGTACACAAAGGTGGCCGCTTCACACAGCCACTGGCCGTACAGCTTGCCCCACATGGACTTTGCCCAGCCGGTATCGGAGATGGTGAAGTGCAAGCCGTCCGGGTCTACGCAGTGCCAATATTTTGCCGTATGAAAATGCCCCAGAGGATACTTGTGGTTGTGCAGTGCGATCTTCGGGTAGCCGGTGGTACCGGAGGTGAAGAAGGCCAGCAGCGGTTCGTCGCCGCAGGGAGAATCGTCCCGCCGGTCGTAGTGGCTGCTGTACATACTGTATTCGCTGTTGAAGTCGTGCCAGCCTTCCCGCTGTACCGGGCTTTCTTCCCCAGCCGTACCACCACAGACCAGAATCTTGGTCATGGGCTTTTGGTAGTCTGCCATGGCGATATCCACCTGGTGTGCGGTGTCTCCGTCGGCGGTACACAGGATGGCAGACACACCGGCGGCTTCAAACCGATAGGTAAAGTCGTGGGACAAAAGCTGGTTGGTAGCCGGAATGGCGATGGCACCGATCTTGTTCAGACCGATCATGGCATACCAATACTGCCAGTGCCGCTTCAACACCAGCATAACCCGGTCGCCTTTGCGGATGCCCAGTGCGGTGAAGTAGTTGGCGCACCGTGCGGAGCCGTGCATGATGTCGGCAAAGGTGAACTTCCGGTCGGTCAGGTCGTTGCCCACGTACTGCATAACCAGCTTATCGGGCTTTTCGGTCCCCATAGCGTCCACCAGATCAAAGGCAAAGTTGAACTTGTCGGCGTTCTGGAAGGTGATCTTGGTGGGTGTGCCGTTGTCGTCCTTGGTCACAGAGATGAACCGCTTGTAGATCCGTTCGCTCTCCGGCTTGCCGATCCGGCGTGGCGTCTGGGTGGTCTCGGCACCGGGAATGGAGAATTCTTCCACAGGCGCACCGGACGGATTGAGCACGATGGCGTAGAACACGCACTTCTGCCCTTCCACCGCCACCATGCCGTGGGGGATCGAGGAGTCGTAGTAGATGGTGTCCCCGGCGTGCAGGATCTCCTTATGCTCGCCCACCTGCACCTTCAGGGTCCCTTCGATGACAATATCGCATTCCTGTCCCTCGTGGGTGGTCATTTCGATATCGGCTCTGGCAGCTTCTTCGTCGTATTCCATTTCCACATACAAAGGCTCCGAGATACGGTTCTTGAAGGAAGGCGCCATATTGTAGTAGGTCATCCCGTGGGCGTGGTTGATCTCCTGCCCTTCGCCACGTCTGGTCACGGTGTAACCGGCCAATGTGGGAGACTGCCCTTCGATGATATCGGTCACGTCCACGCCCAGCGCCAGGGCACAACGATAGATAAAGGCAAAGTTCAGGTCGTCCAGTCCTGCTTCACAGGCGATGTATTCGGCTTCGGTCACGCCGGTCTTGGATGCCATATCGGCCGTAGAAAATCCTTCGATCTCCCGCAGCTCCTTGATACGGCCTGCCATTTCCTGGATCTTGAACGACAGCCCGGTGATCTGTTTTTTCATGCTTCTCGTTCCTTTCTGCTCTCTCTGTTTTCTATGGTTAGGATGGTATTGTTCACAAGCAAAAAATTGGCTCGCCTCAAGAGATCCTCCTAACCGGAGTTTCTTTGAGACGAACCAAACAAATTCTATGTATAGTCCGCGGTACCACTCAAATTGCGCTTTCCACAAACGCCCCTCAGGCTCAAACAAGCCGTATGCCTTGACGCAGCAATCACGGAAGGGTTCTACTGATCGGACACATACCAACGTTCTTCCCTTCGGCTTGGGAGCTACACCTTTGCTCTCCGTTCCCTGTGGCTCACACCGACCGCCACTTCTCTGGAGAATACCACCGATGGACATTCTCATGGAACGATGCCAAGCAAACCCTCTCCCGCATGGCCTCTACCCGATATTGTACAGGATTATCGCAGATTTGTCAATGGGTTTCGGGAAATTTTTTTGGGGAAATTTTTGCAGATTTTTGTGCGGCAGATGCCTTAGAAAATATCATCCACCGTGATCCGCTCCCCTTCCCGCAGCTTATCGATCTGCAATGCCAGCTTCTCCTGCACCACCGCCACACCCAGCTCGTCCCCGGCCAGATACCGCAGACCCAGCTCCGTGAACAGATCCTCGATACTATCGGCGCCCTGGTGTCCGTCCAGCAGATGGAGCCAGAATCTGCCACTTTGCCAAAGCTTCTCGTAGGATCTGTATATCTGTGTGTAGCCATCGATGTCTCCCGGTGCCAGCGCTGTCATTTGCGAAAGCACCTCCGTCAGCCGGTCGCACAGTCCTTGGACATACCAGCTTCCCCAGCCGATACAGCCTGCCGTTGCCACAAATACCACCAGTGCCAGTACAAACACACGCATAGGTTCCCACTCCTTTTTTCTATAGGATCAATCCTTTGCCACCAGATACACGTCTCCGCTGTCATCTACGGTCATGAGAAACACCTGGGACAAGGTCAGCTTCTTTCGCCGCAGATACGCCGTGAGCCACTTTTCGTCCCGGCCAGCCAAGGTCAGCGCTTCCGAACGCACCTCACCGTCCACCACCACCGCATGGGCGATCCCGGTCTCTGTGGCGCCGTTCTGGAGCTCCTGCCAGGTAGCGGCACCATAACCGGCCTTGGGGAACACCGACAGCTTGCCATTTTCCTCCAGCACCGCATACTGTACCTCTGTGGGCGACGCTATGCCGTTTTGCCGCAGCTCTGCCAGCAGCTCCTCGATCTCCAGCCGGTTGTCTGCCATGATCTTCTGGTCCAGCTTGCCCTTGCAGATCACCAAAGCCGGTTTGCCGGACAATAGCCGCTTCATCCGGTTGGAACGGGTCATCCAGAAGGACAGGATCAGCTCGATGGAAAGAAGCGTCAAGATGGGAATGATGGCGTACAGCAGCGGCGTTGTGGGCGTAGCGATGGGACTGACCGCCAGCTCCGACAGCATAAAGGTCACGATCAGCTCCTGCAGCTGCAGCTCTCCCACCTGCCGTTTGCCCATGACACGCATGACCACCAACAAAAATATATAGATCAGGATCGTTCGCAAAAAAACCGTCAGCATAAAAAATTCCCCCACACCGGCAGTATGTCCGACATGGAGGAAAATATACATGGGTTTTGCGATCGGCGATGTATTCGTTTATCGATATACTCGCTTGGCAATTTCTTCGTTTGGCGTATCCTTCGTTTGGCGATGCATTATCGATATATTCGCTCAGTGGAACAGCGTTTCGCCGTCTGCCAAATACAAATGCTTCCGGCAGATGGTGTGGTAGCCGTCTTCACCGGACAGGGCAAATTCCCGTTCGATGGCTGTGGCAATGTATTCCGGATTCAGGTAGCTGTCCTGGCTGGCGGAGGTGATGGCATCGATCACTAAGGTCTTCTTGCCGTCCACGTCCTCGATCTTCGCTTCGATGGAACGGATGAAGGTGCAGATGTCCACTTCCTTTTCGCCGCTCTTGGACTTTTTCAGCATGACCACCGGCTTCTTAAACAGATCGTTTATGGCGTCCACCATATAGTCTGCCGGCTCGAAACCACCGTAGGTGATCCGGTTGTGGGCATACTGGATGTCGGAGATCTTGTCCTTTGCGGTGTACACTTCCTTCACCACGATCCCCTCTGCCATAGCACCACGAAGCTTCTCCATGGCCTCCGCATTGGATACGTCCTTCAGGAGCCGGATGTCCAGCACCTCTTCGTCACCACCGCAGCCCAGGGACAAAGGTGTTGCGAACACCAACTTCGGGATGGGATTGAAGCCCTCCGTGTAATACACCGGCAGACCGGAGGCAACGATACACCGGCTCATGACCTTGGACAGGTCCAGGTGGGAGATGTACAGCGCCGGACCCGTTTTGGCAAAGCGGATCCGCAGGGTACGGGCCGGTTTGATGCTGCCCTTCACCGGTGCTTCCGGCTTTTCCTTGGGCTTGTAGTCTCCGGCGATGTCTCCGGCACTGTCGGAGGAATCCGGATGACCGGGGCACCAGCGGCAGTACTGCTTGTCCACCAGCTTGTTCACGCCACAGCCGGAGCATTTTTCCCGACAGGACGGAGTGGTGGCAGCCTGAGCAGCCTTATGCCGTTCGGACAGCAGGAAGGCCTTGGTGACACCGCAGTCGATCATATCCCAGGGCAGGATCTCTTCGTCCGGAATGGTGCGGTTGGCATAGAAGGCCGGGTCGATACCGCAGTCGGCAAACACCTGCATCCAGCTATCGAACTGGAACTGTTCTTCCCATGCGTCCAGCCACATCCCACGTTCCACGGCCGTCTGGATCGCCTTGCCCACCCGTCTGTCCCCACGGGCAAACACCGCTTCGATGTGGGACACCTTGGCATCGTGGTAGTTGTAGCGCACCTTCCGGTCGGTGATCTGCTCGGACAGGAAGTGCTGCTTGTCTTCCAGCTCGGCAAAGGTGTTCTGTCTTTCCCACTGGAAGGGCGTGTGGGGCTTGGGGATAAAGCAGGCAACGCTCAGGGTGACCTGGGGCTGTCTTGCCTTATTCCGGTTGGGTGTGCGATAGTATTCGTCCACCACGTGCTTGGACAATTCCGCAATACCGGTCAGGTCCTCGTAGGTCTCGTAGGGCAGACCGTTCATGAAGTACAGCTTCACCTGGTTCTTTCCGGCAGCATATGCCACACCGGCCGCACGGAGGATCGCTTCCTCGGTGATGTTTTTGTTGATCACGTCCCGGAGACGCTGGGAACCGGCTTCCGGTGCAAAGGTCAGGGTAGAGGAACGGACAGAGGAGATCTTCTCCATCAGCTCCTTGGTGAAGCTGTCGGCACGCATGGACGGCAAAGACAGGCTGACCTTTTCGTCGTCTGTCCAGGAGAGAAGCTGGTCGGTCAGCTCCCGGATCTTGGAGTAGTCGCTGACGGACAGGGTACACATGGAGATCTCGCTGTAACCGGAATTCTGGATCATGGTGTGGCAGGCTTCGTTCAGCAGCTCCGGCGAACGTTCCCGGACAGGTCTGGTCACAAAGCCGGCCTGGCAGAACCGACAGCCCCGGACGCAGCCACGCATGATCTCGATGGTCACTCTGTCCTGCACCGTCTCGATGTAGGGGATCACCGTTTCCGTGGGAATGTAGCACTTGTCCAGATCCCCAATGACCCGCTTGACCACCTTTTCCGGCACCTTGTCATCCTTGGGCGTGATGGCAGCGATGGTACCGTCGTCGTGGTAGGCAATGTCGTACAGGGACGGCACGTAGAAGCCCTTCAGCTCCGTAGCCGCCGCATACAGGAACGCAGACTTGGTGTAGGTGCCCTCGTCCTTCATGCGCATATACAGCCGTGCCAGCTCCTGCAGCGCCTCTTCGCCTTCCCCGATGGAGAAAATGTCCACAAAGTCTGCCACCGGTTCCGGGTTGTAGGAGCAGGGACCACCGGCCAGGATCACCGGACCGTCTTCTCCACGGTCCTCCCGGCGCATGGGGATACCGGCCAAAGACAGCATTTTCAGCATGGTGGTGTAGCACAGCTCGTACTGCAGGGTGAAGGCCACTACGTCAAAGTCACAGACCGGGTCGCCGCTTTCGTGGGTGAACAGCGGAATGTGCCGCTTTTCCATCTCCGCCGCCATATCCACCCAGGGCGCATATACTCTCTCACACCAAACCTCGTCCAGGGCATTGAAGCATCCGGTCAGGATCCGCATCCCCAGGTTGGACATACCGATCTCGTACACGTCCGGGAAGCAAAACGCCACACGCATCTTGACCTTGTCTAAATCCTTGAACACGCTGCCGGTCTCACCGCCGGAATATCGCCCCGGCTTGGCAACGGTGGTTATAAAGCTTTTGATATCGTCTCTCATGGTTCTGTTCACTTTCTTATGATACACATTGTTGGAACGGTCAAGACCGTTCCCTACAGAATATGGGGAATACGCAGAGGAAAAAGGAGAAGCATTGTGCCACCTCTCCTTTCCCTATCGTTTGTTATGTTTTGGTCATGTGGTGCTATGTCACCGTATGGAACATCGCATGTTTACCCGTCACCGGATAAACATGCGGGATGAAAACAGCATGGGGATGAGCCACAGGAGCTGGTAGAGCATCACGTACAGGGAGTTCATGATGCCAATGGAGCCGGACAGCACCAACAGCAGCATGATCGCCGCACCAACCAGGATCGCTAAAATCGCCAGTGCCATATTGGTCTTCCGGGTATGCAGTACCTTGTCGCAATAGGAAATGATCTGCAAGAGCGACTTGGGGGAACCGCTGGTCACCAGACCGCTGTTCATCTTCTCTGTATACGCCGTCACTTCTTCGGGCTCGTTGTACCGGATCACCTTCAGTGGCATCCGCTTCATCTTGACCTTCCGTGCGATCATTCTCTCATCGATATTGGGGTCAAAGGTGCGGACACAGCCGTACAGGCCGCTGTTCTGGAACTGGCTCAGAATCAGCTCGATGTCGCTGTCCATCACGTATTGGATGTACATCTTCGCCACCAGCTTGTCTTCCCGGAACATATACATGATGGAGAGCTCATCGGAGAGATCCATATCGTCCTCCATCTCCTGCCGCCGGATCTTCAGTCCCTTCTTCGTCAGCGCTGCGCCGGTACCAAAGATGATGTTCACGCCATCCACCTCAGCGGCCAAGATCCCCGTTTCGGTGCCAAAGATCTGCACGTTGTCCGAGTGACCCACTTCCAGCGTGGCGATCTCGAACACATCCTGCAGGGGACCACCTGCCTTGGCAAACACGCTGGCCGCATAGTACAGCACCCGGTCGATACGGGCATTGTTGAAGATGCGGATATTCTGCACCTTCACGCTGTAGGAGGGGAACACGTTCTTGTCGTCAAAGGTCACAACGGACGCATTGGAATATTCCGCAAGCGATACTTCGCCGATGATGGCACTGTCGTATGCAGCCGCCGCCGTATTGGCCCGGTAGAAGGGATAGGTCAGGGACAGGAACACCGACAGCGGTGCCACCGTCATCATGGTCACGCAGACCACACGGGCCACCTCTACGGTCGAACCACCACGGACGCTGGCAAGGATGCCGAACAGCACAGCCACCGCCACCATCACGCCCATGGCACAGCTCATGAACACATTGGTGGTGCCATCCGGTGTATACAGACGGTTGTAGAAGCCGTCGATGAAGTCGGTCTTTTCGATGCGCATCACGTCGCACACGTCGTCTTCCTCGGAGAAGGCCGTAGCTTCCCCACGGGAGCCTTCATCGGACACCCGGCAGACGATGTACTTCTGCTTGTCGGAGGAGATCACATGGAAGTTCATGAACTCCCGACGGGTAATGAAGATGTCGCCGATCAGGGTCAGCAGCGCCGCCAATGCCACCACGAAGTTGAACATCACCGGTTCCTCGGATTGTACGGTGACACGGGCAATGACGATGGTGTAGAGCACGCCTGCCACCAGCATCAGTGCGGTCATGCTCTCCGGTCTTGGCACGCCACGGAAGAGATATGTAAAGCCCTTGCCGATCTGCTCATAGGCGCACAGGCAGGCCAGCAGCATCAGCTGCAGGGATACCATGGCATAGACCACCGGGTACACCGCCGGGTCGAACACGCCGCCGAACTGCTTGGCCGTGCCGGTGAACAGCTTTGCCAACACCTCGATATTTTCAAAGATCAGCAGCAGCACCGTGAAGATGGCACACAGTCCCAGCTTGATCCAGAGTCCAGCCAGCTTGGTGCGGTAGCCGTGCTCGATGGTCTTGTTCTGGGAACGGTCCACGTACTCCGGTCGATCCAGCTTGACCTTCTTGCCTTCTCTTGTGACCTTTTCGTGCTCCAGCTTGTCACCCAGCTTGTGGGCGTTCTGCTGTGCATCCTGCCAAGCGGCGTTGTCCGTTTTTTTGTTGACGGACTTCTTGCTGTCTTCGCCGTCCTCCAGCCCGAACGCCACCATCAGGTTGATGTCCGTGGGATCGAAGTCCTCGTCCTCCGGTTCATCGGCAACCGATTCTTCTGCCACCGGCTCCGGCTGGGGTGCTTCCTCCGGTGCCGGCTGACTGCTGCGCAGCATTTCCTCAGCCATCCGCAGCATTTCCTCGTCGGTGAGATGATCCGACTTCTGCGGCTTCTGCTGTGGCACCGAGACCGTCTCAGAGGCGTTCTCCGGCTCTGTGTCGCCCATCAGCTCTGCCGCAAACAGATCCAGCGCCGAGACGTTGTCGTCTGCGTCCGCATCTGTCTGCAGGCCTGCGAAGGTCTCCAGGGGATCGTCCTCTGCTTCCTCCAGACCCATGCTGTCCATGAGCTTGTCGCCAAAGGAGTCGTCCAGCGTGTCGTCGGGCAGCGTATCGTCTGCATCGGTGACAGCCTCGGTGGTGTCGGTGGCCAGCATATCAGCCAGTCCGGCAAAGGCATCGTCCTCCACCGGCTCCGGCTCGCTTGGCAGTGGCATATCCTCGTCATCCGCAGCCACCGTGTCAGCAGCCACCGTGTCTGTGGACACCGTCTTTTTGCGGCCACTGAGGAAGGCGAAAAGTCCCTTCTTCTCACCCTTTTTGGTGGGCTTTGCCGGTTTGTCGTCGTCCTCGTAAATGCCCTCGTCATCCTCCAGACCGCCGTCATCCTCCGCTGGCCGGGACGGGATGTTGTCCGTGAAATCGAACTCACCGCCATCCTCCGGTGTGAATGCGGCATCCAGTCCAGCAAAGCCGTCCAGCGGGTCCTCTGTGCCGGATGCGTCTGTCTCCGACCCATCCGTGTACGCCTTCTGCGCAGGTACATCCTTTTTGGCCCGTGGCACAGGCTCCT
This sequence comes from uncultured Ruminococcus sp., assembly GCA_964558485.1. Lineage (GTDB taxonomy): Bacteria > Bacillota > Clostridia > Oscillospirales > CAG-272 > UMGS1696. Next base: position 65,715 of record CAZLED010000002.1, on the reverse strand, counting down.
TATCGGGCTCTATGTCGTTGCCTGGTTCCCGATCGTAATCGGGCATATACTTACGCAAGAGCGCCTGGATATCCAGCTCGCTGTCCGACGTTCCCTGGGCATCGGCGCTCACATCGATATCCGCCGTACGGGAGGCTTTGTCCTCTGCGGCGTATCGGTCTTGCTTTTTGTCTTTTGCCATAATCCAATTCCATCCTGTATCGCTGCAGGATTTTCCTTTCTTATGCCTTACCGGTGTCCGACCCTTTGGAAAATCGTCTCCCCAAGAGCCCGGCACCTCTTATGTTCACCAGCGTTACCTTATGCTCCTCTGGCCTTATCCCTGTCTCTGTCGTCTGGCTGCATGGGCCAGCAGGATCGCTGTGGCGGCGGAGACGTTCAGAGAATTCACCTGTCCGTACATGGGAATGGATACGAGGAAGTCGCACCGTTCCTTCACCAGGTGGCTGACGCCGTTGCCTTCACTGCCCACCACCAGTGCACAGGGCAAATGAAAATCGGTATCGTAGAAATCGGCACCACCGGCTTCTGCGGCAAAGGTCCACACACCGGCTTCCTTCAGCTCCTCTACGGCGGAGGCAATGTTCTGTACACGTGCCACTGCCATATGCTCCACGGCCCCTGCAGAGGCTCTGGACACCGCTGCCGTCAGTCCGCAGGCACGACGCTTGGGAATGATCACGCCGTGGGCACCGCAGCATTCGGCCGTCCGGATGATGGCACCCAGATTGTGGGGATCCTCTACACCGTCACAGACCACGATCAGCGGCAGCTCCCCACGTGCGGCGGCAATGGCAAGGATCTCTTCGATGGTGCTGTATTCCTTGGCTGCGGTCTGGGCTATGATCCCCTGATGGTTCTCACCACCGGCCAGCTTGTCCAGCTTTTGCACATCCGCATCCACCACCGGCACACCGGCCTTTTTCGCTTCTGCCACCAGTGCCACGATCGAGCCTTCTCTGCCTGCCACGTACAGCTTATCGATGGGTCGGCCGGCACGCAGCAGCTCTCGCACCGCATTACGCCCCAGCACCAGCCCCGTGGTCTCCGGATCAAAGCCGATGTCCTCGTCCCGGTCGTAGTCCACTCGTCTGGGCGCACGGTTCTGTTTGCCGCCGCCATAGCTGGAACCTGAACCGGATCCACGATCTGCCCCATAGCCGGGTCTGTTGTCGTACCGTTTCCGGTCACTGCTTTGTTTTTTATTTTTGTTAAAATCGTTTTTTTCCATGAAACGGGTCACTCTCTCCATCGGTTCACAAGGTTATACAAGGTTATTATACCACACAAATTCCATTTTGTACAGTGGTAATTCCAACAAAACCGGCTCGAAAGTCATTTTTTCACAAAAAAAAGATACGATACCGGAGTACCGCACCTTTTTTGGGATACAGGATCGTGATGATCTATACCACAAGACCGATTACTGCTGCTTCATAGCGGCGAAGCATTCGCTGCAATATACGGGTCTGTCGTTGCTGGGCTGGAACGGAACCTTAGCTTCCTTGCCGCAGTTTGCGCAAACGGTGGTGAACATTTCTCTCTGTTCCTTGTTTACGTTCTTTCTCTTGTCACGGCATGCCTTGCATCTCTGGGGTTCGTTCTGGAATCCCTTTTCTGCGTAGAATTCCTGTTCACCGGCTGTGAAAACGAAATCATTGCCGCATTCCTTGCACTTCAGGGTCTTGTCCTCGTACATCTTTTTTTCCTCGCTTTGAATGGTGAAAATTTCTTGCCCTCGACGGATTCCCACCGTCACCTTTGTAACCAACGCTCTCTTTTAAGCTATTCGGGCATATATGACATCCTCTCTATGGAAGAGGCTTTGTCCTATGTTGTTTTGCCGCTTGCCGCAGCTCCTTCAGCTTGCATTTGATCCGATAGATCCCATTGCTGATGGATCTTTCCGATCGGCCAAGCACCGTGGCGATCTCTCTGGGTGGTTTGCCCTGCAGATACAGCGGCAGGATCTGCTTTTCGTAGGCAGACAACGCCGTTTGCAGCCGGACCATGGTATCGCCGGTCAGGACCGATGGATCCAGTGCTTCCCATTTTTCCCGTCTGTCACGCCTGGGTGGACCTTTGGTCTGCTGTTCCCGCCGGGCACGCAGCCGTTCATACCGCCGGATCTGGGTGATCATGGCATTGCGGATGCAGATCTTGGCATACAGTCCGAAGCGCACCTTTTGTCCCTTGTCCGACGACGGGTCATAGGTCATAGCGGCGCGATACAGTGCCATAGCGGCGTCCTGTCGCAGCTCGTCTCGACCGATGCCCAACAGCTCTGAGGTACCCTGTGCCGCCGTGATCCCCAGTGATGGTGCATACTGCTTCACCATGGCGTCCAGCAGATGGGCATATTTCTCGCAGAGCTTCTCGAAAGCGCCGGTGTCATGACCTTCCCGGATCTGGGCAAGCAGCACTTCCAGTTCCTTTTCGGCGACCGTCTCGGTGGCCATCCCGGCGACCGGTTCATCTCCGGAACGATTCATATACAGGTCACACACACTTTCCCAAATCGATACTTGATTTCATTATATCATGAATTGCGAATTTGTCAATAGTTTTGTAAAAATAAAGGCAGATTTTTTTCGTCTCCCAATCGGCTCATGTGCAAATTCACCATTTTTCTTCCGCTTTGTTAGGTGATTTCGACGAATTACACAGATGTAGAATTGAATAATCTCAAACACATTGGATCCTGCGCCGGTGTTTTTGGCATTCGCCAAAGCGGTTGTCATTCGTCAAACCGGTTGTCATTCATCAAACAGATAGTTTACATTGCCCGTGACCAGTGCGGTGATCCCACGCAGGACCACATCCGGTTTGTCCTCGAAGTTCATCTGCATACGGCGCAGCTGGTTGTAGGTCTCCGCACGGAGAGACAGCTTCAGCGCCAGGCCGTCCTTATCCTTGATGGTGCAATGGAAGAGAAAGCCGCTGTCGCCGTTGTTCTCTGCCGACTGGTCGATGACGGCGCCACGCTTTTCCAGGGACAAATGCCGCATCGCACTGACGTAGCTTTTTTCCCGCACCGCAGCCATCAGCAGGTCGTCTGCCAGTCCCTCGGCCACCACCTTGCCCTTGCGGGTGACCTCGTACAAAATGCTGTCGTCGTCCGGATGAAAGTCCTCGTCCGGCTCTACGATGGAACCATCCGGACGGATACCACGGATGTGTCCGTTTTCCAGTAGGCTCCGGAAATTTTCCACAAAATTAAAATAATCAACCAAACCATCTCGGATGATGATCGTACCCACATCGGTATAGTTCAGTGGATAGCCGATCTTATCCAGCAGATACAGGATGAACACCTTCACCTGATCCGGTTCTCTCAGAAGCTCAGCCATGCTCGTGTTCCTCATTTCTTCCAGAGATCGATGCCTGAAGTAAACGCTGTGCAGGGTTGGTGCATCATCAGCGTCCACTTAGGCCTTTACAGAAAAACGGAGGAGTTGGTCGCTCCTCCGTTCATTTCTTCTGTATCGGCGAACGATTTACTGTGCAGTGGTGTCTCCGGCAGGAGCAGCGGCTTCCGACGTATCGGTAGCAGCCTTATAGGTCATGTAATCGTTCAGTTTTACATCGTTGAAGTTCCGTACACCGTAGTAATCCGTAGCAAGGCCGGACAGCTCGGTGGAGTAGATATAAGCGTCCTGCAGGAAGTACAGCGGGCAAACCGGCATATCTTCCATCAGCTTCTTTTCGGCGTCGTGCAGGATAGCGGTTCTGGCAGCTCTGTCATAGGTAGCATAAGCAGAGTCGATCAGGGCATCGTAGTCGGCATTGGCATAACCGGATACGTGGCCGTACAGATCGTAGGAAGCGGAGTTCATGTCCACACCATTGCCGGAGTAGGCCGTGGAGAACTGAGACAGTGCACCAAAGGCGTCAGCAGACAGGAACATGGTGTCGATGGCGATCACGTCAAAGTCACCGGATTCGTACGCATCCTGGAACAGGTCGTCTACGGTATCCTCAGCGTTCTTCTTGGTGCCCAGGGTCTCCACAGTTACGGTGAAGCCCAGACCTTCCCAAACACCCTTGACATAGTCAGCAACGGCCAGGTCTACTTCGTTGTTCCGTACAGCGATGCTGAAGGAACCGCTCTTGACACCGGCAGAGGCCAGCAGGCTCTGTGCCTCAGAAACATTGGCGGAGGCAGAGATCACGTCTCCACCGACTTCCCGGAAGGAAGTGCCGGATGCGGTGTCGAATACCTTATAGGGAACGTAACCGGTAGCAGGCTTTGCGAAGGTCACGATCTGTGCAATGGCATTTCTGTCCAGTGCCAGAGACAGAGCACGGCGTACCTCTGCCTTTTCAAACAGCTTGTTGTTGGTGTTGAACATATAGGTGTGGGTGCCCATCATGTCCGTCACAACAGCAGAATCCTTGTAGGTCGCACGGTCAGCCAGAGAGAGCTCACCGTCATAGAAGATACCACCGGCAGTAAAGGAAGCCAGCTGGTCGGCAGCCGTACCGGTCGCATACTTGGTCAGCAGTCTGTAGGGGATAACATACTTATCCAGATGCTCTTCCTTATCGGGATCCAGATAGTAATAGGTGGAGCGTTCCAGACGGATGTCGGAGCCGGCTACAACTTCCTTGGGTACAAAGGCACCATTGGTCACGATGGAGGTGGTCTTTCTGGCCCAGGTGTCGCCATACCGGGTGATCACGTCTTCACGCAGCGGTACCAGGCAGATGGCAGACAGCTTTTCAAAGAAGCCGTCCAGGTCGATCTTGGATTCGAATTCCACCTGAATGGTATAGGTATCCACGGCTGCGATACCGATGTCGTCGATGGACGCATCGCCCATCTTGGCAGCCTTGGCATTCTTTATGTCGTAGAGCAGAGATGCGCCTTCCCACTGCTGGTCGGGGTCAAGCAGTCTCTTCCAGGAGTAGATGAAGTCGCCGGCCTGTACGGTACGACCATCGCTCCAACGGGTGATATTCATGTCGATCAGGATGGAGAAGTTTTCGCCGTCGTCCACTTCCACCTTGTAGTTGCTCATCAGGGCCTTTTCCCACTTGCCCTTTTCATCGATACGGGTCAGGCCTTCGAACATCAGGCTCATGTACTTGAGCTGTGCGTCGTCGGTCATGCTCAGCTGGGGGTCAAAGTCAAAGACTTCGGTGGTCAGGTACATATCGATGATAGCACCCTTGTCATCTTCCTCCAGAGTCGTGCAGCTCGCCAGCGTGGTCATCAGCATCAGCGCAGCCAGAAGCAGGGATAACACCTTTTTTTTCATGATTTCGTATTTCCTCCTAACGGTAAATAAAGCGTAGTAGACTGTAGTGGACTACGGGTCATTTATTACTCACCACATTATACCACTTTTTTGTCAGAGAATCAACATCTTCTTTTGCAGAATTGTCAAGATTCATCCAAATGCACAATTTCGCCTTATTTTTTTGTGCACTTTTGCCAACGATTTTTTCGCATTTTCCGCTCCGCAGCCCCGTTCGAGCCGGTTTTTTTCCATTTTTTGCCAACGGAGCTCATTTTACATTTGTGTACCACCGATCCAACGCAGGAAACGAACGTCCGCTCTCCTCATTTTTCACTGCACTGCATGGATCCCGGCATGGCAGGCAACACTGCTTTCGGACGCAAAAACAGCCAAAAAGGAGGAGAAGCGGATGCAATATTCCCGTCATGAAAGTGCGCTGTACATGGAGTGTGCGGACCCGTCGCAAGGAGGCATGGAGACCGGCGAGACCCCATCGCATACCCTGTTCGGCTGGCCTGTGCAGGAAGGGCGTCTTGGCCATACACGCCACCATACGCTGAGTGCCGGGGACGTGGTGTCCTTGGGAGCCGATGCCTGTCGCCGTCTCACCCGTGCCATAGCGGCGCTGCTGAACCTGTATCTGCAGGACGCCGGGCAGGTGCTGGTGGTGGGACTGGGCAACGGGGCGCTGACGGCTGACCGGCTGGGTACGGCGGTGTGCAGTCGATTGACGCTGGGCGGCGTACCACTGGGGCAGCGAACGCTCTACAGCCTGGTGCCCGGTGTGTCGGCCGTCACGGGGATCCCCACCGACCAACTGGTCGCCCATACGGCAGCGCTGCTCCACGCCGACCGGATCGTAGCCATCGATGCACTGTGTGCCTGTCGTGCCGCTTCACTGGGCAAGGTGGTGCAGTTCTCCGATGTGGGGCTGACACCGGGCAGTGGGACAACGGCAGCTGCCGACACCGATGCGCCGGAGATCTCCACACGGACCATGCCCTGCCCCGTGGTGACCGTTGGCGTGCCCACCGTGATACGCACCACGCTGCCGGATGGTGGCGACCTGCGGTATCTGGTGAGCGCCGGAGACACAGACCGCACGGTGGAGCGCTGGGGCAGTCTGCTTTCCTCTGCCATCCTGCAAGCGGCCACCACACCGGATCCACCGCAGATCTCTTAGGGCCGTCCACGGGAAATGACCACGGCACATGGCATAATTTGGCACCGGCGGGCATATGTATAGGACATATCACTACGGAACCTATGGAAGGAAGAAGAAAATGGACAAGATGCTGGAGACCACCATGCCGACCGATGCCGGTGTGTCCTGCTATGCGCTGTATCCGGACGCCGGCGAGGTGGGAGATTTAGACGCACCCACGCTGCCTGCTGCCATAGCGACACCGGTGACGCCCATACGTCCCGATGTCACACCTGCACCTGTACCAGAGCCTGGATTTCCTCTGCCTGCTGCCATCGACGTGCCCACGATACGCACACCACGGACACGCCGCCGGATGGGTCGCTTTCGTACCGGTGCGGTGGTAGCACTGGCACTGGTGGGCGCCGGTGTGTATGGGCTGCTGCTTTGGCAGAACGCAAAGGCGTGGTTCACGGATGGTGCATGGGCAGCCAAGGCTGTATTCGGCAGCACCCATACCGTGACCGTACTGCCGGAGGTGCCACCGTCCGGTGCGACTGCCGCCGCCAAACCCCGACAGGATACACCGGGGCCGGACACACCGGAGTCGGACACACCTGCGCTTCCCATACCGGAACCGGAGACCGATGCGCCGCCAGCCAACGAAGGTGTGGTGCCGATGCCGGTGACGGAGGTACTGACCAAGGATCTGTCCTCCCGCAGTGCCGGTGGGCTGGGACTGATCAACGAAACGCCCTACACACCGGAGCTGTCGGTCCTTGCCCGAACCGATCCGGTGATCGACCGGTACGGGGCACTGGAATCCATCTATGGGAAGGATTGTCCTGCGGTGCTGATCCTGCACACCCACGGTACCGAAGCCTTTGCAGACCAGGCGGAGACGGGCTATCACACCACCGATCGGGACCACAGCATCCTGCAGGTCGGCAAGGCGCTGTCGGAGGTGCTGACGGAAAAGGGGATCGGGGTCATCCATTGTACGGAGCTGTTTGACGAAGGTGCCTTTGACATGGCGTACTACAATGCGGCCCGCTACATCCGGGAGACCCTGGCAGCACACCCGTCCATCCGGTACATACTGGACATCCATCGGGACGCCATCACCAATGCAGACGGCATGGGCATCCGGCCCTTGTCCGTGGAAGGCGATACGGAATATGCCCAGCTCATGTTCGTGGTGGGCACCGACCATGGTGGCAGCGGACACACCGAATGGGAGACCAATCTGGCGTTGGCGGCCCGTCTGCAGTCGTCGATCCACGAAAGCCATCCGACCCTGATGCGAGACATCAACCTGCGCTCCGCCTCCTTCAATGCCCAATATGCGCCGGGAGCACTGCTGATCGAAGCCGGTGCTGCCTGCTCCGCCTTGGAGGAAGCGGTACAGGGCATACGACTGCTGGGGGAAGCACTGGCAGAGGAGATCCTACAAGAACAAAAATAATTTGGTAGAAAAAGGGAAACGCAGTACATCAAAGCAAAAGAGATCGGAGCAGGCTTGGCACTTCTCTGATCTCTTTTTGGCGCTTTTCTCAGGTGTTCTTGATCACGATCTGCTCGATCACGTCGGCGGCGTGTTCACATAGGTCACAGCAGTCCTCCAGCGCCTCGTAGACTGCCTTGGAGCCCATCAACACCTTTCCGTCGGCGGCAGAGCCAAACAGAGCGTGGATCGCTTCGATATAGATCGCATCCGCTTCGATCTCGATGTCGTTGACCTTCACCAGCAGCGCACGCAGATTCTCCGGCTTCTTGAAGTTCTTCAGTTCCCCGGCCGCTTCGTCCAATGCCTTGACACACCGATTCACCACGTGGGACAGCTCCACGGTCCGTGGCGGCACCGCTTCGATGCAGTACATATAAATGTCTAAGATCACTTCGTCCAGTGCGTCGGTGATGTCGTCGATGATCTGCACCAGCCGCAGGATGTCCTCCTGGTCGATGGGCGTGATGAACTCCGTGGACAGTTTTTTCAGAATATCGTGGTGGACACCGTCTGCCGTGTTCTCGATCTCGTGCATCCGGCTCCGGTAGTCGGCAACGTTGTCGGCCCGGAACCCGGTCAGGATCTCTTCCAGCAGGTCAGAAGCCTTTACGGCATACGAGGTCTGGCTCTGGATCAGAGCAAAATAGTCGTTGTTCTTCTTAGCCATTGTAATATCTCCTTATGCAAATACTGCCAAAAACAGCTTGGCCATGCCGAATCCCAACAGACCGCAGCCGGGGAAGGTACATACCCAGGTCAGCACCAGCTCCTTCACCACGCTCCAGTTCACGTTGCTGATCCGCCGTGCCGCTCCTACACCCATGATGGCCGTGGTCTTGGTATGGGTGGTGCTGACGGGAATACCGGTCAGAGAGGACAGCAGCAGACACAGTGTGGCAGACAGATCCGCCGCAAAGCCTTGGTAGGGCTTGAGCTTGACCATGTCCATGCCCACGGATTTGATGATCCGATAGCCGCCGATGGAGGTGCCCAGTCCCATGACGGCAGAGCATAAGATCATGAGCCACAGGGGTACCGTAAAGCTGGTGGCCTCTGCGTTGCCGCTGGAAAAGGCTGCACCCAGCAGGAAGATGGCCATGAATTTTTGACCGTCCTGGGCACCGTGCATGAATGCCATAGCAGCACCACCGGCCACCTGGGCACCGGAGAAGAATTTCTCACATTTCAGCCGGTTTTTGTCCCGGAAGCAGAACACCACCAGCCGGGACGAAAGAAAGCCCATGACAAACCCCAACACCGTGGACAGCACGATCCCGTATAAAACCTTGATCCATTCGCCGCCGTTGATGCCGGAGAAGCTGTTCTGGATGGCAACCGCAGCACCGGAGATCCCGGCGATCAGGGCATGGCTCTCACTGGTGGGAATGCCGAAGTACCAGGCGGCCGTAGCCCAGATCACAATGGCAGCCATAGCGGCACAGAGCGCGATCAGGGACGTTTGCGGGTCGCCGCCAAAATCGGCAATGTTGTAGATGGTCATGGCCACCGAAGCATTCAGAGAGGTCATCACCAGAACGCCAAGGAAGTTGAACACCGCTGCCATCAGGATCGCCTTTCGCACGCCAATGGCTCTGGTGGAAACGCAGGTGGCAATGGCATTGGGCGCATCCGTCCATCCGTTCACCAGGATCACACCCAGGGTCAGGATGGTGGAAACAAGCAGCATGGGACTTTGGGTCAGTTGCTCAAAAAACGCCAGCATAGACATAGCGCAGTATTTCCTTTCTGCAAGTGTTGTGGTATATATCCAAACAGAGAAGAGCCGCTTCCCTGCTTTGGCCAAGCCGTTGGGCATTTCCGGCCGTGGAGAACGATACCTGCACGGTCACCGGTGCCGCCACTTTTTTTATTTGCCAAAGATCGTCTCGTCCACCTCTGCCAGAGAATCGTACAGCAGATCCGGCTTGTCGGCTTCATCGGCAGCATCCACGTCTGCTTCGGTGGTCTCCCCGGTCAGCACCAGGCAGGACAGGATCCCATGCCGTCTGCCTGTGGCAATGTCCGTGTACAGCCGGTCGCCAAAGATGCACATTTTGCTTCTGTCCAGACCGGTGATCTCCTCGATCATGTCCACCGTCTCCGGATAGGGCTTGCCAAAATAGGTGGGGCTCACACCAGTGGAAGCGGTCACAAAGGCAGCAATGGCGCCGCTGTCCGGAATGAAGCCGGTCTCAGTGGGGCAGTTGAAGTCCGGGTGGGTGGAGAGATACTCCGCACCATACCGCACAAAATCACAGGTCACGGTCATTTTTTCGTAGTCCAGCGTGGTGTCAAAGCTGGTGACTACGATGTCTGCCTTTTCTTCGGTAGGACGGCCGTTGCGGTCACAGACCAGCGCTACGCCGCCTTCGTGCATCTGGTCCCACAGCTCCGGCGTGCCCAGCAGATAGACCTTTTTGCCGGCTCTCTTCCGGGTCAGAAAAGCGGTGGTCACGTTGCCGGAGGTGCAGATTTCCTCGGCAGTCGGTTCATACCCCAGCCGGGTCAGCTTTTCCAGATAGAACCCCGGATTGTGGGAGGCGTTGTTGGTGAAAAACATCACCCGTTTTCCATGGGCCCGCAGCTTTTTGATAAAGTCGATGGCAAAGGGAAAGGGATTGCCGCCTAGGTAAATGGTGCCGTCCATATCGAAAATGAACAGCTCCTTCTCTGCCATGCGGCCTTGGGTATCTGTATTCTTGATCATAGGTTGTTCTCCATTCTTCATGTAGTTTATTTTTGGGGCAAGGGCGTCCAACATTCGCTCGTAGCAAAGTTGCCCTTAACCTAACTTTCTGCAAGGGTCGCACATTTTTCCAACTGCATTGGGGGCTGTCTACATCCTTTGTTTTTTCGTCTTCAACTGGCGTTGAGCTGACACCCAGTTTCTTTTTCCGAAGAGTTTCGGAATGACTGCCTTGTACAGGCAGTACTCAGAGGGTAAGGGGGAAGATCAAACTTCCTCGACAGTTTGTTCCCCCTTACCCTCCGAGACCTCCCATCCCCTATTAATCGTCTCGAAAAGCACTACCTCAGTTGACAGACGGTTTCTCTGGAAGCAGGGCATTCGGCAATAAATGGGGTACGCCTTAAAACACCCGTTTTTGATTGGGCTAACCGCATTAGGACGGTTAGGCTACATTGGGAATATCGTTTGGTGCTGGACGGACGTTTGGGTGGATACCAATAAGGAACACCAAATCATTCGACGGGTAATGTAGTGCGTTGATATCCGTATCGTATTTCGAAAATATTTTCTATTGTGAAATGTTCGTTTTGGCGGATACCCATACCGGGCATACAAAAATATCGACGGCGGGATGTCGTCAGCTAAGAGCGATACGAATACCAAGGGTAGGTCATCCCGCCCTACTTTCGTTTTACCAAATTCTTACCGCATACGATCCCCATATCGGAATGCACCAGAACCCGAACGATTTGCACCCCGTACCCCTGCGGTTAGCCTGATCAAAAACGGAAAAACCAAGGCTCATGGAGAACTCCATGGAATCACAAGCCCAACGCCCGTTGAAAGCCACCGGGGTTCCGCAGAAAGGGAGTATAAACTCCCTTACCCCCAACACACCCTCTTGACAACTGACCCCCATCTGTGGTATACTGAACCATACATTGTGGGAAAGGATCAAAAATTGTTATGGCATCAGGTATCGTTATCGGCATCGACGTCGGTGGCAGCACCACCAAGATCGTCGGCTTTGGTATAAAGGAAGGACAGTGGCAGCTCATTGCGCCTCTGTTCGTGCGTGCGACCGACCCCATTACGTCGATCTATGGCGCATTCGGTAAATTTCTTGTAAACAACGATCTGGCGCTTTCGGACATCGAAAAGGTCATGATCACCGGTGTGGGCTCCACCTACATCACCAAACCCATCTATGACCTGCCCTTTGAACGGATCGAAGAATTCCGTGCCAATGGGCTGGGCGGTCTCTATCTTTCCGGCCTGGACCGTGCCATCATCACCAGCTGCGGCACCGGTACAGCCTTGGTCTATGCCACCAGAGACAGCGATCCGCTCTACCTGGGCGGCACCGGCGTCGGCGGTGGTACGCTCATGGGACTGTCCAAAAAGCTTTTAGGTCTGGAAAATATCCAGCACATTGAAAAGATGGCGGAAAACGGCTTCCTGTCCAATGTGGACCTGAAAATCAAGGACATCTCCCGGAACGACATCGTGCCCGGCTTCGGCGACACCATGACCGCTTCCAACTTCGGCAAGGTCAGCGATATGGCAAACAAAAACGATATCGCCAAGGGGCTTTTGAATATGGTCTTCGAAACCATCGGTATGGTCTCCATCTTTGCGGCCCGGAACTACCAGATCAAGGACGTGGTCCTGACCGGCAACCTGACCAGCGTCGCTTACGCCAAGGAAGTATTCGATACGCTGAACACCATGTTCGATATGCGCTTCCAGATCCCGGAAAACGCCCGCTTCGGTACCGTCATCGGCGCAGCATTGGCAGGCGTCAGGGCAAAGTGAGAAGGCAGAAGTCAGATGTCGTAGAGAGGTCAGAAGTCTGAAGTCGTAGAAAAGTCAGAAGTCTGAGATTGTTATTTTTATCAAAAAGGTATCATCTGTTGTAACCGGTGATACCTTTGTTTTTTGTGGGTACGAAATCCCTAAGCCGGACTTCTGACTTGCCGAAGTGACTTCTTACCTCTGCCTTTGCAAAGCGACTTCTGACTTCTTATTTCTGACTTCTGACTTATCACAGTATCCGTATGATCGATTCCGGCTGGGCCTGCAGCTTCTGGCACAGAGCTGTCAGTTCCGTTTTCGACAGCTGGCCGAGCTTCCATTCGGTATCCGACAGCTTTTCTGCCGTGTCCACCATTGCGGTCAGCTCTTTGTCTGCGATAGGTGCAGCAAAGCGAACATAATAGGTGAAGGGAATGGTGTCAAAGTCTGCCACGCCTTCGGTGGTCACGGTGAAGGTAGGACGCTTCTCCTGCATGGCTGCACCGGACAGGACGCCGCACACGTCTGCCACTACCGCCGAAGCCGTGGGGAATCGTCCGGCACCACGACCGTAGTACAGCACGTCTCCCAGCATATTGGTGGTCACGCTGATCCCGTTGTACACGTCGTCGATGTGGGACAGCATACAGGTGTCCGGCACGATCCGGGGCGCCACAAACAGCGATACACCCTCTCCGATCCGGGCAGAGCCAATGAGCTTGATGGCACCACCGCACTTTTTCGCACCTGCCATATCGGCCGCAGAAATGTGGCGCATGGTCTCTGCATACACCTTTTCGGACGGGATCAGCTTCCCGGTGGCCAGAGCGGTCAGGATGATGATCTTCCGCTGGGCATCGATCCCGTCCACGTCTGCAGCCGGATTCCGTTCGGCGTAGCCCAGCTTCTGTGCGTCTGCCAGAACGGTCTCGTAGTCGCTGCCTTCGTCCCGCATACGGGTCAGGATATAGTTGGTGGTACCGTTGAGGATACCGTCGATCCGGGTGATATTTTCGCCGGCCAGAGAGGTCAGCATACTGCGGAGCACCGGGATCCCACCGCCTACGCTGGCTTCAAACAGGTAGTTCACCCCATGCTCTGCGGCACAAGCCAGCATTTTGTCTCCAAAGTTGGCGACCACTTCTTTGTTGGAGGTGACCACGCTCTTGCCGGCAGACAGCAGCTGCAGGGTGTATTCCAGTGCCGGGTGAGAGCCGCCCATGGTCTCACATACCAGCGCCACATCCGGGTCGTTCACAATGGGATCGATGGTATGTACCACCCGGTCACCATAGGGAGAATCCGGAAAATCCCGCAGATCCAGGATGTATTTCAGCTCCACCGCTTCTCCAACGGCTGCCTGGATCGCCGCTTTGTTTTCGTCCAGCACGGCAGCGATCCCACCGCCGACCACGCCAAATCCGATAATGGCAATATATTTCATATTCTACTCCCTCTATTCGAGTGTTATTTTGATGCAGGTGCGCAGGACAGGCGACCGTTTTTCTCTCCGGGATCGTCTTCCTGTGTAAATGTATTCAGGTTTCCAAAGCCAGCTCTGTCCCGGCAAAACCAATGCTGCAGAGCTCTGCCAGCCGTGCGGTATCACCACAAAGCCACAGGTAGCCAAACAGTGCTTCCAGTCCCGTGGCCCGACGGTATTCTGCCATGGTGCAGCTTTTCGGTGGCATATTGTGGACGCAGTTCCGGCCCCGGCGATAGATGTCCGCTTCTTTCTCATTCAGGTGTGGCAGAAGCTTGTCCACCACCTGACACTGGGCCGTGGCGGTCACGTACCGGAGCGAGGCTACGCTGGGACGCTGCACACCGGCTGCCACCAGAGCGGTACGCACCTGGATCTCGTAGACAGCATCTCCCAGGTACGCCAGAGAAGCCGCCGACATCTGAAAGGGATCCTTCCCTTCCATGCATTTTTCTATCATGTTTTGTTTCCTTATCGTTTGACATACGTACCTGTGTAACCGCACAAAAAGAGAGGATGCACAGGTACGGAATTAGTATACCATATTTTTTCCCGTTTGTACATCCCCGGTCTGCGAAAAAATGGGATTTTGTGTAAATTTTTTTATGGTTGTACTTCTGTGAGTCCACGACGTATGGCAGCAGCTTCGTTTATCACCATGAAGGAACGAATATGCCACATACACATCTCCGGACGCAGCTTTTCTCGAAATACATCCACATAGGGAACCAGCCACGATGCTTCTGCATCCTTTACGACCAACACAAGGACGATCTCTGTTTTTGCCATATCCAATCTAACGATGTTTTCGCCGACCGTTTCCATAGTGTGACGACCTGCCAGCATCGCACCGTACAACATGAGGGAATGCCGCATCTTTTTGGTGATCTCGTCAACATACGCATCATATTTCTTTTTCTTTTCCGCAGAGGCATCCTTCCCTTCATAATTGGGACAGGAGGTCTTCGCTTCCACAAACAGCAGCTTCCCTTTGTGTCGCAGCAAAAACTCGCACGAACATACAGATTTCGTATCACAGGATAGATATTGGTCGCTCTTCTCTATAGAAAACAGATCGTCCCTGTCGTATGGACCAAACTGCATCCCCGATTCTATGATGATCTTCTTCTGCATCACAGTACCTCATCGATCTCTTCCTCATACAGGCGAATGGAGGTATCTATGATGGAGTTTTTTGGCATTCCAAGGGACATATCGGAGAGCACAGGTGCATTTCCTTTGCTCAAAGAAATACAGGTGACATTTCCACCGTTTTGCAGAGCAAGCAGATACAGCTTTTTGATCACAAAATAGGAATGGCTCGTGATAAAGAATTGGATGCCCATATTTCGAGAAATGGTATCGATCATATCGAGAAATTTACATATCGCCTCCGGGTGTAGAGCAGATTCGAGCTCATCGATGAACAGGATCGAATTTTTGTCTAAGTAACCGTTTGCCAATAGCCTGTCCATAATGGCGATCTTTTTGACCCCCTCAGACGTTGCCCCAATGGAAAATTTCTGGTTCCGGCTGTTTTTGTAAAACCATTTTCCTGTTTCGGTATCGTAGTCCACCTTGCCATCGATCACATCGGCCACAAGCTTTCTGGACTGGGAAAAGGCAGAATAGTTTTTTCCACGGGTCGGCGGTATTTGTAAGGCACGGGCAAGGTCATAGTACGTATCGTCAAAGCCAAAGGATCGATCTACGTCCCTGGATTTCAAAATGACTGGAAACAGCGACAGTACCTCTTTCGCCGGGATGCAGACAGAATTCCCACCCTTTGGCTGTACCGGCTGTATATTGGTCAGCTTTCGGGTGCAGTCCTGCCCAAACTGATAGACAAATTTCTGCTCCCGCATCGTCATGGAAAATTGCAGCGGCTCGGCAGCTCCTTTGGTCACAAGATCTCCTAATTTCTCCACCTGGAAGGTCCAGCGCAGTTTCTCGGCTAAGATCTCTCCAATAGAACGCACATCGTCTCCCCGCTCATATTCTTCCATAGAACGGACTGCTGCATATAAGGCCTTCAAAAGGCAGGTCTTTCCGGTCCCGTTCTCGCCAATGATCAGATTGATGCCGGAAAAATGGTCAAACGCAGCAGTGCCGATCTGTCCAAAATTGGCAAGTTGAAGCGAATCTATTCCATATCGCATGGCAGTACCTCTTTTTCTAAACTCGTTCTTTCGGTCGCAGCTATATTGTTCCCCCGTCCTTGCAGTATCAGTATTATAGCATGCTTTTCCGGTTTCGTCAAGCCAATATGCAGCAATCTGTCATAGGAAAAGCGGGCGTTCCCCTTTCCCAGCCAACTTTTGTGTACCCTGCCATCCTGCTGTAGTTTTCCCAACGCAGGCGACATCCTATGCACCATTCCGATAGAGCATCACCACTGGTACTTGCACAGACCGTCCACGCTGCCACGAAGACCAAGGCCCTTTATTCCCCAACGATCACGGCTATCCATCGCAACTATTTTCCGAAAGCGTCGGTTCTGTGGGATCGGCGTTTTTTCTACACGATAGTCTCCCAATGTTTACAATTTGTTCATCGCTATCCGTTTTCCGGTTCATGAGAATGTGCTATTCTATCTCTGTATTTTATAATCAGACCCATTGGGTGAAAAAGGAGTATCTCGTATGAAAAAACATATCCTTCCATTACTTTTGGCAGCACTGCTCTGTGCTTCCGTTCTGCCGTCCTGCGGAGAAAGCGACACCAAGGAAACGCATTCGTCAAATGGCGAACAAGTGGGCACGGAGGACACCGCACCGGTCGAAACCACCGATCCCACTCGTGTACCGCCGGCGTTCACAGACAATTTTAACGGACAGGAATATGTGATCCTGAACGGCTACTACAACGAAGGCAAATACGTCAGCACCGCCATCTATCCGGAGGAGACCACCGGGGATGCCCTGAACGATGCCATGTACAACCGCTGTGTCAGCACGGAGGAAAAGCTGGGCTGTGTGATCACCGTCAACGAAGGCACCCTGTCCCAGATCAAATCCAACATCGCAGCCGGGGACGATTTTGCCCATATGACCTTTGTGGATCTGACCAACATCATGAGCCTGGTGGTACAGAACTACTGCATCGACCTGTACGATATGCCTGCCATCGACCTGACCAAGGCTTGGCGGTACACTGGCCAGCACGGCTGCTATGCGGGAAATGGACACGGACTTTGGTATCCTGCCCTCTCCCAAGTACAGCGTCGATCAGGAGAAATACTGGAACGTCAGCCCCAATGCCCATGCACTGCTTGTACCGGTGACCGTTGGCGACCAAACCTTTGCCGGCACGGTCATGGAGGAAATGGCGTATTACTCCAGTGTGGAGCTGCTGCCGGCCTACTTTGACACCATGCTGAAGGGCAAGTCCGCACGGGACGAGGAATCCGCCGCTATGCTGGACCTGATCCACGACAGCATCTCCTACGTGATCAAGATCGTGGGCACCAAGTTCAGTGACGCCCTGTATGCCGAAATGGGCAAGGGCAACGAAAGCATCGCCTCCTTCCTTGCCTCCAACAAGGTCGCACAGGAAACCGCACTGCAGGAAGTGCTGGACGGCTTCAACAAGCTGAATTCGTAAGGGAAGCAAGAAAATCCGTGGGCAGATAACGCCGCCATTTTCACTGAAGGCGACACCGCACAGTTCTGATGGTACAGATGCGCCGAAAAGATGCAAGCAGATGTGCCATCAAGGCGTTAGCCGTGAACTGTGCGGTGGTGCCTTAGAAAAGTACCCGATGAAAGGCAGTACACATTTGGAATATAAGCATTCAGAACCTACAGAAGAGATCACCTCTATCGTGCAGGAGATCGGAAGCCTTTTGCTTGCGGCACGCAGCAATGTGGCTCGGCAGGTCAATCACGAGCTTTTGCATACCTATTGGCATATCGGCCGCATTATCTGTGAGCATGAACAGACCTGTCCGGAACGGGCCGACTACGGCAAGCAAACCCTAAAGGCCCTTTCCAAAGCTTTGACGCAGGAATTTGGCAAAGGATTCTCAAGAGCCAATCTGCAATATATGCGACAATTCTATTTGACCTATTCGAAATGCCAGACAGTGTCTGGCAAATTGAGTTGGTCGCATTACTGTGAGCTTTTGTCCATCTCTGATGCAGACCGACGCAGCTTTTACGAAAAAGAAGCGATCCAGGCAAACTGGTCCGTACGGGAGTTGAAACGGCAGATCGACAGCTCCTTATTTGAACGTCTGCTTTTGTCCCGTGGAGATTCAAACAAAGAACAGGTACTATCCTTGGCACTGCACGGCAATGAAATTTCTACGCCAGTGGACATGATCCGGGATCCGTATGTATTTGAATTTCTGGGTCTGCCCGAGGATAGACCTTTCTTAGAAAGTGATCTGGAACGGGCATTGGTACAGCAAATCGAGAAGTTTCTGCTGGAACTGGGACGTGGTTTTATGTTCGTGGGCACACAGCAACGGGTAACGCTACACAACACCCATTACTATGTAGACATGGTATTTTATAATAAGATCCTTCGTGCCTACGTGCTGATCGAGCTGAAAACAACAAAGTTGACGCCGGAAGCTGCCGGGCAGATCAATATGTATCTGAACTATTATGCATCAGAGGTGAACGATGCGAACGACAATCCTCCTATCGGCATCATTCTCTGTACTGACAAGGACAGCATTACAGCGGAATACGCCTTGGGTGGTTTGTCCAACAACATTTTTGCATCTCGCTATGTGCTATACATGCCAGACAAAGCGCAGCTGATCCGGCAGGTGGAGACTGTGCTGGAAAAATGGCATAGTAAGAATACCATGCGACCTCAGGATGACGCCGGTCTCATCGGAGATACACCGCATCCGGAAAACCCTTAATATGCAAAAACCCGTGGTAAGCCGCCTGCCTTCTTGTCGTATCCATATCATCTTTCCCAAAAGGAGCACCTGTATGAAAAACGGAAAACACAGCCTCATTTTGCTGCTTGCAGCACTGCTGGTCTCCACGTCCTTTGCGGCGTGCGGACAGACGGAAAACGAAACCACAGCAGTCACCACCGCCGATACCACGCCTGCTGCCACAGAAACCGAAGAAGAGACCGACTCCCTGGAAGCCCGGAAGCGCATCGACGATGGTCTGGGCGAACACGACTTCGGTGGCGAGGACTACCGGATGCTGTACCAGGAGCGGTATGCGGAATTCCAGTACGTGGAGGAGCTGACCGGGGACGTGCTGAACGATGCCGTCTACAACCGGAACATGAACGTGGAGGATCGGTTCAATGCCAAGATCGTCCACAACGTAGGCGCCGAGGAGCAGCTTGCCATGGACATCAAAAACTCTGTTCTGGCCGGCAACGATGAATACGACCTCTACATGGGACACACCATGTACACCGGCAAATATGCGGTTCAGGGCATTTTTCGCAACGCCAAGGAACTGAATATCGATTTCAGCAAGCCCTGGTATCCCCAGGTGGCTGTGGGCAATCTGACCATCAACAACAAGATGTTCCTGATCCCCAGCGACATCTGTCTGTCCCTGTCCTCCAACACCTATTGCTACTTCTTCAACAAGGACCTGATCGCAGACAACGGCATGGAGGATCCCTATACGGTGGTCAACGAAGGCCGCTGGACCATCGATTACCTGCTGCAGAACGTGGCGTCCGTGTACCAGGATCTGAACGGCGACGGCGTGGTGGGCAACGGGGACCTGTACGGCTTCTCCGGCGAAAAGACCAACTCCACCGTGGCCTACCTGTACTCCTTCGATCTGGACGTCATGGAGATGTCCCAGACCGGCGAGATCACCCTGCTCTTTGGCACCAGCGAACGCTCTGTGGATGCCATTGAAAAGCTGAAGACACTGCTGTACGGCAGCCAAGGCTCCTATAACGTGACCACGGATACCATCGGCTACCAGGATACGTTCATCAGCCAATCTGCCATTTTCGTCACCGGCGTGCTGGGCGAATCTGTGACGGTGTATCGGGAAGACTGCGACTTTGACTACGGTATCATTCCCTATCCGAAGTATAACGAGGAACAGGACAGCTACTATACCGTGGCCGGCGGCTCCTATAGCTCCTCTGCCATTCCGCTGACCGCTATGCGAGATGAGCTGGTGGGGACCATGTTTGCCGCACTGTCGGCCGAGACCTGGAAGACCGTACAGCCCCAGTATTACGATGTGGTGCTGAAATACAAGGGCGCCCGTGACGAAGCGTCCATTGCCATGATCGACCTGGTGCTCAACGGCCGCAGCCTGGACTTCAGCTTCGTGTACGACGCCTTCAACGGATTCGTATATAAGACCGCCGAGATCCTGAAGGGCAGCACCGCACTGCCGACCTACGTGGCGCAAAAGGAAAACACCGTCATGAGCCACTACGAAAAGGTACGGGATATGTTTTTCGAAAAGTAAGAAGTATGAAATAAGAAGTCAGAAGTAGTATAACGTAAACATACTTCTGACTTCTTACTTAAAAATGGACTACCTCATTTTAGAGATAGTCCATTTTTGTATCCTCACAGCAGTGCCAGCAGATACCGCATACGGATCTTCTGTCGCCAACCAAGACCGGCGTAGGCTCCCTTGGACATATCCTCCAGGCACTTGCCCAGAGCGTGCAGCTCCTGCCAGGTCAGCGTACCGCCGAATTCCTCACGCTCGATGATCTCCATGATCTCCGTAAGCGGCGTGGTGGACAGAGAACCGATCTCCTTTTCCAACCGCAGTGCGTATTCCGTCGGCTGCTCACCCAGCTCGTTGGGCAGTCCCAGTCCCCGGAACAGCGCAAAGAGGCAGTCGATCAGCGCCCGTGCCGTCTGGTGTACGTCCACACGACCGGCCGAAAACTCTCGTCTGTCATCGGTCTGGCGGATCAGGGCTTCCCGTCGTGCCGCAGCCTTTTCGGCTCGCTTGCCAAGGATCCACACCACCAACGAGAACAGGAGCAAAAGTCCTACCACAATGGCAATGGCGACCATGATCTCATCGCTGTAGTCCTCTTCGGCTTCTTCCTCTTCCTCCGTTTCCGTCTCCGTAATGCCGCTGCTGGTGTAGCTGCTGCCGGTAGACGTGCTGGTGCTGGTGGTGGCCTCTGCGTATTCTTCATCGTACATGGCTTCACAGAAGGTCGGCGTGGTCTCGTATTGTACCCAACCCATATCCGGGTAGTAGACCTCGATCCACGCATGGGCATCGTTGTCCCGTACCGCCGTCCGATACCGGGCTACCGCATCGGCTGCGTAGCTGCGACTGAAGCCATCCGCAATGTATCCTTCCGTGTACCGCACCGCAAAGCCCAGCTCCCGCAGCAGTCCCACCGCAGAGGTGGCAAAGTGGACGCAGTACCCTTCCTTGACCTCCATGAGAAACGCTTCTAAGTCGCTGTCATAGTGGATATCCGGCACCTCCACTGCATTGCCGTCCTCGTCCACCACCGTGGTTATAGGCACCGCCGGCTCCAAAGAATACGTGTAGTTCTCCCGGAGATAGTCAATGACCGTCATGATCACATCGTGCCGGGGCATGGCTGTACGTGTCTCCAGGTCATAGAACCAGGTGGATTCGTAATCGACCCAACGGGAATCCGTGATGAAATTCTCCTGTGGTTCTGCCATACGAATACCGTTTTCCGCAAGGATCGTCTCTGCCAAATCTGCGATCACGTCGCTGCCAAAGGATTCGGTGTAGGTCTCATATACGTATTCCCGGTACGCCATTTCCTTTTTGTGAGAAGCCAAAAATCCCTCTCTGTCCTCGTCGTCCATGGCAAGATACCGGTACACCAGACTGTCGCCGTCCCATTTGTAACCAAGCTCATTTTTCGCCCAGGATTCAAAATCCATCACCAGGCCGCTGTAGTCCGTCACGTAGTCCCGACCGTTGGTCATGGTGTAGCTGTCTTCATCGTCCACATAGTAAATGCCCTGCTCGGCAGAATCCTCGATAAAGTCGATCTGTTCGGCGATCCGCAGTGCTTCGTTGTAATATTGAATGGAGTTTTCCAGATTTTCTCCCAGCGCCGGATCCTTCATCACCGGTACGAACGAGGACGTGGAATAGCCATCGTCTACCCCAAAGAATCGAGAGGAATAGATCCCATCGTAGTATGCGGAATATTTCAGCTTCACCGGTTGGATGCTGCCGTACTCCATGAGCTTCAGATTCGTGTTCATGGTAGCCGGTACGAACAGCAGCTTGCTGGAACCTGCCGTGCGCCGTACATTCACCTGGAACACCCGGAACCCATAGGCATCCAGATTCCGGTATTGGTCGAACCGGGTCACGTCCACGGACTTGGGATATACATACCCGTTGAAGGCCGTGGTGATGCTGTCCGGCGTAAAGGTCGAACCGAACCGGCTCCGGTAGTCCAGCACCGCATCTGCGTCTGCGGAGGTCCAGGTGTCCGTTTCAAGGTCGTAGTTCTGCCCCATCCAGCTGCGCAGATACACCGGAGACGCATAGCCACTGTCCACCGTAAACACACGCTGTCCGGTGAACTGGGGCGAATCGAAGCTGACCGTCCGGGGATTCAGCTCCGACACACCGCCGTACAGGGACAGGGAGTTCAGATCCACGTCATCTCCCATCAGGTAGGCCGTCACGTACATCCGGGCGATCTGCATCCGGTTGTTGATGGCATCGATGATGGGGAAATTTTCTTCGATGGCTTTTGCCGGCAGCCAGATCGCCACCACAGCCACCACCATCGACAGCACCGCCGCAAAGCCACCACCGGCGATCTTCCGGTTGGCCGCATGCAGCTTCGTGCGCTTCTCGACCCAGGCGCTCTTGCGTGCGGTTTGCTTCTGTTCCCGCCGTGCATTCTTCTGTGCTTTTTCACCGGAACGCAGTGCGGCCAGAGCTTCCTTATTATCACCGGCAGCACGTCTCTTGGCGACCACAGCAGCCTTGGCTTCCTTCTTGGCTTTCTTGGCCGAAAGTCGTGCTTCCTTTTGTTCCGTCTTTTTGGCAAGTGCCAGCTTTTTTGCCTGTGTTTTTGCAGCCAGCTTGCGTTTTTTCTCCGCTTTCCGGAACGCACGTCTGGCAGCTACCGCATCCTTGCGACTGCCGCCGTCCTGCAGTACCGTCAGATAGGACAGCTTCTCCTGCATCCGGCGCTTTTGCTTTTCTTCCTTTTTGGCAAGTCGAGCCGCTTTTTTCGCTGCCTTTTTCTCCCGGCGCAGTGCTGCCTTGGCGATCGCTCTCTCCTGTCCCACGGCGTATCGCACATCGTAGAACCACAGACAGAGCAGTCCCCAGATGGACACCAGCAGCCATGCCAGGCCCTTGTTGGTCTCGGTGATATTGAACAGAAACACCGGCACCATTTCCAGTGCCAGAAGCAGCGTCAAAAGGATCGGTCGTGTGCGCCGCAGCATACCGATGGCAAAGAACACACCAAAGACCAGCAGCACCACCGCCACGCCCAGCTTCACCAGTGCTTCCGTATTGGTGTAGGTGTAGCTGCCTTCGTAGCTGTAGCGCACGTAGGCCGTGTAGCCGATTTGGGCCAAGTTGTCCAGTGCCACGTCGGCTGTTTTGCGCAGGGCCTCAAACAGATACCGCAGTGGGTCCGACGCCTGGCTCAGCCAGAGAAAGCCACCGCCCAGCCCCAATATCGGCAGGAGCCACTTGGTCAGCCGGTTCCAGGCACAGGCCGAAAAGAACACCGCATACAGGGCACAGACGCCCAGCAGATATTTGGTGGACAGCACCACCTCGGAGATCGGTCGCTTGCCCGTCAGACTGACCAGCCGCAGGGCATCGCACAGGAACAGACCCGTACCGTACAGGATGGCAAAGAGCAGTATTGCCCTGCCCAGCCAGCCAAGGACAGTCATCAGGGTGCTCATATTTTTTTCCGGCGAAACAGAGACCGCTTCACCCTCGGCAGACCGGTCTTCCCTTTGCATCGCCGTGAGCCGCTTCTCCACCTTCTGGGACAGAGTCAGCTCCGTCTTTTTGCGGGAAGGCTTGCTTTTCCAGGAAAGCCGTCTTTTCCGTAAAAATGATCTCACAGCAGGATCCCATCGTATATTCATAGACGTCTTCCCTCCTTACCTATTTTGTACTTCACGCAGGATGGGCGTGCCTTCGGTCTCGTTTTCCACCGACAGCTCCGTCAGCTCGACCCCATCCTTTGCCAGCTGGATCCGGCTCATGGCAACGTATTCCCGGCGCAGGGACACGTTTTCGTATCGATCCTCCGGATTGAACAGCAGCACCTCTGCCATACATCCACTGCCGGCACCGCCAAACAGCGACGGGATCGCACCGTATTGTCCCAGGGACACCGGATCGATGTGGGACGTACAGATGCGGATGGTCACGTTCAAGGATTCGGTGATCAGCGGCAGCAGTCGTTCCAAGGTCTGGTGCTCCGTGCAGGACGGCGTGGTGGCAAAGGTCTCGTACAAAGCCGCAAAGTCTTCTACACAAGTCAGATACGCACAGGCGATACCGTCTTCCATACGGCTGTCCATCCAGATCAGTGTGACCTCGTTGCCCTGCCGCAGCTCGTTTTCCACCACGGCAATGGCCATTTCCGCCACGCCATCGGCACAGTATTCGTCCATGTCGTCCCGGTATTTTGTCTGGATCCGGCCACCCATCGCCAGAGACGCAGCCTGGTACGCCGGGTCTGCCATTGGATCCTTTTCCTTTGGTGCACCGTTTCCGTCCAAAGACGCCGTGAGCTTTTGCACCTGCCTTGCCACCTGCTGTTGTCTTTTGTCCGCCAGCTTCTCCCGGAGGATCCCCATGGTGGTGGGCTCGGCAGTACCGGCGATCAGCTCGTCGATCATGGCAGCATCCGCTTCGCCTACAGCCGTTCTGCCCTTGCGCTTCTTCCCCTTCTTCGTCTTTTCCGCCGACACCGGTGTCTGGAGCTTCACGGCTTCCTTTTCTTTTTTCTTTGGTTTGTCCGGCTTTTCTTCCGTCTCCTCCGGTGCAAACACGTCCGGTGGAATGGCGCAGGAAAAATCGCACAGCACGTACACCTGTCGGGACGTGTTGGTGTTGAACTCCTTGACCATCAGGGTCTGTGGCGTTTTGGAGGACAGCTTCCAGTGGATGGATTTCAGTGCGTCGCCGGGGATGTATTCCCGGATATTGCCGATCTCTGCCTTTTCCGTAGAGAAGACCAGTGCGGCATTGTCGTTGGGAATATCGGTGGCAGAGGTCTTGGTGCGGCGCTCGGCTCCCAATCGTCTGGGCATCACCAGGATATTCGTGTAGATATCCACGGGCAGACGAATGCTGAACAGCCGCAGAAAATCGCTGATGTAAATGTCCTCCATACCGATCTCATAGGTGCCACGATAGGGGAAAACGGCCTTCTCTGCGATATGGCAGCTATCCAGCGGCAGCAGGGTCAGGCGCAGGGTGCGGCGTTCACAGCGGATCCCATCCGGCTGGGGCATTTGCAGATGCGCTTCCACAAAGGGAAAGACCAGCGGCGTGGGATTGATGATCCGCATCTCATAGGCCGTGGGCGTCATCTTCTCCGTCCGGGTCTGGTCAGCCTGCACGAACACCTGGATCGTCAGCCGACCGATGAGCACGTACAGCAGCGCCACGATGGGGTATAGGAGCAGGAACGTAAAAAACAGGGACGAGGCAATGGAACGCAGTGCCTGGGTGAAGAAGATCGAAAAGACGAACAACGCACCATAGATCGCCAGTCCCCCATGGAGCCGGAAGGGAGCGTGACCTGTACGGGATTCTTTCATCGTTCGGTCTCCTTACGCTTCCTGGTTGTCCCGGTTGTCCCGATCTTCCCGGCGGCGATTGGGCTTGTCGGAATAGCGTTCCCCGTGGAAGGGCACGTCGGTACCACGGAGCAGCTCGGACAAAATGCCCTCTGCCGTTTCCCGATTCAGTCTTGCTTCCTGGCTCAGCACGATACGGTGTGCGATGCCGGGTGTGAACACGAACGCCACGTCCTCCGGCTTTACGTAGTCTCTTTCCTTTAAGAAGGCATAGGCCTGGGACAGCTTCATCAGCAGCAGGGATGCACGGGGAGACGCCCCCAACGACAGCTTCCGGGATTTTCTTGTGGCGTGGATCAGGGTGACGATGTATTCGGCGATCTCCGGCGAGACGGTCACGTTCTGCACCATGGCACGCAGCATCCGGATGGTCTCCATATCCGTGATGGGACGGACCTTTTCCATGGGACTGGTCTTCCGGCGGTCGGTGATGATCTGCACTTCCTCGGTCAGCGTGGGATATCCCATGGACAGCCGCATGGCGAAACGGTCCAGCTGGGCTTCCGGCAGCGGATAGGTACCTACGTAGCCGGTGGGGTTCTGGGTGGCGATGACCATGAACGGATCCGGCACCGGATAGGTCACGCCGTCTACGGTCACACGGGATTCTTCCATGGCCTCCAGCAGTGCCGACTGGGTCTTGGGCGAGGCACGGTTGATCTCATCTGCCAGCAGGATGTTGGTCATGACCAGACCTTCGTTAAACTCAAACTGTTCCTTCTGTCGATTGTATACATTGAAGCCGGTGATATCCGACGCCATCACGTCCGGGGTGAACTGGGCACGATTGAAGTCCAGTCCGGCTGCTCTTGCCAATGCGGAGGCCAGCGTGGTCTTCCCGGTACCGGGCACGTCTTCGATCAGCACGTGACCACCGGCCAGCAGTGCCGTCACCAGCAGTACCACCTCATTGTGCTTCCCGATCACGACCTTTTCCACTTCGTCGATGAGCGCTCTTGCCTGGGCCGTCAGTGCGGTGCCCTCTCTCATTTCCACTTCACGGATCTCTTCTGCCATATATATGCGTCTCCTTTGCTTTGATGGGATCATATGTCTTTGTGGGGTCATGCCTGCTTCTGCCCGAAACTGGCTTTTTTGCCAAATCATATCCATTTCGGACAGGCTTTTCTATCTCTATCATACCACACTCTGCGCATAATTACAACAGTCTTTCCCAAATTTCCAAAGGATTCGGAGAATCTCACAAAAAATTTTTTGCATTTTTTGTTGTATTGACCAAGGGTTTGTGATATACTTATAGTAAGGAATGCTGTTTGCTGACGAGAGCGGGATTTTTTCGGTTTTCTCTGTCAAAAAACAGCCGCCTTTACCATACCGTCCCGTCTCCCCGGCCAGACTGCCCGGAGCACGGAAGACAGAAAGGCAAGTTACAATTTCATGATTTACGATGTATTGATCATCGGCGCAGGGGTCACAGGAGTGATGACGGCTCGTTATCTCTCTGCCAAGACCTGCACAGTCGCCGTATGCGAAGCCGGATGCGATGTTGCCATGGGTGCCACCAGAGCCAACTCTGCCATCGTCCACGCCGGATATGATGCCAAGCCGGGCACCCTGAAGGCACGCCTCAATGTACGGGGCAACAAGCTCATGAAGGAGATCGCTCGTGAGCTGGATGTGGAAGTGAAGAACGTAGGCTCCCATGTGGTGGGCTTTGGTGAGGAAGACACCAAGCACCTGAAGGAGCTGTACGAAAGAGGGATCGCCAATGGTGTGCCGGATCTGCGGATCATCGAGCAGGACGAGCTGCGCCGCATGGAGCCCAACATTTCTCCGGAGGCCACCCATTCTCTCTGGGCCCCCACCGCTGCCATCACCTGCCCCTATGGGATCACCATTGCCGCCGCCGAATGTGCCGCTACCAATGGTGTGGATTTCTATTTCAACTTCAAGGTAGACGACTGCTCCCATGCCGGTGGGATCTATTATGTGACCAACGGAGAAACCACTGTGGCAGCCCGGTACATAGTCAACTGCGCCGGCGTGCATTCCGCCGAGGTCGCAGAGATCCTGGGCGAGCACGACTTCCCCATCACCATCCAGCCCCGTCGTGGTGAGTACATCGTGATGGATAAGATCTGCGGCAACATGGCAAATGCGACTCTGTTCGTGGTTCCCTCCAGCCGCGGCAAGGGGATCCTGGTCAGCCCCACCGTGGACGGCAACCTGATCATTGGGCCCAATGCCTACGCCATCGACGATCCCGACGACACCCGCACCACCCAGCCGGGTCTGGACGAGATCACCTCCGGTGCCCTGCGGCTCATGCCCTCGGTGAACACCCGGAACGCCATCACCTCCTTCTCCGGTGTCCGTCCGACGCCCAATATTTACGACTTCTATATCAAGAACTCCGAGCAGCTGCCCGGCGTGGTCCATGCTGTGGGCGTAGAATCCCCCGGCTTTGCCTCCGGTCCTGCTACGGCAGAATACATTGCAGAGCTGCTGACCGATGCCGGTCTGAAGTTCACCGACAAAGATAACTTTATCCCCACCAGACGGCGTGACGGCAACCACAAGCTGTTCCGGCAGATGTCTGCTGAGGAAAAGAACGAAGCGATCCAGAGAAATCCGGCCTACGGCAAGATCATCTGCCGTTGTGAGACCGTGACCGAAGGGGACATTCTGGACGCACTGGATTCTCCCATCCCGGCCATCACCCTGGATATGCAGAAGAGCCGGAACCGCAGTGGCATGGGTCGCTGTCAGGGTGGCTTCTGCTCTCCCCGTGTGGCAGCCATCATTGCCGAGCATGAACAGGCCGGTCTGGAAACGGTCACCAAGCGTGGCGGAAAGTCCTGGCTGGTGGTCCCCAAAAATACCCAAGGAGGCGACAAGGAATGATGCACAAGAAACTCATCGTCATCGGCGGCGGTCCTGCCGGGCTGGCTGCTGCTCTCTCTGCGGTAGAAAACGGTCTCTCTCCGGCAGACATCTGCATTCTGGAACGGGACAGTGAACCCGGTGGGATCCTGAACCAGTGTATCCATGCCGGCTTTGGTCTGCATCGGTTCGGCGAAGAGCTGACCGGTCCGGAATACGCCGGTCGCTATATCGAAATGGCAAAGGCAGCCGGACTGACCATCACCGTCAACGCCATGGTGCTGTCCCTGTCCGAAAACAAAGAAGTGACCTATGTGTCTCCGGAGACCGGGTATGTGACCTGCTCTGCCGACTGCGTGATCCTGGCCATGGGTTGTCGGGAACGGACCAGAGGCGCACTGAACATTCCCGGTACCCGTCCGGCCGGTATCTTCACAGCCGGTACGGCCCAGCGGTACGTGAACGTGGAAGGCTATATGCCCGGTAAGCGGGTCGTGATCCTGGGCTCCGGTGACATTGGTCTGATCATGGCAAGACGAATGACCCTGGAAGGCGCAAAGGTGCTGGCGGTCTGCGAGCTGATGCCCTACTCCGGCGGTCTGGCACGAAACATCGTACAGTGCCTGGAGGACTTTGACATTCCGCTGTACCTGTCCCACACCGTGACCAACATCGGCGGCAAGGACAGAGTGGAGTCCGTGACCGTTGCCGAAGTGGACGAAAACCGCCGTCCCATCCCCGGAACCGAGATCACCTACGACTGCGACACGTTGCTGTTGTCCGTGGGTCTGATCCCGGAAAACGAACTGACCCGTGGCGCCGGTGTTGCCATCGACCGGATGACCAATGGTGCCTTTGTGAACCAGAATCGGGAGACGGAGACCGAGGGCATCTACGCCTGCGGCAACGTGCTGCACGTACACGACCTGGTGGACTTTGTATCCGAAGAAGCCGCCATTGCCGGTCGGGCCGCCGCAGAAAAGATCCTGGGCAAAACGGCACCTACCGTACATTCTGTATCTGTCCAGACCGGACACGGTGTGCGCTACACGGTACCGGAACGGATCGACATTGCCGCAGACCCCAAGGAAGAGGTGCGCCTGTTCTTTAGAGTAACGGATATTTTCAAGAAGGTACGGCTGACCATCACGGATGGAAACGGCAACGTGCTGGTGAAGAAGGCAAAGAGCGCTGTGGCACCCGGCGAGATGGAATCCCTGACCCTGCCGGTGGACGTGCTGGCTGCGCTGAAGGATACCGGTTGCACCACGATCACGGTAGCATTGGAGGAAATGTAACATGGAAACAAGAGAACTGACCTGTGTTGTCTGCCCTGCCGGCTGTCGGATCACCGTAACGCTGGAGGACGGCAAAGTCACAGAGGTAAAAGGCAACACCTGCCCTCGTGGGAAGATCTATGCCGAAAACGAAGTGACCCATCCGGTACGTACCCTGACCACCACGGTGGGACTGGACAACGCCAAAAGTGGCGCCAAGACCCTGCCGGTGAAGACCAACCATCCCCTTTCCCGTGAGCTGCTGTTTGCTGCCATGAAGGAGCTGGCCGGCTTCACGGTATCGGCACCCGTCACCACCGGTACGGTACTGCTGAAGGATTTCATGGAACCCGGCGTGGACCTGGTGGCCTGCAAGAACGTACAATAATAGAATGATCAAAAGTGGCAGAGGCTCTATGGCGAATCGCATACAGTCCCCTGCCCTTTTCATAGGAGAAAAAGCCATGACCAACATTCCTCGTCCGGAATATCCCCGTCCGCAGTTTGTTCGCCAGGACTGGATGAACCTGAACGGCACCTGGGATTTCCAGTTTGATTTCGGTCTCTCCGGCATCGACCGCAGACTCTTTGCCGACAACAACTTTGACACCGGCGACGTGCAGAAGATCACCGTGCCCTTCTGTCCGGAAAGCACCCTGTCCGGCATTGGCTACACCGATTTTATCCCGGCTGTGTGGTATCGCCGTGCGGTCACCCTGACCCAAGAACAGTGCGCCGGTCGGGTACTGATCCACTTTGGCGCCGTGGACTTCCATGCCATCCTGTGGGTCAACGGAGAAAAAGCCGGGGAGCACAAAGGTGGCTATGCGTCCTTCACCATGGACATCACCGCTCTGGTCCACGAAGGGGAAAACACCCTTGTGGTCTATGCCAAGGACACCTTCCGGAAAGGCAGACAGTCCTTCGGAAAGCAGTGTCTGGACTACCATTCTGCCGCTTGCTCCTACACCCGTACCACCGGGATCTGGCAGACGGTGTGGCTGGAATTCGTACCAGAGACCTACATCCGCTACTCCAGGATCACGCCATTTCCGGCAGACAGCTGTGTGCAGATCGATCTGGAGGTATCCGGCAACGGGCACGTGACTGCAGAGGCATTCTACAACGGCAAGTCCGTAGGCCAGGCAGACGCAACGGCTGTGGGATACGCAGTGTCCTTCCGGCTGCCGGTGTCGGAGGTGCATCTGTGGGACGTGGGTCAGCCGGCGCTATACGATCTGGTGCTGACCCTGACCGACGAAGCTGGCACCACCGACCGGCTGGAAAGCTACTTTGGGCTGCGCACCGTGGAGATCCGGCCGGACGCCCTGTACCTGAACGGCAAGCCTTTGTTCATGCGGACGATCCTGGACCAGGGCTTCAATCCGGAAGGGATCTACACGGCTCCCACCGACGAATTCCTGCGCCGGGACATCGAGCTGTCCATGGAGCTGGGCTTCAACGGCGCCAGACTGCACCAGCGTGTGTTCGAGGAGCGTACCCTGTATTGGGCCGACAAGCTGGGGTACATCGTGTGGGGTGAATACGCCAGCGGCACGGAGCTGCACGATCTGACCGGGGTAGGCGATTTCCTGCCGGAATGGTTGGAGACGGTGCGTCGGGACTACAGCCATCCGGCCATCATCGGTTGGTGTCCCCAGAACGAGACCTACTGGGCCCAGGGGATCAACGCCTCTTGCCTGGAAGTATTCTACCAGATGACAAAGCTCGTAGACCCCTATCGTCCGGTGATCGACTCCTCCGGCGGTATGCACTACACCACCGATATGTTCGACATCCACGACTACGACCAGAACCCGGAAAGCCTGAAGGCCAATCTGGACAAAATGGTAGACGATCCCACGTACTTCCACAATCCGGTACACAACTGGCCCCTGCGGGATATGCAGTACAAGGGACAGCCCTACTGGATCAGCGAATACGGCGGCACCTACTGGAATCCCACGGAGAAAGAAGCCGGCTGGGGCTATGGAGACGGGCCGAAGACGGAGGAAGAATTTGGTGACCGGTATGTGGGGCTGACAAAGGTGCTGCTGGACTGTCCCCGTGTCTGCGGCTTCTGCTACACCCAGCTGACGGACATCGAGCAGGAGAAGAACGGGCTGTACCACTACGACCGCACGCCCAAGTTCTCTCCGGCGATCTACGATAGGATCCGGGAAGCAAACCAGACCAAAGCGGCTATCGAGCAGTGATATAGGATAAAAATAAGAAAAGCATTCGTACCGTTTGTGTCGGCGAATGCTTTTTTTGTATTGCTATATGGTTATTTTTGCGTTGCATTTTCTCGGTGCAGTTCTGGCTGTTTTATTTCAAATATGCAGACTGTATCGGGCGATCCGTAAAAATAAGCAGGAAAAAAGTGAGCCGTCTGCAGTACCAACACAGTTGGTACGCCAGTATGGCTCACTTGGGTGAAATGGAAATCAACGTTAAGATTTCCATTCGTAAATCCTAACTGACACATATTTGAGGCAACCGTTGTATCTGTTGCACCAGAGAGAGGTACGTTACCAGCGTACCTCTCTCTGTTTTTATTATACACCAGATCCACCCGTATGTCAAGAGGGATTTTTTGTTCGCCACGGCAATTGTTTTCCTCGGGCAAGCGGTACCTTTTCGTAAGATCCTATCCTGATTCCGCTATAGCCGGTTCTTGCGTCTGGCGGAAAAAATTTTGAAACCCTCGTCCATCTCAGCCTCCCAATCGGCTCAGGCGGCGGTATTCTCCGGGGGTCTGGCCGGTCATCTCCCGGAAGAGACGGCAGAAATGGTTGGCCGTGCCAAAGCCACAGGTCGCAGCGATCTCCTGGATGGCAAGGGACGTATCGCTGAGAAGCTGACGGGCCCGTTCGATGCGAAGCTCCAACAGGTACCGCTTGGGAGATACGCCGAACTGGGCATGGAACAGCTGCCGCATATAGACCTCGCTGATCCCACCTTGTTCCGCCAATACCGCACAGGAGAGATCCCAGTCGGTGTAATGCTGCTCCAGGTAGGTGATCACCTGCTGCAGCCGTCCACACTGCCCACGGGTCTCCTGCACCACCCGATGGAGCATATCGTAAAACAGGCTCATGACCCGCAGGCGATTGTGCCGGAAAATGGCAAGGGAACGCATGGTTTCGTATTCCCACAGATAGGCCTCCGGATGGGCGATCTCTATGGCTGTTGGACGATCGATCCCCAGCGGCATCGTGCAGGTGAAGTTGATCAGCGGAAACTCCCCGGTCTCCTCACGACGAAGATAATACGTCTCTCCTTGGGGCAGCAGTACCGCTGTGTCCGGCGTGGATACCACCTGGCACCCATCCTTTTCGTATACGATCCGGCCGCTGCGGCAGAAGGACAGCGCATAGTTCGGCCGCTCCACGATCCATTGGTCCTGTCCTGCCATCGAATATACCATCATAAAATCCAGCTCTCCCGTCAGAATGGCATTTTCCAGTCGCTGCATAAGGTTGTCCTCCTTTTTTTCTGCCTTTATTATATACGATGCCTCTGTATTTTACAATCCTTTTTCCGTATTTTAACAGCGTTTTTGCATATTCCTATCGTTTTTTCTTCTATACAACCCTGGGAAAATGGAGTATAATGGAGATTGAACAAAATGGTATTCCTATCTCTTCATTTCACGAAAGGAACATGACTTATGAAAAAGCATATCCTCTGCTTACTGCTGGCATTCCTCTTGACCACACCCACGCTGCTCTCCTGCGGCGGCGCGGCTGATGTGGACGAGACCACACCCACTTCCCAAAGCACCACGCCTACGGAGACCGAAACCGAGACCGAACGGCTCTATCCCAAGTACGAGGCCAACTACAATGGCGCCGACTTCAACATGATCTACTACGATGCCGTGGAAGCCTGCGGTTGGGGCAATACGATCCCCTGCGATATCGCCGTTGAAGAGCTGACCGGTGACGCTCTGTCCGATGCGGTATACACCCGAAACTCTACCGTTGCCGAAATGTACAACATCAAGTTCGGCACCAAGTCCACCACCAGCAGCGGCAGCATGGACGAGATCCGGCAGCAGGTCACCGCCGGTACCGACGATTACGATGCCGCATTCCCCGGCTGGTATTCCCTGTACTCCATGATCTCCGGCGGCTACCTGACCGACATGGAACCCCTCATCGATTTCTCCATGCCCTGGTACGACAGCAAGGCACGCAACGCCTTCTCGATCTTTGGCAAGTCCTATGCCACCATCTCCGACCTGACCTACATGGACAAAATGCTGTCTATCGTTATCCTGTTCAACAAGGATATGGCCATCGACTACGACCTGGGCGACCTGTACCAGACCGTTCTGGACGGGGACTGGACCTTTGATCTCATGAAGACCCTGTGCGAGACCGTGGCCACCGACGTGGATGGGGACGGCAAAATGACCACCGCCGACCGCTTTGGCGTCATCAGCCAGAACGATGCCGTGTACCAGCTCTACCAGTCTGCCGGACAGCAGTATTGCCGCATCAACAGCGAAGGCATTCCCGAACTGACTGTGAACAACGAAGAAGCCGTATCCGTGTTCCAGACGGTTTACGACTTTATGAACGACAAGAATATGTTCTTCAACCGGATGGATATGGGCGTGGACACCATCGGCGTGTGCAATATGTTCGCCAACAACCAGGCTCTGTTCATCATGCGGCAGATCCAGTGCGCCTTTGAGCTGCGGAACATGGAAGCCGACTTCGGCATCATTCCCACGCCCAAGGTACTGCCGGATCAGGAAGACTACTACACCTCCATCGGCTACACCGTGACCTTCTGTGAAACGATCCCGGCTGTGGTCAAGGATCTGGACATGACCGTCACCGTGCTGGACACCCTGGCGGCTGAATCCTACTATTCCGTAAGCGAAGCACTGTACGACAAGATTTTAGGCGGTAAGATCGTGCGGGACGAGACCTCTCGGAAGAACCTGGACATCATTTTAGACAACCGTGTGTATGACCCCGGCTGTGTGTACAACTTTGGCAGCATCACCAATACCATGATGGACGGCTTCAAGAAGGGCTCCAACCAGGTGGCCTCCATCATCGCCGGTGTGGAAGGCAAGGTGACCAAATCCATCGACGAATTCGTGGAAGTGCTGACCACCGAAGAATAAATCTGCGTTCACCGTCACTTTGCACGATACGCATTCAATTTAATTCGCCGTTTTCCGTCAATTCGCCACTGTACAACGTTCCAAGAATCCGGTATACTATAGGCAAGCAATAGGCATAAGCTACAAGCTTGGCCAACAAAGGAGCAGCTTTATGAAGACGATTTGTTTTTTAGGCGACAGCATCACCATGCGTGGCTACTGGACGGCGGAGATTTTTGAGACCCTGCGCAAGGACGGCATTTATATGTACAACTGTGGCGTGTCCGGAGACAACGTGGACATCGCCCTGGAACGGCTGTACACCAACTGTCTGTGCCGCACACCGGATACGGTCTCCGTCATGTACGGCGTCAACGACATCTGGTGGAACCAATATGTGCAAAATCCCACACCGGAGCAAGAGCAGCACCACCGGGACCGTGTCGAGCACTACAAAAAATCCCTGCGTGCCCTGGTGGATGCCATCCTGGACAGCGGTGTTTCCGTGATCCTGTGCACCCCACCGCCGTACAACGATGCCGACCCGGATGAGGGCACCCTGCGTGTCAACGACGGGCTGGAGCAATGTGCGGCCATTGTACGGGCGCTGGCTGCGGAATACGGCCTGCCGCTGGTGGATATGTTCGGGACACTGCGGCCGCTGGTGGGCAAGGTCTACACCACCGAACCCGACCGGGTGCATCCTTCGAGAGCCGGTGAGCATCTCTTAGCCCAGACCTTCCTGCGTGCCATGGGATATATCGACACCATCGATACCGCACCCTACACCCTGCCCACCGCCGAAGCGGAAGAACGGTTTGCCATCGAGAACCGGCTGCGCTTCCTGTACTTCGTGGAGTGGAACCAGATGCACACCGAGCGGGTACAATATCCCATGGGGCACCCGGCGCTCCGGGCTCTGGCAAAGGAGCGATACGAAAACGCCAAGGCTGGCAATGACGAAAGAGGCATCCGCTGGTACGGCACCTATCTGGACAACATCGACCAGTGGGAAGCCTACGAATCGGCTCTGGTGCGCATGACCCTGAAAATGGCCAAAAAACAAGGTGGCACAAAATAGTCCAAAAAGGGGATACGCCGTATTTCCCACCATAATTCTTCATTATTCATTCCAACGACCGGAGGACACAACTATGCAATTCCAGAACAAAACAGCGATTTCTACCGGCGCCGCATCCGGTATGGGTCTTTGCCTGGCACAGAACTGGGCAGCAGAAGGCGGCAATGTGCTGATGTGTGACATCAACGACGAAGTGCTGGCCGAAAAGGTAGCCGAGATCAACGCCAAGGGTGTAGGTCGTGCGGTAGCCTGCCACTGCGATGTACGGGACTACGAACAGGTCTGCGCCGCCAGAGATATGGCGGTTGCCGAATTTGGCTCCATCGACCTGATGTGCAACTTCGCCGGCGGTACGGCTGTGCGGATGTGCAAGGTGGACGGCAGCAAGTACCCCACCTTCTGCGACGTGCCGATCGAGGTGTTCGACTGGGGTCTGGACGTAAACCTGCGGGCCCAGATGTATTTTGACCATGCGGTCATGAAGCAGATGCGGGAACAGAGAAGCGGTCTGATCATCAACATCGGTTCCATCACCGGCGAAGAAGGAGACGGCTACGGCGTAGAATACGGTGCTGCCAAGAGCGGTGCCATGTACGGTCTGACCAAGGGGATCGCCAAGGCCGGTGCACCCTATGGCGTCCGCTGCGTTTGTGTTTCTCCCGGACCGGTGCTGACCAGAGCCGCTATGGCCAATATGAAGACGCTGCTGGGTCGTGCTGCCGAACCCCAGGAGATCATCGACCTGGTGCTGTTCCTTGCCTCCGATAAGGGACAATTCATCAACGGTACCAACATCCTGATCGACGGCGGCCGCAATGCCATGAACAGAGGATAAGACCATGCAAAAGAAACCTACCTTTTTACACCAGTCCCGTCCGCTGCTGACCTGCATGATCCAGGCGAGAAATCCCATGGATGCCACCTTGACCATTCGCAATGCGGCCTTCTCCGGCTGTGACGCTTTTGGGTTCCAGCAGTGCCAGATGGAGCAGAAATACAGAGACGATGCCACGATCCGTGGTCTGTTCGCTTTGATGGCAAACAAGCCCATTTACGTGACCAACTATCGTGGCTGCATGAACGAAGGCATGAACGATGACGAGCTGGGCGAAGGTCTGCTCACGCTGATAAGACAGGGTGCCACTCTGGCAGACGTGATCGGCGATATGTTCTGTCCCGACCCGATCCAGCTGACTATGGATCCCACTGCCATCGACAAGCAGCGTCGTCTCATCGACCGGATCCACGAAGCCGGTGGTGAGGTGCTCATGTCCTCCCACGTGCTGAAATATACACCGGCAGAGGAAGTGCTGCGGATCGCCTGGGAACAGCGGAAGCGTGGGGCAGACGTGATCAAGATCGTCACTGCCGCCAACTCCGATGAAGAGGAGATCGACAACCTGCGCACCACACAGCTGCTGGCCAAGGAGCTGGACACACCCTTTGTGTTCCTCTCCGGCGGCACCCACAACAAGCGGCACCGTACCTTAGGCTTTGCCTTTGGCTGTGACATCGTGCTGTGCGTAGAGCGGTACGATGCCCTGTCCACCAGAAGCCAGCCGCTGCTCCAGCCCATGCGTCAGCTCGTAGACACATTGGACTACGTGCCGGACGTGCGGATGCTGTGATTTTGTAAACAAAAAAACCGTCTGATTTTGGAATACGTATGCCGAGATCAGGCGGTTTTTCGTTTGCGTACCAAATGGCAGGGTGATGATATTTTTCCCTATTTTCCCTTGACAAATCCACGCAGGTCCGGTATACTATAGATACGTTACACAAAGGAGCGCACTCTATGGACTATCACATTCGCCAGATCGAGCCAAAGGACGACCCTGTTATCGAACGGATCATCCGGGACTGCCTCATCGAGTTTGGTGGTGACCACGCCGGGACCGCCTGGACAGATCCCAACTTGGGTCGGTTTTCCCACATATACAACACCACCGGCAACCGGTACTGGGTCGCTGTGGCGGACACGGATCGGGTGCTGGGCGGCGTGGGCATCGGTACCCTGGACAAGCTGGGCAGCATATGTGAGCTGCAGAAAATGTACTGCATTCCGGCGGCACGAGGCTGCGGTATTGCCAAGGCACTATTGGATACGGCACTGACCTATGCCAAAGGGTACTACCAGATCTGCTATCTGGAAACACTGGAAAACATGACAGCCGCCCGGCGGTTCTACGAAAAAAACGGCTTCACCCGTGTGGCAGAGCCCCTGGTGGTCACCGAACACTTTGCCTGCGACGTACGGTACAGCAAGACCCTGTGACGACAACATACAGTCTTTTATAGGATTTCGAAATATTCTATCCAGAATCGAGGTATATATCATGGAAACAAAGATCATGCGTATTGGTATCTTCGGTACGCTCCGTGGCGGCAACTATGTCCGCATCTTCCACGACCTGCCCAACACCAGGGTCACGGCTGTGTGCGACAACCAGGCTCACTCCATCGCTTCCATCCAGGATGTGCTGGACAAGGATCCGGACATCGCCGTTTTCGACAACTTTGACGACTTCATCAACAGCGGCAAGTTCGACGCCGTCATGCTGTGCAACTACTTCTGTGAACACGTGCCCTTTGCCATCAAAGCGATGGAGCGTGGCATCCACGTGCTCAGCGAATGCACACCGGCCCTGACCATGGCAGAATGCGTAGCCCTTTGCCGCACCGTGGAGAAGACCGGCTGCAAGTATATGCTGGCAGAAAACTATCCCTTCTTTGCCTGCAATATGGAAATGCACCGCCGGTACGCCACGGGCAACTTCGGGAAGGCCCTGTACTGCGAAGGGGAATACAACCATCCGGTCACGCCCCACGACAAGAATATGCTCTCTCCCGGTACCCTGCACTGGCGCAACTGGCTGCCCCGCTCCTACTACCTGACCCATGCACTGGCCCCCATCCTGTTCATCACCGGCAATGAGCTGAAGTCCGTGAACTGCAAGTGCGTATTTGCACCGGAGACCCTGGCCGGCACCGCTTGTCAGGTGGGCGACCTGGCGGCGATCATGCTGTGCGAAATGAAGGACGGCTCCCTGGCAAGAGTCACCGGCTGTGCAGCCTGGGGTGGTCACGGCAACTGGTACCGGATCTGCGCCGAAAAGGGCAACATGGAAAACGTCCGTGGTACCCTGGAAGAAGTGCGCATCCAGTACAACGGCTGGAACGTACCGGAAGGGGAAAAGGAGGTCTCCATCGTCCCGGCCCGTTGGTATGAGGACGACGAGATGAACGCCATGCCGGGGAACGCTGGTCACGGCGGCGGCGACTTCTGGGTGGCCTACCACTTTGCCAAGTACATTCTGGAAGACGAAAAGCCCTTCTTTGACGTATACCGTTCTGTCTCCATGTCGGCCACGGCGATCCTGGCTCTGCGCAGCTCCCAGAACGGCGGTATGGAATACCAGATCCCGGACTTCACCAACGAAGAAGAACGGAAGCAGTGGGAAAACGACAACGATTCTCCCTTCCCGGACGAAAACGGCAACGCCACCATGGCCTGCTGCAGTCACCCGGACTATCATCCCACCGAAGAAGACATCGCCAAGGCAACAGCCGAATGGAAGGAAGCCGGCCTGCTGTAAGCCTTGCCCACCGAACCACACGTATATACACCAATCCAAGACCGATCGGGTTCTTTGTCCCGGTCGGTTTTTACTTTTGGATACAAATTGCCCAAGCATCCATCGAAGCATTCCCAGGTGTCCTGCCACCATGGTTTTGGAAAATCCATGTAAAATCGCAGGGCAGAAACAGAAATTTTGGAAAAACCTATTGCAATTTCCCCACAGATTGGGTACAATATATGGTGGCGAAATATGAAAGAAAAATGAAGAAAAAGAAGAAATTCAAAGGAGAAAATTTTGCATGGACATTTTTGACGTGCTGACCATGATCGGTGGTCTATGTCTGTTCCTGTTCGGTATGAACATCATGGGACAGGCGCTGGAACGCTGCGCAGGAAACAGAATGCAGTCTCTTCTGGCAACGCTGACCACCAACAAATTTGCCGGTATGCTGACCGGTCTTGCAGTCACAGCCATCATCCAATCCTCATCGGCCACGACCGTTATGGTGGTGGGCTTTGTCAACTCCAGTCTGATGACCCTGAAGCAGGCCATCAACGTGATCATGGGTGCCAACATTGGTACCACCGTGACCGCCTGGATCCTGTCACTGGGTGGTATCGGCAGCGGCAGCTTTGTATTGCAGCTGCTCAAGCCTTCGTCCTTTACCCCCATTCTGGCGCTGATCGGTATCATTCTCTATATGTTCATCTCCAACAGCAAGCACAAGGATCTGGGGCTGATCTTCTTAGGCTTTGCGGTATTGATGTTTGGTATGGACACCATGTCCGGGGCTGTGTCCGGTCTGGGTGAGGTGCCGGCCTTCCAGAAGCTCTTTATCATGTTCAAGAACCCCTTCTTAGGTATGCTGGCCGGTGCGCTGCTTACGGCACTGATCCAGTCCTCCTCGGCCTCGGTGGGTATCCTGCAGGCGCTGACCACCACGGGCTTTGTGTCCTTTGGTGCAGCGATCCCGATCATCATGGGTCAGCAGATCGGTACCACGGTGACGGCGCTGCTGTCCTCCATCGGCACCAGCAAAAACGCCAAGCGTGCGGCACAGGTGCATCTGTGGTTCAACATCATCGGTACCTGTGTGTATCTGATCCTGTTCATGCTGCTGGACGCCATTTTTGCCCCGGCATTCCTGGACACCGCAACGGATTATTTAGGGGTCGCCATCTGCCATTCCGTGATCAGTATGGCAAAGGTATCTCTGCTGCTACCCATGTCGGGGCTGCTGGAAAAGTTTGTGTACAAGCTGATCCCGGATACGCCGGAGGACGTGGCAAAGGAAGCCGAAAAGCGTGTGGAGCTGGACGAACGTCTGCTGGCTACGCCGACGGTGGCGCTGGAACAATGTCACAATGTGGCCATGGATATGGCACAAAGTGCGGCGGCGGCACTGCTGTCCGGTGTGCGTTCCCTGGGCAGCTACAATCCGGAGCTGGCACAATATGCGAGAGATAACGAAGAAAAGACGGATATTTACGAAGACGTGATCGGTACCTATCTGGTGAAGCTCAGTGCCCGGCAGATCGGCGACCGGGACAGTGCAGAAGCCACAAAGCTACTGAAGATCATCGGGGACTTCGAGCGGATCTCCGACCATGGGGTAGACCTGGTGGAATCGGCAGAGGAGCTGCGTACCAAGAAGCTGAACCTGTCGGAAGCGGCCTCCGGAGAGCTGGCTGTGATCAGTGAAGCCATCCAGGAGATCATTTCCCTGACCCTGCGTGCCTTCACGGACAACGATCTGGAAGCGGCCCGTGCGGTGGAGCCTCTGGAACAGGTCATCGACGATCTGAAGGAGACCATGCGGACACGGCACATGATCCGTTTGCAGCAGGGCGGCTGCAGCATCGAGACCGGCTTTGTATGGTCGGATATGCTGACGAACCTGGAACGCACCTCGGACCACTGCTCCAACATTGCGGCCTGCATCATCGACGTGGCGCAGAACAACATGAACCTGCACCAGACCACCCGAGAGGTCAAGGAAGACAGCGAAGACTTCCGGAAGCAGTACCACGCCTATGCGAAGAAGTATATGATCTGAAACCAAAGAGGACTCCCACAAAAGGGGTTCTCTTTTTTTGATCATGATTTCTGGAAAACCTCTTGCTTTTTTGTGGATTTTTTAGTATACTGTAACAGAGGAAAACATCGCTCCATAGAAAGGAGTCACCCATGGAACTGCATAGCCTGTCCTATGGACATATCCCCACCACCGGGGAACGCTGCGAACGTCCCGGCTTCGGACACAGACGAGGCAGCGGGAAAGAGCCGGATACCCTGACGCTGGACGGATTTATGCGTCTGCTGGAACGGCAGGTGGAGTTCGACACCTTCACTGCCTTTGTGGACGGCAAGATCCTTCGGCTCAATCCCAAATGGCTGCGAGACTACATCTTCGAGCTCAAAGCCTTCAAGCATTGGGAGAGCCACCTGAAGGATTACATCACCTTCATCGCAAAACACCAGACCGAAACCGGCTTCTTTTACGAAATGCTCCAACGGGAGACCGATGGCCATATCGTCTCCGAGATACACGGCCGTGACCACGATACGGAGCTATTAAAGTTCCTGCCCGGCGGTCTGGCGCTGGGTCGGATCGAGATGGAAGCGGATATCGAGTTTCTCATGGTAGAAGGGGCTTGGCAGGTGTTCCAGGCAACCGGGGACAAAGACTGGCTGCGCTGGATCCTACCGAAGCTGGAAAAGGGCATCGACTACTGCACCTCCGACAAGAAGCGCTGGGAACCTACGCTGGGCCTGGTGAAACGGGAATTTTCCATCGATATGTTCGACTTTACCCACGGCAAATATTTTGGTAAACCACGGCTGATCTACCCGGATTCGCCCATGTCCGTGTTCTATGGAGACAACACCGGTACCTATGCTGCCATGAAGACCCTTGCCCGGATGCGCCGTATTTTTGGAGAAGACGATGCTGCCGCCGCCTGGGAGACCCGTGCGGATACCTTGCGGGCCAATATCGATCGCCACCTGTGGAACGGCAGGATCTACACCCACAACCTGCACCTGAACCACAGTGGCCAAGAGATGCCGGAGGAAGAAATGCTCTCTTTGTCCGAATGCCACAGCATCAACCGGGGTGCCACCAGCCACGAACAGGCCTGCTCCATTCTGGACGAATACATCCGGCGCCGGGACGGGCACACCTTTGCCGAGTGGTTCACGTTGGATCCGCCGTATCCCACCTTTGGCACCTATCCCGGCGGCACCTACATCAACGGCTCCATTTCCTCTGTGGCGGCAGGACAGCTGGCATTGGCTGCTTTCCGGCATGGCTACGAGGCCTATGGCTGGGACATTCTGTGCCGGCTCCGGTCTCTGGCAGAAAAGGACGGCAAGATCTTCTTCATGTACGATCCGGTGGACGGGGCAGACGTCAACGGCGGTCCCGTGGGCTGGGGTGCGGCGGAGATCCTCTGTGCCATCGAAGAAGGACTGGCCGGCCTGGAGGACAGAGGTGTGCAGTACGATGTGCTGGGCTTCTCTCCTCGTTGGGCTGTGACCGATTACACCAAAATGGAATACTACACCGGCTATGCGGACAGCGGCATTCTGGTCGCCTACGGCTGGGAACGCAGTGCCGACACCATGACCTACGTCCTGCACGTGCCCAGCCGCCGGATCGAGGGACATATCCTGTTGCCGCAAGGCACGACCTGCACTGGTGTGACGGCTGATGGCGTGGCGGTGCCCTACGAAACGGTGACCCTGCGCCAGTCCCGGTATGTGGACTTCACGCTGACACCGGTGCCGGGCAAAGAAGTACAGCTCACCGTAACTATGGAAGCACAGCAATAAAAAACACAAAAAATACTATCCTACAAGGAGTTTATTCTCATGATCCAGTATAACGAATCCACCAAGACC
This sequence comes from uncultured Ruminococcus sp., assembly GCA_964558485.1. GTDB lineage: Bacteria > Bacillota > Clostridia > Oscillospirales > CAG-272 > UMGS1696. The sequence continues at coordinate 22,259 of CAZLED010000002.1, read as the reverse complement.
TTCCGTCTGGACACCGACCATTCCACCTATGTTATGGCCATTGCCAAGCATGGCTATCTGTTCCACTCCTATTGGGGCAGCACCATATCCGACGAAGCGCTGGACTATCTGCAGCCCTGGACGCAAAACGCCTCCTTCTCTGCCTCTGTGCCGGAAAGCTGGTACTCCCTGGACGCCCGGCTGCAGGAATATCCCACCAATGGCACCGGTGACTGCCGGATCTCTGCTATCTCGCTTCGGGGCAAGACCGGCAACTCGGCCACCACACTGAAGTATGTGTCCCATGAGATCTTCAACGGCAAAAAGGCACTGCCCGGTATGCCGGCTTCCTATGGGGACGACACCGAATGCCAGACCCTGGAGATCACCATGGAGGACAGCCTGTGGGGTGCCATCGTGGTGCTGTCCTACTCCGTATTCCCCAAATACGATGCCATTGCCCGCAGCGCACGGATCACCAACAAGTCCGTAGACGACATCGAGATCGAACGTGCCCTGTCTGCCGGCTTCGACTTCTACCGGGACGATTTTGACTTTGTACACCTGTACGGCGCCTGGGCCAAGGAACGGCAGCTGGAACGGTATCCGCTCCACCATGGCTATCAGTCCATTGCTTCCAAGCGTGGCTCCTCTTCCCACAACCATACGCCCTTTGTAGCACTGGCTCAGTCCGGCAGCGGCGAGGAGACCGGTGACGTATACGGCTTCACCATGCTGTATTCCGGCAACTTTGCCATGGAGTGCGAGGTAGACACCTTTGGGGAGACCCGGCTGCTGTGCGGTATCAATCCCGACGACTTCGGCTGGCATCTGACCCCCGGTGAGACCTTTACGACCCCGGAAGTGCTGGCAGTCTATTCTGCCGAGGGTATGGGTGGTATGTCCCGGCAGTTCCACAAGATCATTCGGGAGCACGTGTGCCGTGGCCCCTGGAAGACCACACGCCGTCCCATTCTGGTGAACAACTGGGAAGCCACCTACTTTGGCTTTGACGACGACAAGCTGGTGTCCATCGCCAAGGATGCAGCAGAGCTGGGGATCGAAATGCTGGTCATGGACGACGGCTGGTTCGGCGTGCGCAACTCCGACAACTGCTCTCTGGGCGACTGGTTCGTGAACACCGACAAGCTCAAAGGCGGTCTGAAGCCCCTGGTAGAACGCGTGAATGCCCTGGGGCTCAAGTTCGGTATCTGGTTCGAGCCGGAGATGATCTCTCCCGATTCCGACCTGTACAGAGCCCATCCCGACTGGTGCATCCATGTAGAAGGCAGAGAGCGTTCCCTGGGTCGGCGGCAGTGCGTGCTGGATATGACCAGAGCCGATGTGCGGGACAACATTCTGGCGCAGATGACCGATATTCTGTCCAGTGCCAATATCGCCTACGTGAAGTGGGACTTCAACCGGAACATCACCGAAGCCGGTTCTGCCCTGCTGCCGCCGGAAAGACAGAAGGAATTCTTCCACCGGTATGTGCTGGGCGTATATGACCTGATGGAACGGCTGCTGACCGCTTTCCCGGATCTGCTGCTGGAAGGCTGCTCCGGCGGTGGTGGACGGTACGATGCCGGTATGCTGTACTATTCTCCCCAGTTCTGGACCAGCGACAACTCCGACGCCATCGACCGCTGCTTCATCCAGTGGGGCACGGCACACGTGTTCCCGGCGTCCTCCATGTCGGCCCACGTTTCCGCTGTACCCAACCACCAGACCGGCCGTATCTCTTCCTTCAAGACCAGAGGAGACGTGGCCATGGCAGGTGCCTTTGGCTACGAGCTGGACCTGAACAAGCTGACGGATGACGAAAAGGCCATGGTGAAAAAGCAGGTCGCCGACTACACCAAGTACTACAGCTTAGTGAACTGGGGCGACTACTACCGTCTGGCAAGTCCCTTTGAAAAGAACGGCACCCACTGCGCCTGGGAATATGTGACCGAGGATGGCAGCGAAGCACTGGTGACCTTTGTGATCATCCGGCACCTGATGCACGCCCAGCACCGGGTATATCCCAAGGGACTGGTGGCCGATGCCCTGTACACCGTAGAAGGCGATGGACTGAAGGAAACCATGCATCTCCACGGCGACACCATCATGCGTGCCGGTCTGCCCATCCGGGTCGGCGGCGACTACAACACGGCTGTACTGCACATCGTGAAGGAATAAAGACAAAGTCAGGGATGTGCCGGGGCCTTCATGGGATCGGCGCATCCCTGTGTTTCTGACAAGATCATTTCATTTCAGGAGGTATTGGTATGCGTAAACGAATGTGGACTTCCCTGCTGCTTGCGGCACTGCTGCTTGCGGCACTGCTGCTTACGGCGGCTGGCTGTGGTACGACAGAAGCAGGAAACGAGGAAACGACTGGCAACGGCAACAATGGGTCCGGCAGTACAGAAACCATCGAGACGGCAGAAACCGAGGACCCTGCCGAAAAGGATGATCTGCCCACGGACATGAAGGACTACGACGGCACCGATTTTGTGGTGCTGTATCGAGACCGCACCGGCGAATCCGTATCCTGGCAGACCTGGGACGTGTACACCGAGGAGCTCAACGGCGAACGGATCAACGATGCGGTGTTCGAACGGAACCTGGCGATCCTGGATCGGTTTGGCGTCAAGGTGCAGGAAATGCAGGTGACCGACCGGCTGAACACCGCCAAGAAGCTGATCCAGAGCGGCGACGACACCTTCGATCTGTTCCAGGATCACACCCAGAACCAAAGCCAGCTGGTGATCCAGGGCTACCTGCTGAATCTGTCCGACATGGACTACATCGATTTCTCCAAGGCCTGGTGGGATTCTACATCCATCGAAGGCATCTCCATCGGTGACCGGATCTACTTTGGCATCGGCGACGGACAGCTCAACGGCAAGAAGGCCACGTGGGTGGTGCTGTTCAATAAGGCGCTGACTGCCAATGCCGGGATCACAGATCTGTACGGCACCGTCAAGGAAGGCGCCTGGACCCTGGATCGACTCAACACCTATGGCCAGCAGATCGCACAGGACACCGACGGCGACGGTCAAATGACCTGGGGCGTGGATGTGTTCGGCATCGCTCTGCAGGACGAAGTGACGCTGCCGCTGCTGCTTGGTGGCGGAGAAAAGCTCATCGAGATCCAGCCGGACGGATCGTATACCTACAATATGGCAGACAGCCGTGTGGTGGACGCCATGGAGCAGATCCACAGCTTCCTGAACAGCGGCGACCACATCCTGAACTGTAACCGGGCCGGGGAATACAAGGACAACTGGGTCGAATTCCGCAACCTGTTCATGTCGGATAAGATCGGCTTCTTCATGAGCCACCTGGGCACCGTGACCCTGGTGGGCGGCGATATGCAGTCGGACTTCGGGATCCTGCCCTTCCCCAAGGTAGACCCGGCACAGGAAGGCTACTACTCCACCTTCCAGTACAACAATGCGGACGCCATCTCCGTGCCCAAGACCTGTGGCGACACCAAGCGTGTGGGTCTGATCACCGAAGCCTACCAGATGTACGCCCACGACACCATCATGCCGGCGTACTACGACTACACCCTGACCCTGCGCAATGCCCGGGACACCAACTCCGGCGAAATGCTGGACATCATCTTTGGTTCCCGGAACTTCGATATTTCCTTTGCCTTCAACAGCTCCACCGGTATGCAGTCCTTCCTGCAGAATATTGGTGTAGCCTCTACGTTCAACTATGCCTCTCAGGAAGCCTCCAACCGCAGCAAGGTGGAAAAGGCCGTGACGGAGATCCTGGATGCCGTTATGGCGCTGAACGACTGATCGATTTTGGCAATCCGCATATCCACCACCAAACAGGCGGCATCGTACTTTTTGGCGATGTCGTCTGTTTTTGTCTACACAAAAAGAAAGAGAAGGTGAGACCATGCAGCTCTGTTATGGCGTACCGACCGATATCGGACCCTGGATGGCGCTGGTGACCGAAGTACGATGGAATTTTCCGGGACTGGAGACTGCGGAAGCACTGGACGAGCACCGTGCCACCGTTCTGCGCTTCATGGAAAAACGGCAGGCGATCTGCGTCAAGGATGGGACAACCCTGGCCGGTGTACTGCTGTTTTCCCGGGGACACAATAGGATCTGCTGTCTGGTAGTCGCTCCGGCATACCGGCGGCGTGGGGTAGCGTCCATGCTCCTGGAGGAAGCCCTTGCCCAGCTGGATCGGACCAAGGAGATCTCCGTCTCGACCTTTCGGGCAGACGACCCCAAGGGGACAGCCCCCAGAGCGCTCTACGAAAAGTTCGGCTTTGTGCCCGATGCGCTGGTCGAGGAATTCGGTTACCCCAATCAGGTATTCGTGCACCATCCCACCGGGGCCGAACGAAAAGGCCGCCAGCTTGCCATCAACGCCATGGTGCAAAAAATCTGCCAGATCCTTGCCGACAACGAGCCTACTATATATTTGTACGGCTCCTGTGCCCTGGACGATTTCCGGCTGGGCTGGAGCGACATCGATATGCTGGTTTTGACAAGGCGGCCGCTCACCGAAGCACAGGCGGCGCACCTGGTGGGACTGCGGCAGACGATGCTGTCCCAAGAGCAGCGCAATTCCTACTATCGTTCCATGGAAGGTGGTATCCTGCCGCTGGATGCCTTGGTTCGAGGGGATCCTGACCGGGGCACACCTACCCCGGTCGTCTATTGGGGGACCAGCGGCGAACGGATCACGGATCGGTATGTCCTGGACAGCTTTGGCAGGATGCAGCTATTGGACAGCGGTATTCTTCTGCACGGCGAGGATGTTCGACAAGCACTGGCACGTCCCACGTTTCATGAGCTGTACACCGATGTCCGGCGGCACTATGAAACGATCCGGCAGTACTGTACCCACACGGGCCGAAGCCTGTACAGCTTTGGTTGGCTGCTGGACACGGCTCGCTGTATCTATACCCTACGCACCGGTGCGATCATCGCCAAAACCGCTGCTGCCGAATGGGCACTGGAAAACGACCTTTGTCCCGATCCGGCTGTGCTGTCGTATGCGCTTACGGTTCGCCGGGCACCACAGCGATACAAGGACGACCAAGCGGTCATGGACTATGCCGAAACCTTGGCAGGACCCATACAGCGCTTTGCCGATGTGCTGGAACAGGAGCTGACCGAAGCCCAAAGAAAGCTGCCGACCGAGCTGCGCTGACACCGATGCCCACGCTGGAAAACCACGATTTTGGAGAAATATTATGAAAGAAAAACAAGCACTACCGGAGGTGGATATCCGATCCATTCTTGCTATCTATGGACTGGACACCGCTTTCGGGGAACAAACGGCATACATCCACTACATCAAAAACGACGACCGTGAACAGCAGGTCAAGAGCATTCTGTCCGTGCGGTTGGCAAGCGGTAAACGGGTCGTGATCAAGCTGCTGCACGAGGACAAGGATTTTGATGCGGAGGAAGCCAAGCTGGAACGGCAAAGCGTCTTTTCCGAATGTCTGCGCCAAAACGGAATCCAGACACCGATGCGGTACCAGGCAAACGGATGCTACTGCAACACCTACACCTATGCCGGCCTGCCCTGTCACGTGACCATCGAGGATTGGTGCGGCGAAGAGATCTTGGAGATCAACACGGACATCGCCTACCAGATCGGTGTCCTGCTGGCACGGATGCACACCCTTTCCCTGACCCATGGTTGGACGCTGGGCTGTGGAACGCTGTTCTCTGCGGCCTATGAAAATGACGTGGACTGCTACGACACCTTTTGCACCATTACCCAGAACGAAGCCCTGGATCAAGCCATCGTCCGGCAACTCCAAAGGCTTCACGATGAAAAATTGGCTGCCATTCGTGCCGTCTAGGAAAAGCTGCCAAAAGCCGGCGTACAGGGGGATATTTCCATCAACAATCTGGTTTTTGGCGAAGACGAGCTGACGGTCTTTGACTACAACAATGCCGGGGACGAGGTGCTGGTTTCGGATCTGGTGCTGGAAGGACTGTTGACGGCCTATGAAATGGATCTTCCGGCAGGCATAGCAGAAAGCTATCGGGAAAAGCTGTTCCCTGCTCTGCTGGACGGCTATCTCTCCATCCGGAAGCTCAGCGAAACGGAAGCCCAGGCGGCCTGGCTGGTGTACACGCTCTACCATGCTCTGTGGTTCACCAGAGTGGTGTACAACGAAAATTCTCTGGAGAAGCTGGTGGCAAGAAAGGACTACGCCGGGGCAAACCGACTGCTCTCCCAGATGCTCACCGACATGACCGAAAACGATGACGGCCGGTTCCGGAAGTGAAAAAAGTGAATAAAGTGAAAAAAACAGGTATAACGGACAGCGCCGGTATACCTGTTTTGCACTGTGAAGGCAATGCGGATTCAGGTCAACTTCACAGTGCTTTTTGTTTTTGTCTGCGTGGTCTTACAGGGGCAGATCCTTTTTCACGAACCGGGCAGAGCCAACGATGTAGCCGACCACGCCCAGTACGGCCAGGATCACAAATTTTCCGATGAAGGCATTTGTCCCATCGATGATGGAGATCACGTCGAACAGAGAGATGATGGTGGTGTAGTTGAAATAGTTCAGGGATTCCAGGCGAACCACAGAGGGGATCACCGGGCTGCCGAACAGTCCCAGCATAGCTGCCACCAGGGCAAAGATGGACAGCCCACCGCCGATGGCCATGGAACGCTTGCTTCTGTCAAACAGGCAAGAGGTGGCAAAGCACAGACCGGACAGAGCAAACAGCACCAGGAAGGCACCCACGTTCAGCAGGAGCAGATTCCCATAGGTCAGCTCGATCTCCTCCGGCACCAGGCTGAGACAAATGCAGCCGGTGACGGTGGTCAGGCCGAACATGGCAAGCAGCGAGCCGATCAGGTACACCGCCTGGGTAAAGACCACGGTGCTGCGCTTGGTGGAGGTGGAAAGCACGTACGCCATGGAACCGCTGTCCACCTGCCCGGCCACCAAGTTATTGGACGCCATGATCATATAGATGATGGGCAGCAGCAGACCGGCCAGCTTATAGAAGATGGAGCCCACGATCAGGGTGTACAGATCTGCCTGCCCGATCTCCTCCAGTGCTTCGGATACGGCATCCGGCAGGGTGGACAAGAAGCTGGTGGACACGTCGGCGGCCAGGGTATCCTGGATGGCTTCGATGTCGTCCGTATTGTCGGTCAGTCCCGTCTCATATTCCAGCCGACCCTGGTAGGTGGTGATGACCGTGTTGGCAATGTGGTCAATGGACGCAAAGGTATAGCCGAAATCGTTGTATTTCTCCCGGGTCACGCCATAGGAGGACAGGGCATCCAGCAGGGCATCCACGGTCTCGGCGGCGGTCATGTTGCCTGCCAGAAAGACAGCGGCTCCGTTCTCGGCCCGTTTCTGCCGATAGGTCTCCCGCACCACCGGATCCTCCTCTTCCCCGGCCGCAATGGCAGAAACCAGCGACAGCACATCGTAATCCGCCGGTACATTGGCACCGTTGTCCGTGTAGAAAGCATCAAACATCCCATCGGGATTTAAGGTGTACATCACGCTGCCCAGCATTTCGTTTGCTTCGGTGGAATCGGTCTTGAACCCGTTTGCCGTGGCTTCTGCCTCGATCCATTCCTGCAAAGCTGTGCAGGCATCGGCATAGGCCAGCGTTACGGCGTTCTCCTGTGTGGCGGGACTGCTCTCCTGCCAGGTCCCCATAGCGGCGGCATAGGCATCGGTGCTGTCAAAGTCTTCCAGCACAGGCATGGTGTTCTGCCACTGGGTGATGGCCTCGGCAAAGCTTGCACCGGTCTGGGTGGTCAGCTTGGGCATAGCGGCCTGCCACTGTTCCATAGCAGCGGCATACACAGCCGGTTCCGGATAGTCTGCGCTCTGGGGCATATTGCCGCACCACATCAGATAGGACAGCGTATCCGTGGCATTTTCGGTAAACAGCGTATCGAAGGTTTCCAGTCCCTCGTTGGCGTAGCGGTAATAGGTGATGGCACGGGATTGCAGCTGGGCATCGATCTCTTTGGTGATGATGGTGTCCTCGATGGCATTTTTAACTTCGCCAATATTGCCATTGCCGGAGATCAGCATGACACAGGCCAGCATGAAGCAAACCGCCACGGTGATGATCCCCCACATGGTGCCATTGGCCTTGCAGGATTGTTTGAACAAAGCTTTACTGAACATAGATTCTCTTCTCCTATTTTTTGTTTCACAAAATTCTTTTTCGATATAATTTGATTGTGGATTTCTTTATGGGTATCGCTACGGTATCGACTTGGTAAAACGAATGTAGGGCGGGATGACAACTACTTGAACATACTAACGATTTGGTATTCAACATCCCGCCGTCGATATTTTTGTATGTACGGTATGGGTATCGTGTGTACTACATTATCCGCCAAACGTTTTCATCCGTACAATATGGGTATCATGTTCACCACATTAGCAAGGGGAGTCAGTCTACGCCCCTTGCCCCTTTTAGTGCCTGCTTGAAGTGCATCTCCAACGTGTACGGCAGCTCCGAGATAAACTTCACATCGTACTTTTTCAGGACTCCAAGCAGGGCCGCTGTGTCTGTCTCCGGGAGCCGGATGGTCACCTGGTCGTACTGCTCCTGGGTCCGGGTGATCTGGTAGCCTTCTTTGAGGAATGCCCGATAGTCCGCTGCCGTGTGGAACTCGATCTTCATATCCTTCACCGGCCGGTGGCGAATGCTTTCCATATCGCACATATCGATGATGTGTCCGTCGCTGAGCAGTGCCACTCGGTCACAGGTGGTCTCCAGCTCGTCAAAGCTGTGGCTGCTCATGAAGATGGTCTTGCCCTTTTTGTGTTCCTCCCGGATGATGTCCAAAAAGGTCGCACGCATCAGGGGATCCAGACCCGTGGTGGGCTCGTCTAAGATCAGGATGGGTGCATCGTTCATCAGAGCTGCCACCAGTGCGGTCTTTTGCTTCATACCCTTGCTCATCCGTTTCAGGTTGGCTCTGGGGTCCAGCTGCAGCCGCTCGATCAGCTCGTTGGCATAGGACAGATCCCGGAGTCCCAAAAAATCGGCCTGGCATCGGAGAAACTCGATCCCCGTGGACAGATCGGGAAAGGCGATCTCACCGGGCACATACCCGATCTTCGACAGTATCTCACTGGAATGCTCCCAGGCGGATTTGCCGTAGACGGTGACGCTGCCGGAGGTGGGACGCAAAAAGCCCAGCATATGGCGGATGGTCGTGGTCTTGCCGCTGCCGTTGGTGCCTACGTAGCCCACCATTTCTCCTGCTTCGATGGACAGATCCAGATCAAAAATGCCCCGTCCGCTGCCGTAATCCTTGGTCAGTCCTTTGGTCTCGATCACTTGCATGACAGTGCACCTCCAAAATCCCGGTCTTCCTTGTAGAACTTCATAAAATAATCTTCCAGCGTTTCCTTGCGGTTGCTAAACGTCACTACGTGCAGGGAAGACAGCAGCGCCACAAATGGATTCAGGTCGCAGTCCTCCAGAGACACATACACGCTGGTTTGGTCTTCCTGCAAAAGCGCCATGGTGGGGATGGTAGCCTTTTGTGCATCGAAGGCTTTTTTGGCTTCCGTGTCGGCAAAGGTCACCGTGTAGTATTTCCGGCTGGCGTGCTTCAGATCGGCTGCGATGAATTCCGACACGATGTGGCCGTCCTTGATGATGGCGATGCGGTCACAGGTGGAGTCGATCTCGGAGAAGATGTGGCTGGAGAGGAGAATGGTCTTGCCACGTGCTTTTTCGGTGTGGATAAATTCTATAAAATGCTCCTGCATCACCGGGTCCAGGCCGGAGGTAGGTTCGTCCAGGATCAGCACCGCCGGATCCGACATAAAGGCCGTCACCACCGCCAGCTTTCGTTTGACGCCCAGGCTCATGCGCTTGGTCTCGCCGGAAAGCACGTTGTCCGTCAGCTCGAACAGGTCCAGCATTTCTTTGAGCTTTTCTTGGTTGTGGATGCCACGGAGATCCTGCTCCATGCGGATGAATTCCCAGCCGGTCAGACCGGTGGGCAGTGCGACCTCACCGGGAATATAGCCTACCCTTTTCAAGATTTTGTCGTATTCGCAAAATGTATCATGACCAAAAATCTTGGTAGAGCCTTTGTCCGGGTGAGAGAAGCCCAGCAGGTGTCGGATGGTGGTGGATTTGCCGGCGCCGTTGGGACCCAGGAAGCCAAAGACTTCCCCTTCGTCCACGTGCAGGCTCACGTCAAAGACACCACGTCCGCTGCCGTAATCCTTGGTCAGGTGGGACACGGCGATGATCGGTTCGTTTTGCAGAGATTCCGTTCGTTCTTTTTCCATATGCGTTCCTTTCTGTATGTACGGTGTTGCGCTCGAAATTTGTGTGTGTTTTTCTTTGAACACTGTTGACATTTGCACTGTGTTGTATTATACTATACCTATGGCAAAAAGAAAAGCACACCGCTATGCGCAATGTGCAAATGTAAACAGTACAACAGAAATCGTACAAATATATGCGAAAAGGAGTCCCTATGAAAGCACAGAACCTGAACAATTCTTCCCGGAAGACCCGGCGGCTGATCAAGAAGGTCTTTGCCGAAATGCTGTCGGAAAAACGAGAGCTGGGAAAGATCGCCGTCAGTGAGCTATGCCAGCGAGCCGACATCAGCCGTGGCACGTTTTATTCCCATTACGACGACATCTACGGCGTAGCAGAGGATTACGAAAATGAAATGATCGAGACCTTTTTCAATGCTGCCAAGCTGTGTGAATCCCAAAGCATCATGGAGCTTATCGATTCCATTTTTGAATTTATCCGGCAGAACAACGAGAGCTATCGGCTGCTGTGTCGATCCAATGATATATTGTTCGCCGTCAAGAAGCTCTCGGCGTTGGCGACCGAAAAGCTTGTGGAGCTGTGTCACGCCGACCCACGGATCCGGGACAAGCGATTTTTGTCGCTGAGCCTGCAGGTATTTCTGGAAGGGATCTTATGTGCCTACGTGAAATCCTGCCGTGGCTACTCCGACGTGACGCTGGACGATCTGTACGCCTACACGAAATACTGGGTAGAAAACTTCATCGCCACACGTGCCTCCATGGGGTAACCCCATGGACCCCGGTTTTCTTCCAACTGCGTTGGGTGCGTTTCAGGTTTGTTTTCCCGAAATCTTCGGGAAGGATGCCCTGCGCAGGACAAAATTCATACCAGCCCAAACGCAGTTTGAAGAAAAAACAGGGACGATGGGAAATGGGGTAACCCCATTGCTGTACGCCCAACGCCAGTGGAAGACATATTGTTACGGTGCGGAACGGTCAAGACCGTTCCCTACAGTGTTTGCGAGTGAAGTATTACCGATAGCCATAACGTACCGCTGAAACGGTAAAGTCAACCAGCCGTACGCCAATACAAAAAGCATAAGGGTTAGGTTAAGGGATACGCCCCTTGCTCCACCCCTTACCCCAGAAACACCAGCACCAGCTCTGCCACCAGCGCTGCGCCACAGGCCGACAATGCCACCGTCAGCAGTCCCTTCCGGAAGAAGGCCAGCACCACTGCCACTGCCACACCTATGGCTGCCGTTGCCACATGGTCCGTGGCGTACAGCGCTGCCGGGATGGTCATAGCTGCCAGCACCGCATAAGGCACATAATACAGAAAATCCTGGATGAAGCGGGAACGGATCTTTTTCCGGAACGCCACAAAGGGAATGGCACGCACCGCATAGGTCACCAGGGCCATGACGGCGATATAACAAAACAACTGCATTTAGTTCTCCTCCTGTTCTTCAGCCTGCTTCCGTGGAAACAGGAGTGCGCCAAATACCGAAGCAAGGACCGCACAGATGATGATGGAAAATCCGGACGAGATCCCGGCAAACAGGGGAATGTATTTCAGGGCACAGCTCAGCGCACCAGACAGCAGCACCACCGACAGCACGCCCACCGAATCTCTTGCCGGGGGTACGATGATGGCAATGAACATCCCGTAGATGGCCAGTCCCAGCACGGCGCAAAGCATATCCGGCAGCAACGTTCCTGCCAGTCCACCCAGCAGCGTACCGCCGGACCAGCCCAAAAACGGCAGCGTGATCAGCCCGTACATATAGGCCGGCCGCACCTCTTCCGGTTGTCCCGATGCCACGGCAAAGATCTCGTCCGTCATGCCAAAAGCAGTGATGGCTCGGTGCAGCGTGGGATAGTGCTCTGCCAGCTTCTGGGACAGGCTCAGGCTCATCAGCGCATACCGCAGATTGATCACCAGCTGTGCCAGTGCCATCTCCACCATGGTGCCGCCGGAGACGATGATCCCCAATCCTGCCACCTGCCCGGCTGAGGTCAGATTGGTCATGGAAATGAGCACCGCTGCCCACCAATCCAGTCCTTGAGACACAGCGGCGATGCCAAAGCTGAAGGACACCGACAGATAGCCCAGCGCAATGGGGATCCCGTGCCGCAGTCCACGAACATAATCCTGTCGGCGTTTTTGTGCTTGCCGATTTTGTGATGTATACAAGCTCATGATTCTCTCTTTCTCTTGATGTATAATGGAAATGCAAGCTATATTATACCAGGATTTGCCGGATTTTGCAATGGGCAACGTGCCTGGAAATTTGTCGGGAAACGAGAAACCCCTGTGCATCTCTATTGTTCACAATTTGTTTACAATATATATATATATATATAGGTGCGTGCTATACGCAGCAAGATCCGTGCAAACAACATTTTCATTTACACAATGAAGGAGAACATGATCATGAAGAAAAAGATCAGCTGTGCCCTGCTGGCTCTGCTGTTGGCCGGGCAAATGATGGGTGCTGTTTCCGTAGCAGCAGACGAGACCCAAACCACATATACGGCCGTTGAGCGGTTGGCACCCCAGTTCGAGGGTATAAACGGTGTCTCGGACGATGGAATCCTGACCGTGCAGAAGGGTGACAAGTGGGGCTTTGTAGATATCACCGGCAAGACGGTCATCGACTACAAATACGACTACGCTTCCGAAATGGTGGACGGCGTTGCGGTGGTGGGGTACCTGAGCGAGAAGGAACCCTATGTGGATAAAGAGTCCGGCGAAAGCTACGAATATTATATCCTGTACATCGTGGACAAGACCGGCAAGGAGACCCAGCTGTTCTGTACCAAAGAACAAAACTATCGCTACGATCCTGAAAGCACTGCTGATTGGTTTACCCGTGATGCCAACGGAAATATCATTGCAGAAGTACGTGGTGATAAATTAGACGAGATTTTCATCCACGATGGCGTAATATACACAGATTCCACTTTCTTCTACAGATATGATGGTTCCCCGATCTACATCACGGATACCGAAAAGCTGGATGCACTTTTGAAAGAGAACTGGAACAACCTTGGCAGCAGCATAGCTGATACCCATATGTACTTCAAAGGCAACGATGGGCTGATTTCCTTACGTCTGGAAACTTTCATGGATATACCTCCTGTATCTGTTGTTATCGATTTGGACGGCAACATCGTGTCTTCCTACCCTGTAATGGCCAGCGGAGACCTCAGTCTTTGGAAATACCAAGAAGGAATCGTTCCTCGCGGTCTGCAGAATACGCCGGAAGAATATGGTGTGTCTTATACCTATGCACCAGAAAATGGATACGTTGTAGCCTACAATAACCATTTCAATGTATATTCTCATATCAAAGGCGACGAAACCGTATATACCCCCGGCTTTGGCGTGATGAATGCCGATGGGGAATGGGTCATCGAGCCTGTGTATGACAATGTGTGGATACACAATGGTACGGTGATCCGGGACGGATATGTTACGTTGAAAGACCGTGACGGCAACTGGGGTATGATGAACATGGAAGGCGAGATCGTGATCCCCTTTGCCTATTCCTCTATTTCCTATGACGGTGGGTACGCATGGCTGCACGAAAATGCGGAAGATTCGGTTGGTACACTGGTAGACCTGCAGGGGCAGACATATGCCATTGCGGATGCCGACGGAAACCTGCTGGATGTTCAGTCCTCTTATCGGAATATGGACAACAACGTACGCCGCATCACCACCACCGATGGCAAGTCCTACCTGCTCTCCGGCACCCCGGACGGCACCACCTTCCTGACCATTGAAGACACCGAAAACATGAACATCTGGGGAGCCGGTAACAATTCCGGCAAATATTGGTTCACCAAGACCGATGCCGGTTACGGTATCGTTGAGATCGTCATCGAAGAAACCACCGTTGCAGAAACCGCCGTAGAGGAAACCGTAGAGGAAACCGTAGCACCGGAGACGGAAGCTCCCGAGACTGCTGTAGAAGAAACCGAAGCTCCCGAAACCGAAGCACCGGAAACGGAAGCGCCCGAAACTGAGGAAGTCACCGTTCCCGTTGTGAAGCCTGGCAGAAGATATCTGCCCGTCCGTGGTAGAGACGCTGTGAAGCAGTTCGCACGCATCTCCAAGCTGAACAAAATGCTGGACAGCGTGTATGCACCGGTGATCCGTCACTGAGCAACCGCAAGCGAACAAAACGAAAATACTCCATACACAAATAGGCAAGGTACAGAGTCGATCCCGGCTCTGTACTTTTCTTTTTCCCACTCTTGACATTCGCCTTCTTTCCTTGTATAATATATGTTGTATGCTTGTTTTTCGTAAATGGAGCCCGGAGCCCGATCCGGAGCGAACACCGACACATATGCCTACACCCACTATACCGATACGTCTGCGGCCGTCCTTGGGGGATCTACTGGTGCTCCTGCTGCTGCTCTTTGGCGCACTGGCTCTCTTTCTGCTGCCCTTGTGGCTGCCATTATGGTCGGGCAGTACCGGACAGAGCTGCACCATCACCTGGGACGGTGGAGAGACCACGCTGCCGTTGGACACCGCTGTCACCTACACCGTGGAAAGCCGGGGACATACGCTGGTCATCGCCATTGCAGACGGTTCTGTCCGTGTGGCAGAGACCACCTGTCCCGACGGCCTCTGTCAAAGTGCCGGTGCCATCGATGGTGCAGGAGAAATGCTGGTCTGTGTACCGGCCGGCGTGGTGATCCGCATTCCGCAGGCAGCAAACGGGAACGAGGAGGATTTTATCGTTGGATGACAAAAAGGTTGCCCGGCTGTCTCTGGATGCCCTGTATCTCTGCGCCGCACTGATGCTGTCCTTCGTAGAAGCACTGCTGCCACCGCTGCCCATTCCCGGCGTCAAGCTGGGGCTGGCCCATCTGGCGATCCTGCTGTGTACGTTCACCCTGTCGCTGACCGATGCGGTCATCGTAGCACTGGCTCGCTGGCTGTTGACCGGACTGCTCTTTGGCTCCGGCACATCTCTGCTGTTTTCCCTGTCCGGCACGGTCTGTATGCTCATCACCCTATTTTGCCTGTTGCATATGCCTTTTACAAAGTATCTCAGCTGTATCGGTGTGTCCATCCTGACGGCGGCCGCCCACAACCTGGGACAGCTGTTTTGTGCGTCTCTGCTGTACGGCTGGGGCACGGGACTGCTGCGGGTGTACGGCGGTACGATGCTGCTCATCGGTACCCTATGTGGTGCGCTGACCGGAATCCTTTGCAATATCCTGCTTCGGCGGCTGTATCCAAAAGTTAAATGTCCATAGAACGGAGGCGATCCTGTGCGCTTTATCCCATGGCGTCTGGGACTGGCGATCCTGCTGTGTGTGCTGACCCTGTGCGGCTGCCAAGGATCGGTGTCCCTGTATGCCGACACGGTGTTCACCGGCATGGATACCGCCATCACCCTGCGTCTGCCGGCCGACACCGACAAGACCCTGCTCCACGATGCCACTACATCTGTAGAAGCATTGGTGGCAGAGCTGGAAAAAAGTCTGTCCTGCCACGATACGGGAAGCGAACTGTATGCCCTGAACCAGGCACCACAGCGCTACCACACCAGGGACACGACCCTTGGCGCCGTTTTGCACACCGCACTGTCCATGGCTTCTCTGACCGATGGTGCCTATGATCCCACCATGGGACAGCTCACCGATCTGTGGAACGTGGCCCATGGCGGACCCAAGCCCAAGGACGCTGCCATCGCCGAAGCCCTGACCCACTGCGGCTGGGAAAAGGTATCTGTAGATCAGACTGCCAGCAGTCAAACTGCAAGCAGCCTGACTACCGTAGATCAAACTGCAAGCAGCCTGACTACCGACAGCTGTATCGTGACCAAAGAGGATCCGCTTCTGCAGTTGGATCTGGGTGGGATCGGCAAAGGCTATGGGCTGCAGTCTGCCGTGACGCTGCTTGCCGACATGGGGATCGACTATGGGCTGGTCTCCTTTGGGGGCAACATAGGAGTGTTCGGCGAAAAACCGGACGGCACACCCTTCCAGATCGGCGTGAAGGATCCCCACGACACCAGCGCCATCGTTGGATATTTGTACATCCAAAACGGCTTTGTGTCCGTTTCCGGGGACTACGAACGATTCTTTCGCCAGGACGGCGTGATCTATCACCACATTCTGGATCCGGAGACCGGCTACCCGGCAGACAGTGGACTGTCCAGCGTGGTGGTCTATGCCCAAAACGGTGCTGCCGCCGATGCCCTGTCCACGGCGCTGTTCGTCCTGGGGATCGAAGACGGCATGGCACTGTACCAGTCAGCCTCTGCGACCTCTCTTTCCTTTGAAGCACTGTTCATCACAGCCGACGACCGGATCCTGGCCACGCCGGGCATGGAGGAGCTGTTTGACAAAACGGCAAAGGCGTACACCTTGGAGACAAAAGAGTAAACATTTTTCAATACAAACAACTATATAAAAGATCGAGAACAACAATATGGATACACAAAACGAAACAAAAGTCGGTGCCTTTCTCGCACCCGATGGGATCCGGGAACAGCTGACGGCGGCAGAGTCCGTGCGGCTCCATTTTGCCGGCGCTGGCAAAGTGGGAGAAAGCGCACCCGGTTACTACATTCTGACCTTTGGCTGTCAGCAGAACGAAGCGGACAGTGAGCGCATGGGTGGTCTTTGCGTGGCCATGGGATACCGTCGGGTAGACACCATGGAAGAAGCGGATCTGATCTTAGTCAACACCTGTGCCATCCGGGAGCACGCCGAGAAAAAAGCCCTGTCCATCATTGGTTCCTGCAAGCACCTGCGTGAGCTGAAGCCGGAGCTGCTGGTGGGCATCGGCGGCTGTATGGTGACCCAGAAGCACCGGGCCGACAAGCTGAAAAACAGCTACCCCTATGTGACCTTCACCTTTGACACCGGTGCACTCCATCGTCTGCCCACATTGGTTTTGGAGGCACTCCGTGGTGGCAAGCGGCAATTTCTGCACAGCGAAAGCTACGAGATCGCCGAAGGTCTGCCTCTGGATCGCACCACCAAGCACATGGCGTGGCTGTCCATCATGTACGGCTGCAACAACTTCTGCTCCTACTGCATCGTGCCCTATGTCCGTGGCCGGGAGCGGAGTCGCCGGATCGAAGATATCCTGGACGAGGCAAAAATGCTCATCGCCGACGGCGCCCACGACATCACCCTGCTGGGGCAAAACGTGAACTCCTACGGCAAGGATCTGTATCCGCAAAATACGGATCCTGTGGAAAACCCGGCCGTTTCCGACAGCATCGACTTTGCAAAAGAGAACGTCGATTTTGCAACAGTCGTCCGGGAAGTCTGTGCGCTGGATGGGGATTTCCGGCTGCGGTTCATGACCTCCCATCCCAAGGACGTATCCGATCGGCTGATCACGGCCATTGCGGAATGTCCCAAGGTGGTACGGCACTTCCATCTGCCGGTGCAGTCCGGGTCGGACGATGTGCTTCGCCGGATGAATCGGAAATACACCGCTGCCCACTATCGCACCATCATCGACAAGCTGAAGGCAGCCGTGCCGGACATCAGCCTGACCTCCGACATCATCGTTGGGTTCCCCGGCGAAACGGAAGAGGATTTTGAAGCCACGCTGGATATGCTCCGGTATGTGGAATACGACATGGTCTTTTCCTTTATCTATTCGCCACGTCCCGGAACCCCTGCGGCCGAGATGCCCGACCAGATCCCACACGAGGTATCCACGGCCCGGTTTGAGCGACTGCTGGCATTGCAGAACGAGATCTCCACCCGGCGCAACGAACGGTTCTTAGGCCGTACACTGCGGGTACTGGTGGAAGACGTCAGCAAGACCGACGAGACCATGCTGACCGGCAGAGGAGACCCGGTGCGTCCGGTACACTTCCCCGGCGACAAAGCGCTGATCGGCCAATTCGTGAACGTACACATCGACAAGGTCACGCCCTTTACCCTGGAAGGAAAGCGTGTCTGAAACAAACCAACATTGCAAAAAATATTTTTATACATAGGAGAACAATACCATGGAAGAAATTCTGACCCCTGCTATGAAGGAAGCCATCGCCGCACTGGGTGAACTGCTGAAAGCCGACAGCCGCAACGCTGCCATCCAGTCCGCCATTGCCGACTACGAACACAGCGAAGAGCTGAACAGCCTGATCGCCGAATACAACACCCAGCAGAATCTGCTGGCCGATCTGTACGGCAAGACCAATGGCGAAGCACCCGACGAAGCCAGCGAAGATATGCGTGACGCCATCCAGAACCGGATCGATGCGCTGTACGACCAGATCACCGGTCATCCGGTATACAACGCCTACGTGGAAGCCAAGGAAGCCTTTGATGCCCTGACCAACGAAGTGTACGCCGAATTGCAGTTCGTGATCACCGGCCAGAGACCCTGCAGCCACGACTGCTCCTCCTGCGGCAGCGACTGCGGACATCACCACTGAACGAGGATTTTTTACAGCTTTTGCGTAGAGAAAACCACCTCGCTCTGAAAAATTTCCCTGGCGGAAAATTTTTCCTACGTTTTGACCATCGATAGGATTTGTCCATGCGCATTTGACTATGCCATGGTCATTTCCCGAACACATCTGTGTTCCCCAGGGGAGAAGTGATTTCTCCTTCCGGGAATGCAGATGATCCCTTTTGTTAACCAGCATTCCCTAATTCTTTTGTAAAGTGAGGTTTCCCCTTCATGACGCCCATGATGCAGCAGTATTTCGAGGTCAAGGATCAATACCCGGGGTATATCCTGTTCTACCGACTGGGAGATTTTTACGAAATGTTCTTTGACGATGCCCAGCTGGTGTCCACAGAATTGGAGCTGACCCTGACCGGTCGGGACTGCGGCGAAAATGAGCGTGCGCCTATGTGCGGCATTCCCTATCATTCCTGCGAACCCTACATTGGCCGCCTCATCGAAAAAGGCTACAAGGTCGCCATTTGTGAGCAGGTAGAGGATCCCAAGACCGCCAAGAATCTGGTGAAGCGAGAGGTCACCCGGATCATCACACCCGGTACCCTCATCGAGACCGATCTGCTCAGTGACAAAACCAACAACTATCTGGCGACCCTATACGCCGACGGCAGTGCCATTGGGATCTGCTTTGCCGACATCACCACGGCCTATGTATGCGCCACGTCCTTTCCGGCGGATGGTGCCGAGGATGCCATTTTGGGTGAGCTGGCCACCTATGGTCCCCACGAGATGCTGGTGAACCTGCCGCTGCGTGCCCTGCCCAAGATCGCTGCCTTCTGTAAGGAACGGACGGGACTGCTGGTCTCCGAAGGAGTACCACGGTATTTCACAGAGGACGAAGCTCTGACCCGGACGGAAAAGCAATACGGTGCCGATGCCATCGAAGGCAAACCCCGCTCTGCCCAGATCGCTGTGGGTGCGGCGCTGCGGTACATCGAAGAGACCCAGATGCAGGACATCTCCTATCTGCGCACCCTGCACTTTTACGACGCCAGCCAATATCTGGAAATGGACATCGCCACACGCCGGAACTTAGAGCTGTGCGAGACCATGCTGACCAAGGACAAAAAAGGCTCCCTGCTGTGGGCGCTGGACAAGACCGAGACCAGCATGGGTGCCCGGATGCTGCGCTTTCGGCTGGAACATCCTCTGACCAATGCGCCGCAGATCCTGGCCCGGCAGCAGGCTGTGGAAATGCTGGCCGACAATTTCATGCTGCGTGAGGACGTCCGGGAAGCGCTGCGGTCGGTGCTGGATCTAGAACGGCTCATCACCAAGGTCACCTACGGCACCGCCGGTGGGAAGGATCTCCGGGCCATCTGCCAGACCCTGACCGTACTGCCCACGCTCCGGGAGCTGCTCTCCGACATCACCACCGGTGAGCTTTCTGCCATCTACCAGGATCTGGATCCGCTGGAAGAGATCTGCGACCAGATCGATGCGGCACTGGTGGAGACGCCGCCGTTTGTGATCCGGGAAGGTGGTCTGATCAAGGATGGCTACAACGCAGACGTAGACAAGCTGCGGTACATCATGAGCAACGGCAAGGACTGGATCAAGGAGACCGAGCAGGCCGAACGGGACAAGCTGGGGATCAAAAACCTGAAGATCGGCTACAACCGGGTCTTTGGCTACTTCATCGAGGTGCCACGCTCTGCTGCCGACCAGGTGCCGGATGGCTATGTCCGCAAGCAGACCCTGTCCGACAAAGAACGATACATCACCGATGCCCTGAAGGATATGGAAGCCACGATCTTAGGGGCAGAGGACAAACTGAAAAATCTGGAATATGAGCTGTTCGTAGCACTGCGGGATACCGTAGGTGCCGAGGCCGGACGGATCCGCCAAACTGCCGATGCGCTGGCCCGGTTGGACGTGTACGTATCTTTGGCAGAAGCGGCGGTGCAGAACCAATATGTGTGTCCCACCGTGGACTACAGCGACGAGATCCGGATCGTGGAAGGCCGGCACCCGGTGGTGGAGCAGTTCGTACCAGATGCGTATTTTGTACCCAACGATGCACTGCTGGACACCGGCGACAATCGGCTCATGCTGATCACGGGCCCCAATATGGCCGGCAAATCCACCTATATGCGGCAGACGGCACTGATCGTCCTGCTGGCCCAGATCGGATCCTTTGTGCCTGCCAAGGAAGCGCACATCGGGATCGTGGACAAGCTGTTCACCCGTGTGGGTGCCTCAGACGACCTGGCATCGGGACAATCCACGTTTATGCTGGAAATGAAGGAAGTGGCGCACATCCTGAACAATGCCACACGCCGTTCCTTTATTATATATGATGAGATCGGTCGTGGCACCAGCACCTACGACGGCATGAGCATAGCCCGTGCGGTAGCGGAATATACGGCTGGCAAGAAGATCGGTGCCAAGACCATGTTCGCCACCCACTACCACGAGCTGACGGCACTGGAAGGCACACTGCCGGGCTTTGTGAACTACCACGTAGCGGCAAAGAAAAAGGGTGAAGACATCACATTTTTGCGCAAGATCGTAAAGGGACCCACAGACGACAGCTACGGCATTGAGGTAGCAAGATTGGCTGGTGTACCGGGAGACGTGACACGCCGTGCCAAGGATATCCTGAAGGAACTGGAAGCAGACGGCAAGGTCACGGAAAAACAAAACCGCAAGCCAAAGGCACCGGCCTACACGGAAGAGACCCTGAGCTTTGCGGACCTGGCAGCCGACTCCATCAAAGAAAAGCTGCAGAAAACGGACGTAAACACGCTGACCCCCATCGAGGCCTTGAACCTGCTGTACGAGTGGAAGAAGCTCCTGTGAGGGCAAGGGGTGTTCGACGAACCCACGGTGGATTCAAACTGGCGCATAGTACACAGCGTACGGTGTGGTGATACTAACGTATGGTGGTCTGATGCGGTATCGATTTGGTAAAACGAATGTAGGGCGAGATGACCCTACCCTTGGTATTCTCATCAACCTTAGCTGACGACATCCCGCCGTCAAACGTCTATGTCTGTATTGTATTGGTATGGTACAAACGTACATTTTGATGCGTAAATTTCGTATATCTGATACCCATAACGTACGGTTTAACACGTTCGACGGCGGGATGAACGTGTAACCAATACCCATAACGTGCATACAAAAATATCGACGGCGGGATGTTGAATACCAAATCGTTAACGCAGTCGAGTAGTTGTCATCCCCATATATGGGGTGCCGCCCTACTTTCGTTTTACCGAATCGATACCGCATACAATCCCCATATCGGAATGCACCAAAACCATACGTCAGCCACTACTCCAAACGTTCTGCGTGAAGCCGAACAAAAAACAACGTTTCACTTCGCACCCACCAGAACCCGTACGATTCGCACCCCGTAACCCTGCGACAGCCTGATCAAAAAGTGGTAGTTTCAGCCAAACGATATTTACTGCGAAAGGCTCTGCTTCCAGAGAGAATGTCCGTCAGGCGCAAGAAGTGCTCTGCTAGGCGATTAAGGGGGTGGGTGGGAGTCGAGAGGGCAGGGAGGGGGATAAACTGCCGAAGAAGTTTAATTTC
>CAZLED010000001.1:23955-91587 GCA_964558485.1 uncultured Ruminococcus sp. | reverse complement strand
ATCACATCGGCTTGCGTTTGTCAAGAGGTTTTCGGAAACTTTTTGAAGTTTTTTCACCGCTTAGCTTGATTGACTTGCGTCTCTCAGACAGCCTGTATAGTATACCACATCGTCCGGCTTTTGTCAACCCCTTTTGACAAAGTTTTTGAGATTTTTTTGAAAAAACCCATGGGTACCGCTACAAAATCGATTTCGTACGCCGAATGTAGGGCGGGATGACCTACCCTTGGTATTCTCATCGCCCTCGGCTGACGACATCCCGCCGTCGAACGCATTTCGATGTACGGTATGGGTGTCGGCATCCATCATCCCACCGTCGAATAATTTGGTAT
Source organism: uncultured Ruminococcus sp. (assembly GCA_964558485.1). Taxonomy (GTDB): domain Bacteria; phylum Bacillota; class Clostridia; order Oscillospirales; family CAG-272; genus UMGS1696. Next base: position 91,255 of record CAZLED010000001.1, on the reverse strand, counting down.
TCCACATGGGTATCGGGCATCCCACACCCAATTTCTTTTTTCTTCCTTATACATAAAAATTGGGTCAGAAGCAGTGCGCCCGCTTCTGACCTCGATTTCTTCTTAATTCTCTACCAGCTTCTTGAACATATCCACAACGTCCTGGATGTTCTTCGTCTGGGTCTTGTTGTTGCTGGCGTAGTAGGAGGCCCACTCCTTTACGTTCCCTCTCGCCACGTAGTCCAGAGTGTAGGTGAAGCCCCACTTGTCGTAGACGTCGGCAAAGTCCGCTGTTCTGCCCTGCACCACGATGTCGATCATTTCATAGGAGTCGGCGTCTCTGGTGTACTTGGATTTCAGCGCCACCTCGTACACGGCCGGTCGGATCTGCTTATAACCCTCGGCTGCCATGGCTTCCAGGATCATAGAAGCATACTCCAATCCTGCCTGGTCCTTGACCACCGGGATCGCTACGGCAGAGGTGTGGGCAGTCGCATGGGTGTAGTGTTCCTTTTGTTCTTCGTTCAGCTTCGGTACGGGCAGGATACCGAAATCCTGTTCCATGTCACGATAGCTGCCGGAGGACGCTTTCAGGCTGTCCAGCTGGAACAATTCCCTGTTTTCCTTGAAGGCAGTGCAACCGGTTCCGGCTTCGTCCACGATCGTGTAGTCTGCTGCCACCAGCTTTTGGAAGGTCTCGAACATGCTCTGCATCCGCTCGGTGTTGATGGCATCGTGGGGATAGCCATCTGCGTCCCGCTCTGTTACCGGCTGTTCCCAGGCGAACTGATAGATGAAGCCATACCCGGACGCCTGCCCGTAGCCGAACTGGTCCTTGGTGGGATCCATGGTGCCGTCACCGTCCAGGTCCACCGTTGCCAGCGTGGCGATCTCTTCCATTTTATCAACGGTCCATTTGCCTTCCTTGACCACGGAGTACAGGTCGTCGTCCCCGGTCAGGTCGATGAGCATATCCTTATTAAAGTACACGCACACATTGTCTAAGTAGTTGTCCAGGTCATACATACCCACCACCACATAGGCGTGACCACCTACGGAATAGGCATCGTTTACCTTTTGATACCACCAGGGCTTGTCAAAACCAATGTAGCCGGCCTGGGAAATGTCGGCAAGGTACCCGGCAGCGGCAGAGTCGCCCAGGTGCTTGTAGTGCCAAACCGCCAGCTCGCACATATCGTCGCCGGCCTGTACCGCATTGTTCAGGTCCGTAGCCTCGGCATCGGGTGCCAAGAAGGGCTCGGTGAAGGTTATATTGAAGCGTTCTTCGATGGCAAGGTTCCGTTCGTAGACTGCATCGGAGATCACGTCCCCGGTCTGCTCCGGCATATAGACGCCGTTCTTGTGGCTCTCACAGCACTGTCTTGTGTAGATCCGGAAGTCGGCGCCGCCGTAGTCCATGTCGGGCAGATCGTCGGATATCTCCGGTTCCGTATCCACAGTCGATTCTGTTTCCGTCTTTCCCGTTGTTTCTGTTATTGTTTCTTCCACAGCACCGCAGCCGGCCAACGTAGAGCCCACTGTCAAAAGTACCAGCAGCCAAGCGATCTTCCGCATAGTATAGCCTCCCTGTATCGTTTTCATTCATCGTTCCGATGGTATCCACTCGTTCATATCTACGTTCCTATTATAGCACACAGCGCACACCAATGCAAGCGTTCTTCGGCAATTTCAGCATACAAAACAAATCAGAAAGTCTTTTTTGTGCAGCTTCACCAAAAACCGCCGCATTTCCACCGTACCGTTCTTCCCATGTATCTTCCCACAAAAGAAAAAGGCGACCGCACCCGGGTTGGCCATGCGATCACCTGCCGTTTCTATCGATCCTTTTTATTTTGTCCGGCCATCGCCTTGCCGATCCCCTGCATGAGCAGAGCCGACACCACCACGCCGAATACGCCCTGCATCAGGTTGCCGGGAATGCCGGATGCCGCTGCCAATCCTTTGCCCAAAAGCAGGCAGGCATAGCCGAAATAGCCCACCACCATCGTTAGCTCTGCCGCCGTGGCTCCAAGGAGATACGCCGCTGTTTTGGGCAGCTTCCCGGTCGTCAACGTGCGATAGAGGCAGCAGAACACCAATGCCATGACCGCCTTAATCACAAAGGTACCTGGCGCATAGTGGGCATATCCGGTGAACAGATCCGCCAGCATGGAACCGACACCACCGGCCACCGCACCCCAAACGGGTCCCAGATACAGCGCACCCAGCAGTACAAAGCAGTCCCCCAGATTCACATAGCCGTTCATGGGCGATGGGATCTGGATCACCATGGTCGCCACGCAGGACAGCGCCGCAAAGACCGCCGCCAGCACCATCCGCCGGATCTGCTCATGGGTCTGCATATTCGTTCGTTTCATAAGAACACCTCGTTTTGTAAAGTCAGAAGTAAAATGTGAGAAGTCAGAAGTCCGTTCGTTAGGGCACACAGAAATCACAAGCTGCCCCAGGTCCATCGGTCGTCCAACCTCCAAAGCCGCACGTTAAAATTTTTTGAAATAGCGAAGCCATTTCTACCACAATTATTCATTCTTCATTATATCATTCTTCATTACGCACTATCTCCCGTTTCTCTGCCATTTGCCGATTGACAAAGCCGGGGATTTTTGGTATAATAAAGGTATAAAAACCACAGGAGAAGGTGAGCCCTATGTCCATCAAAATCGTCCTATTGTCCCAGTCGCAGCTGTTGGGGTATCTGAGCGTCATACGCCGCAGCTTTCACACAGTGGCCGAGACCTACCAGCTGCCGGAGGAAAACTGTGTTGCCAGCGGTTCCTTCATCAAAATGGATCAGCTCATGAGCGACTATCGCCGGGGCGTCAAGCTGTTCGGTTGCCTGTGCGACGGACACACCGCCGGGTATATGCAGTTGGAGACAACGGAGCCGGGCAAGTTCACACTGGATAAGGTGGCAGTTTTGCCGGAATACAGAGGACAGGGCATCGGCGCACAAATGCTGGAATTCGCCATCGATCACGCCGCACACCACGGTGGACAGACCCTGACCGTATCGGTTTTCGCCATCGACAAGAGCCTGGTGGATTGGTACCTCCGCCACGGTTTTGTACTCCGAGACACCGTGACCCACCCAGACCTTCCCTTGGCGGTAGCACACTTAGACAAGGAACTTACGCAAAGCCAAAACTGAAAAGTCAGAGTTCAGAAGTCGTGCTTCGCAAAGTCAGAGGTCAGAGGTCAGACGAACCTATTTTGCATACCATTTATTCCCTGTACACAATCGTACCTACGTATGTGTGCAGGGATTTTTTGTATATCCATCCGTCCCCTGTCTGACCCACAACGCAGTTGGGGTATCTGACTTTTCCAAAAGACTTCTGACATCTGGCATCTGATTTCTGACTTATACATTATATCACATTTCCGACCGATATGGTAGGATTATTTTGCCTTCATCTTTCCCAAAGTTTGCCGTCGTCCGGGCACCGCAGCAGAACGAATTGCATAAGCCGACCGGCATCAGCACCTTTCCAGGAGAAAACGAAAAAACAGCGTATCGATCTTTTGGATCAACACGCTGCATTTTCTGATTAGGGTGAGCGATGGGAGTCGAACCCACGACCTCCAGGGCCACAACCTGGCGCTCTAACCAACTGAGCTACGCCCACCATAATTCCGTACCTTGGGGGATTCGAACCCTCGACCTACTGCTTAGAAGGCAGTTGCTCTATCCAACTGAGCTAAAGGTACATCCATACCCCCAACGGGCTTTGTGGCTACTTGCATCAAGACTTGGGAGAACCCAGCGGGTGATGGGAATCGAACCCACACGACCAGCTTGGAAGGCTGGGATTCTGCCATTGAACTACACCCGCACCTGACGCTTCTATATGATACCACATTCGTCCGCATTTGTCAAGGGGTTTTTCAAAAAAAATGCAAAACTTTTTTCCGAATATGCCACAAGCGATACCATTCGAAGCGTCGATCCCAAAAATGGGAAGCTCGACCATGGCGGCCACTTCCCATTTTCGTATCTTTCTTTATCGCAGCTCCCGGCGCACGATCTCGTCCTGGGTCTCCTGATTCAGGGTCACGAAGCTGGCACTGTAGCCGCAGACCCGCACCAACAGATCCCGATGCTCGTCCGGGTGCTTCTGTGCCTCTATCAGCATATCCGGATCCAGCAGATTCAGCTGCAGCGTGGAACCATGGGCTTCCAGGAAGCCGTACACGATCCCCAACAGCACCGCCATGCTGTCTTCGTTGTCGGGCAGCTTGGGCAGCGTGACCTCCAGGGCAAAGGAATCCGTAAATTCGGTGAAGTCGATCTTTGCCACCGACCGCAGCATATCCGTGGGCGTGATCCCGGTGACGGTCTCGCTGGGAGAAGCACCACGGGACAGGGCCCATCCGGCTTTTCGTCCATCGGGTGTGGCACCGGTGCGGAACCCCATGGCACGGAAAATATCGTGAGGATAGAACGCCGGGTAGTACTTGCCGCCACGTCCATTGGTCTGCCCCGACACCGTCGACAGATCGTGCAGTACCGCCGCACCAAAGCTGTCGATCTCCGTGTCGCCACTGCCAAAGTGTGGTATCCGGTTCAGGATATACTGCCGCAGCTCTTCCCCATCGGCATAATCCTTTTCCAGAAGCGCACACATCTCTGCCTGGTTGTATCTGCCCTCGTCCCAGAGCAGGGTCTTCAGTGCATACAGAGAGTCCACAAAGGTAGCGGCTCCCAGCATGGACAGCGCCGTAGACGAATACCGGGCACCACCGGCAGTCACGTCCCGGCCATTTTCCAGGCAGTCGGCAATGGTGGTGCTGTACAGCGGCATGGGATTGAACGCACTCCAATGACGCTCCGCCGCATTTTTGCAGTCTGCCACCCGTTCATGATAGGCACGCACATCCGCTATAGCCGCCTGGTAGAAGCTGTCGTAGCTGTCCCAGGTCTGTTTTCGCAGCGTATCCAGCAGCAGCGCCGGCAGTCCGATCCAGGTGTCCGCCCGGGTACAGACCTCCGTACCACCCAGCACGATCTCGTGACAACCACCGGCCACGTAGCCCCGTGCATCCTCGATAGCCTGCCCATGCTTCACACGAGCTGCAATGTGCGTCTCGTCGTTCATGAACACCAGCACCGGCAGTCCGGCCAGCTGAATCCCACAAAGCTGCCGCAGATATGCCTCCGGATGGGCAGACGAGATCCGGCAGTCGAACTTGACCGAGATCACCCGGATCTCCTTTTCCACGTCCAGCAGCAGCCGGGTCACATCGTTGTAGACCACATGACCCTCTCGGTCACAGCCACCCAGAATGATGGTGGTGGAGGTCTCGTGGTAGCCGTTGTCCTCGTCAAACCGCACTGCCGTATAGTACAGCAGATCGGCCAGCAGTCCCTTCGCTTCATCCTCGGTGATGCGACCTGCCGCCAGGTCCGCCTGATAGTACGGATAGAGCATCCGGTCTAAGTGTCCGTAGGTGGAGACCCCAATGCCCTCCAGCGTCCCGATGCACTCCCGACAGAACACGATGGCAGCCAACGCTTCCCGGAAGGTCTTCGGCGGCATGAGCGGCACCCGACGGGCAGCATCGGCGATCCAGGCCAGATTCTTTCGCACGTCCGGATCGGTCTCATCGGCCAGCATTTCGGCGGCACGATCGGCAAAGCGCTCCGACAGCCCGGCAAGGATATCCAGCGCTTCGATGGCAGCACGGTAGAAGGGCTCTGTTTCGGTGTCCCCATGGGCCCGTGCATCGACTGCCTTTTGTCGCAGTCCCGACAGCCCTTCGGTCAGGAGCACATCGTAGCCCAGGGCATGGTGATCCAGTCCCACCGGGTTGTTCCAGTTGTGGATACGCCCGGCCCGTCTGTCCTCTTCCATTTCGGTGTAGTAGGCCTGCAGATAGGGTGCGCCCAGGTGATCGTGGAGAAATTGTCCCAGACAGCCCAGACCACCCCAGATAAAGCGTCCTCGTCCGGCCGAAAACTGGAACCAGAAGGGATAATGCCGGAACACGTGTACGGTGCTTTCCTCGGCAAGAATGTGCATCTGCTCCAGCTTCAACGCCATAGCAGTCTTCCCGTCACGACCTTCCCACATGGTGTTCAGCATAGTCCCCAGCTTGTCATACTCCGGGTCGATGGTACTGTAAAAGTGCTCCAGCTCATCGAGCATGGGTGCAAACGATGGCAAATGTTTCATAGGCAGCTCTCCTTTTTGGATCCACGATCTATACCTGTATTATAGCATATTCTACAGGGCTCTGCAAGAGGGGAATGAAAAAATAGGAAAATAAGATAAAAACAAGAAAGAGCCCCCTGGTGACACCAGCAGACTCCTTCCTGTCATTCTTCAAAATTATATTGCCCTTTTCACAAAATCGCTTCCACCATGGCACGATCGGGCATAGAGCGGATGGCACCCTTTCTGGTGGTCACCAGATACGCCGCCGCATTGGCAAAGCGCAGCATCTCCGTCAGCCCATCGGTGGTCATTTCATCCAGACCATGGGTCAGCAGATATTCCAGCACGCAGCCACAGAACGCATCTCCGGCACCGGTGGTCTCGATGGTACCACCCAACAGAAACGCCGGCACGTGTACCCGCAGATCCCCGTAGTACCCATAGCTGCCACCAGCCCCAGCCGTTACGTTCAGCAGCCGCAGACCCGGATGTCTTTCCCGCAGCAGCGCCGCACCCCGGTCAAACTGTGCCCCCAAGTCGTCGGCATCCAGATCGATCCCGGTCAGGAAAGCCAGCTCGTTGTCGGCGATCTTGCAGACGTCGCAGTGATCCAGTCCCCATTCCATCTGTTCCCGTGCTTCCTCCAGATCGTCCCACAGCGGCGGCCGCAGATTGGGATCGTAGGAGAGCAGTGCACCGGCTTCCTTGGCGATCTCCACCGCACGTATGGTGGCAGACCGCGCCGGCTCATGGGTCATGGAAATGGAGCCATAGTGGAAGATGGTCGTGTCCTGCAGCATGGCAGTTGGCAGGTCTTCCTCGGTCAGCCGCATATCCGCACCGGGATTCCGATAGAAGGAAAAGTCACGGTCGCCGCCGGGCAGAGTCTGCACAAATGCCAAGGTGGTCCTGGCATAGGGATCCACCGCCAATCCACCAAGATCGATCCCGGCGTCCAGTCCGACCTGCCGCAGGAGCGCACCAAACATATCGTCTCCCACCTTGCCAATGAAGGCACAACGTCGGCCCAGTCGGTTCAGCATGGACAGCACGTTGCAGGGTGCACCACCGGGATTGGCTTCGAATAATCGGTTTCCCTGTGCGGACATCCCATTTTCGGTAAAATCGATCAGGTATTCGCCCAAGGCTACCACATCGTAGGTTTTTGTCATACTATAAACGACCTCCTTCGCTCGTGACGACACACGTAAAAATCAGTAGGATATGAAAGAAAACGGTACAAACGTCTATTGTTGAAAATCGGGTGTATAGCTGCACACAGCCGACTCTTTTTCCTGCGTATAACCAAGGAACCCCAGTGCCTGTGCCTCTGCCAGAACGGACTCATATTCAAAGGTCGTCACACGGCGTGTCAGGCTCCGGGGAAGTGTGCCATCGATCCAGGGCTCCGGCGTGTACTGCCGCATCAGAGACAGACGCACATCCGTGATCTCGCCACCGGCTGCAGTGATCGCTTCGGCGGCCTGTCGCAGTACCGCTATGGAATCGGCCCGATATCCCGGCAGACACAGGTGCCGCAGGATCACCCCATGGGTCAGCATCCCGGCTCCATCGAACTGCACCTTCCCGGTCTGCTGCACCATGGCGACCAGCGCTTCCCTTGCCTTCTCCGGATAGTCCTTTGCGTGAGACAGCTGCTCGGCCAGGGTCGGGTCGGCATACTTCAGATCCGTCAGGTAGATATCCACCAGCCCGGCCAAGTGCTCGATGACCGCCGCCGATTCGTAGCCACCGGTGTTCCATACCACCGGCAGAGTCAGTCCCTTTGCCTTTGCCAGAACCAGTGCCTCGGCGATCTGGGCAGCGTAATGGGTCGGCGTCACCAGATTCAGATTGTAGGCGCCGTCCTGCTGCAGCTGCCAAAACACCTCTGCCAGATCGGCCGGTGTCATTTCCCTGCCAAGCAAGCAGTCCCGTGTGCTGATATCCCGGTTTTGGCAGTACACACAGCCCAGAGGACAATGGGCAAAAAACACCGCACCGCTGCCCCGTGTATCGTTGTCACAGCCGCTGATACAGGGCTCTTCCCAATGGTGCAGCATGACCTTGACCACCTGTACCTTTTCCCCGGCACCACAGTAGCCTACCTGCCCAGCCCTTCGATCCACACCACAGCCTCGGGGACACAGGTGGCAATGACCCAACGACAAACTGTCGCTTCGCATTATACGTTCCCCTTGCTGAAGGTGGACAGCATATCGTGCTTCAGATCCCACAGCTTCTGGGACAGGTCCACATAGTAGTTGTGGGGATTGTCAAACCGCAGCACCTCGTCCCACATGGAGTCGATCTCTGCCTTGCAATAGTTCCGGATCACACCCAGCGGCGGCAGGTCGTATACCAGCTCACCGTGGCGGAACACCTGCACCATCAGCTCTCTTGCCGAATAGTTTTCCATGATCCGGCGCTTCCAGGTGTGGATGGGGTCGAAAATTTCCAGGGGCTTTGTGGTGTCGATACTCTCGTCGTGGATGCAAATGTAGTCCGCTTCTGCCTTGCCGGTCTCCTTGTCGTAGAGCCGATAGAGCTTTTTGAAGTGGGGATTGGTGATCTTGGCTGTGTTTTCGCTGACCTTGATCTTGGGCACGATCACCCCATCCTTGTTCTCCTTGGCGGCCAGCTTGTACACACAGCCGAACACCGCATCGGATTTTGCCGTGATGAGCCGTTCGCCCACCCCAAAGGCATCGATGCAGGCCCCCTGCCGCAGCACCTCGGTGATGATATACTCGTCCAGAGAGTTGGAGATGACGATCTTGCAGTCGTTCAGTCCGGCCGCATCCAGTATTTTTCTTGCCTTCCGGGTCAGGTATGCAATGTCACCGGAGTCGATCCGGATGGCGCAGGCACGCTTGCCCATGGGCCACAGCACCTCTTTGAAGGCTTTGATGGCATTGGGGATCCCGGAGCCGAACACGCTGTAGGTGTCCACCAGCAGGGTCGGATTTTCGGGATACAGACGGCAATAGGTGGCAAAGGCTTCGTATTCGGAATCGAACATCTGCACCCAGGAATGTGCCATGGTGCCGCCGGCCGGTACACCAAACAGCTTCTCAGACAGGGTGCAAGCTGTACCGGCACAGCCACCGATGTACGCCGCTCTGGCACCGTAGACAGCCGCATCTTCCCCATGGGCACGACGGGAACCAAATTCGGAAATGGGTCTGCCGCCAGCCACACGAACCATACGAGAGGCCTTGGTGGCGATCAGAGACTGGTGGTTCAGCGCCAGAAGCACGTAGGTCTCAATGAGCTGTGCCTCGATGGTGGGTGCCCGTACGGTCAGGATCGGTTCACCGGGAAAAATCACCGTCCCCTCCGGCACCGCCCAAATGTCGCCGGTAAACCGGAAGTCCGCCAGGTAGTTCAGAAAGGCTTCGTCAAAGAGATCCTTGCTGCGCAGGAAGGCGATGTCTGCCGAAGAAAAGTGCAGGTCCTCGATATACCGCACGATCTGCTCCAGCCCAGCCGCCACTGCATAGCCGCCTCCATCGGGTACCTGCCGATAGAACACGTCAAAATAGGCGATCTCGTCCCGCAGTGGGGTATTGAAGTAGCCCCGTCCCATGGTCAGCTCATAAAAGTCGCAGAGCAGAGACAGGCTGTATTCGTTATTTTTCATAGGTATATTTGTACTCCAAGTTATTATTTATAAGCAAAGCGTGAATCGCTGCAGCAGAAATCGTTACCCGATTTTCCAAAACAAATCTGAAAAGCGTAGCTTTTCCACCGCAATCATTCATTATTCACTTTTCACACACAACATAGTTGTGTACTTCATTCTTCATTACTTTACGGTCATTCGCCCACGATGTGTCTGTACCGGGTCTCCCAGGCTTCAGCCACCAGTGCCTCTACATCCACCAGATCCTCCTGTGCCTTGACCTTGTCCAGCTCCGGCTGTGTCCGGGGGTGACGAGGCGTGAAGACGGTGCAGCAGTCCTCGTAGGGCAAAATGGACGTATCAAAGGTGCCGATCTTCCGGGAAATGCGGATGATCTCCTCTTTGTCCATACCGATACAGGGACGGAAAATGGGCAGCTCTGCCGCATCCTCGGTGACGCACATGGCCTTCATAGTCTGGCTTGCCACCTGACCCAGGCTTTCTCCGGTCACCAGTACCTCACAGCCGTTCTCTCTGGCGCACATACTGGCCAGCCGCATCATGAACCGCCGCAGCAGCAGAGTGAAGTAGTCCTCTTCGCAGTTGTCCCGCAGCACCTCCTGGATGTGGGTCAAGCTGATCACGTGTACCCGCAGCTTGCCGCCGTACTCTGCGATCTCCTCTGCCAAGGTAAATACCTTGTCCCGGGCCGCTTCACTGGTGTAGGGGAAGGATTCAAAGTGCAGGGCATCGATGGTCATGCCACGCTTCATCATCATCCAGCCTGCCACCGGAGAGTCGATACCGCCGGACAACAGCAGCAGTCCCCGACCGGCAGAACCCACGGGCATCCCACCGGCACCCTGGTCCTGTCCGGCATGGATATAGGCCGCTCTGTCCCGTACCTCGATCCGCACGGTCACATCGGGATTTTTCAGATCCACCTTCAGCTGGGGCATCACGTCCAGAATGGCACCGCCCACTTCCCCGGCCAGTTCCGGAGAGCCCAGGGGAAACCGCTTGTCACTGCGCTTGGCTTCACAGCGGAAGGTTTTGGCATCGGCAAGCTTTTCCGGCAGATACGCCTGTGCGGTCGCTACAATGGCTTCTAAGGTCTTCTCACAGGCAACAGCCCGACACAGACCCACAAAGCCGAATATCTTTTTACAGCTGTCGTACAGTTCCTCGAAATGCAGCTCGGCTTCCTCGTCGGCCGGCTCGATGTATACCGTGCTTTGCATATAATGGATGTCGAAATGGCCGAACATGGCAGCCCGGCGTTTCAGCTCACGCAGCAGCAAGGATTCGAACTGGCTCCGGTTGTTGCCCTTGAGCACGATCTCGCCATATTTACATAGGATGACTTCCTTCATGGGAGTTCCTCACTTTTCCAAAAAATCATGGGTATAGGGACACCATACCATAGTATAGTATACCACAGAATCCGGCAAAAGTCAACGCAGGGAAAGCAGAAGTCAAGGAAGAAGTCAGATGTCAGACGCACAACGTCCACCCAAACCAAAACGTATTGCTGCCGCAAGGAACGGTCAAGACCGTTCCCTACGAATTTTCGGGGTATCCTATAATTCCAGGCATCATTTTACGAATGTTCCAAAATCGTTGTCGGCAACGCCACATATACGTACCACACTATCTGACATCTAACATCTGACTTTGCACATTCCCCTTGCAAATCCCCTCAAAAAAATTTTTCAAAAATTTTTGCAAAACCTATTGCAATTTCCAAAAAAGTGTGCTATAATATAACACGTCACGAAGGGGTATAGCTCAGCTGGTAGAGCAGTGGTCTCCAAAACCACGTGTCCTGAGTTCGAATCTTAGTGCCCCTGCCATAATGAAAAGCCTCTTGAACATATCGAGAGGCTTTTTGCTTTCCTGTGGCAAAAATCGATCGCCGCCATGGAAAAGTATTTTTTATAAACCGGATCCATTCCCATGCCATATCAAAAGGAGCGTATGATCATGATGACTAAAGTAAAAAAGACTTGGATCAGCTCGGCCCACCAGGGCTTTGTAGAACCGGGTCTGCATTCCAATACGCTGGCTGCCTTTCGTCTGGCTGCCCGGAAGGGTGCGGACATGATCGAGACCGATGCCCGTATGACCAAGGACGGCGTGCTCATCTGCAACCACGACGATACCGTCCGGGGCTTTGACGACGCCGGAAATGCCGTATCCTACGTGATCGCAGATACCGACTTTGCCGTACTGCGTGCCGTGCATCTGCTGAACGAAAGAGTGGACGAAAACTTCGTGCCCACCCTGGAGGAGACGCTGCACCTGGCCTACTTCTACGGTATGTGCGTGAATATCGACCTGAAGGAAGGTATGCGCAACGCCGAGAACATCGCACACCTGGTGGTTCGTATGGGTATGCGTGGCAGAGTGGTATATGCCACCAACGGCGCCGGTGCTCCTGCCATCAACTTGATCCTGTCCATCGATCCCCAGGCCCGATTCATCGATACCAAGGCAAACTACACCAGAGAGAAGCTGCAGGATGTACCCAATTATCCCGACAAGTGCTTCGTGTACACGGGAGATTTCTCAGCTGAAAATATTGCCGAGATCCGGCAAAGCGGCTGTATGCTCGCCACCATTTCTCTCCACGACGGCAATGCAGACGCCGCATTCCCCCATCATCCGGACATGGCTGAATATCCCCACACCAGCGATTTCGAAGCCATCGACAAACGGATCCTTGCCAAGTATTGCATCTAAATCCATATGGAAAACAGCGACCGGATATTCCAAAGTACCCGGTCGTTTTTTCATGCTTCAAACAATGTTTCTCCCACGTTGATCTGCTCCTTTGTCACCGGATGCAGGGGTGTGCAGCTTTCCGTGAGCACCACCACCACGATGCTGCTGTACCCGGCACGCTCCACCTGTGCGGCATCCATGGTCAGGATCGGCTGGCCACGGCGTACCTTTTCGCCTTCCCTCACGTGCAGCGTAAAACCCGCACCACCCAGCGCCACCGTGTCGATCCCGGCGTGAACGAGAACAGCGGTTTTTCCATCCGGTGCCGTGATGCCCACCGCATGACCGGTATCGCTGACCCCGGTCGCCACGCCATCCATGGGTGCCGCCAACGTGACCACATCCGTCATGGGTCGTATCCCAATGCCCTCTCCCAGCATCCCGGAGGCAAACACCGGATCCGGCAGATCTGCCATCCGCACACACTTCCCCGACAAAGGCGAATCGATCCGATTCCGTACTTTTTTGAACATCACATCACACCTCTCCATCCTGGATCATGCACCGTTCCCCAGCCATTCTTCCAGCTCACTTTTGATCACCGCCACCTTGGGTCCGTACACCACCTGCACCCCATTTCCGTGGACGATCACACCGGCGGCACCTGTGGCAGACTGCAAAAACGCCTTGTCCACCAGATCGCCGTCCTGTACCGTCAACCGCAGTCGTGTGGCACAGCAGTCCAACGAAAGGATATTGTCCCGTCCACCAAGCCCTGCGGCGATCTGTTTTGCCAGGCCTACATCCGGCGTTTTTCGAGGATCCTCCTTCGGGTGTGCATTTGCCGTACGCTTTGCCATATCGGCACGGCGGTACAACTTTGTCTGTTCGCCATCTGCTTCTCTGCCGGGCGTGCGATAGTCCTTCTGCCGGATCAACCAGCGAAACAGCAGCAGATACACCCCAAACAGCACCACACCGACCACCGGTATCCACAGCCAATGGGTCTTGCGGTTCCCCTGTAGCACGCCGAACAGCACCAGGTCGATCAGGCCGCCGGAGAAGGTCATACCCACGCCCACCGACAATGCGTGCATCAGCATATAGCACAGCCCGGCCAAAACACAATGGATCCCGTACAATAGCGGCGACACGAACAAAAACGTGAATTCCAGCGGTTCGGTGATGCCGGTGAGCAGAGACGTCAGCGCCGCCGAGAACAGCAGGGACCCTGCCGTCTTTTTCTTTTCCGGGTAAGCACAGGTATACATGGCCAGCGCCGCACCGGGCAGACCAAAGATCATCAGCGGAAATTTTCCACTCATGAACCGTGTGGCAGAAACGGAAAACACCTCTGTAGCCGGAGAAGCCAGCTCCGCAAAGAAAATATTCTGTGCCCCGGAGATCAGCGTCCCATCGATCCATGCGGTGCCACCCACACCGGTCTGCCAGAACGGCAGGTAGAACACATGGTGCAGACCAAAGGGGATCAGCAGCCGTTCGATGAGTCCATAGAGAAAGGTGCCAAACAGCCCGGAACCCAGCACCAGCTGCCCCAGTGCATAGATCCCATTTTGCACCCACGGCCATACCACATACAGCAGTGCACCCACCAAGACGTACACAGCAGTGGAAACGATGGGTACGAACCGGGTACCGCCAAAGAAGGACAGCACATCCGGCAGACGCAGCTTGTAAAACCGGTTGTGCAGCCACGCCACGCCCAGTCCCACCAGAATACCGCCGAAGACCCCCATCTGCAAAGAGGATATCCCCACCACCGAGGTGACCGTTCCATCCGGCAGCGTGGGGTCATGGATCCGGCCGGTCAGGGTCAAAAGGGTGCCAATGGTACTGTGCATCACAAAGAAGGCAATGGCAGCGGACAGAACCGCCGTGGCCTTTTCGTTCTCCGCCATGCCCAGCGCCACACCCATGGCAAACAGCAGCGGCAGGTTGTCAAAGATCACACTGCCCACGGCCGACAGAACGGAGAACACACCATATAGCACAGTGCCCTCTCCCAATAGTCCCGACAGATGATAGGTCTCCCACAGGGCCGGATTGGTCAGCGAGGAACCAATGCCCAAAAACAGCCCGGCCACCGGCAACAGCGCAATGGGCAGCATAAAGGCCCGTCCCACACGTTGCAGCAGTGTGAAGCACGGCGCAAAACGTTGCGTCAAGCTACGGGAATCTTGCATACGATCGTTCTCCTTCCGATTCGGTATGGGCCTAGTATTGCCGGATCGATGGCAGGATATACAAAGCCGTGCAAAAGAAAACAAGCACTGCAGGTGTATCGTTGTTGCCGACTTTCCTGCAGCGCTTGCTTTATCGTATTCTTTACGTTCTTCTTATGGCATCAGTGACGCACCGGCATACTGGTCTTGGGACGTGCCGCCGTCTCTGCCGATGTTTCGTTTGCCGCATCCTTTACCGTGTCGTCCGCTGCCGTATCGTTGGTGCTCGTGGCGTAGGGGACTTCGATGGAATAGAAGGAACGAATGCCGCCATGGTCGGTGAACCACAACAGCTTCCCACCTATGTACAACGGCTGGCAATCCATGGAAAGCTGCTTATCCGGCGCCGCCTGTACTTCACCCAGCCGGTTGCCGCTGCCATCGACAAAGCAGTACCGCAGACCATTGTCCACCGTATCGCCATCTTCGGTGTAGCTGTATTCTTCCCACAGCACCGCCAGGAGATTTTCGCTTAGCTGCACCAGGTACGGCATACTGCCCAGCTTGCCCTTGCCAATGTAATCGGTCAGCGTGATCTGCTGGACATTTTTCGTGTAAATATTCTTTTTGCTGGTGACCAGCAGGAGCACATTTCGCTCGTCACGGTCAAGCCCTTCCATGGTGTAGCTGTTGTAGGAACGCACCTTGCCCGGATCCACGGCATTGATGGCAGCCATGTAGCCGTCCTCAGTCACCGCAAAGCCACCGACGGTCACACCGGTACAGTTTGCTCCTGTGGCACCGGGGATCTGGTAAAGATCCAGTGTACGATAGTCGTTGCCATCGAATATGCTCAGCACCACCGAACGAGGGTATGCGTCTCCATGGTCCAGCAGCACGTGCTCTTCCCCGTTCCAGTCCACGAACTGGTTGAAGCTGTGGCTGACCCAGGAACCGGCATACCGATCCAGCGTCATGGCGGCGGTATCGATCATCAGCGTGATCTGCATCTGGTGACGTGCATCATTGCTGTCGGTGTCATACAGTGCACGACCGGTGTGCAGTACCAGGGTGCCGTTCTTTTCCGACATACGTGCAGGAGAGGCATCATAGGGACAGAACACACCGCTATCCTTGGCACCTACGGACAGGGCATCCAGCCGCTTGAAACTCTTGTCGTATTTGACCACACGGATCACCTCTTGCTCACCGTGCTCCTTGTAGGTGTCGGCCTGCAGACTGTCTCCAAAGGCGATGTAGTTGTACTTCTCCCCGGCATAGAAGCCACCGAACCGGGTCAGCTCAAAGGGCACGGTAAAGCTGCTCTCCACAGTCAAGGTCGTGGCATCGTACCGGGACACAGTGATGGTGTCGCACACACACCGCAGCAAAGAGAACTTGCCATTGCCGGCATCAAACAGGTACGACTTGATCGGATCGGCCCAGCGAGCGCAGGAGTAGTCGTCGGTCATCACAGAGGTGCCCTGCCCATCGGTCATCGAAACGGCATCGTAGTCGTTGAATCCGGTGTAGATATTATAGTAGGGTTCGTACACCGTCGTTGTCGCAGAGTCGCTGATCTGAACGACCTCTTGCATTTCCGGCTGCACCAAAAATCCCAAATGCGCTGCCAGGTCTTCCAGCCGGAATGCCGTATGGCCCTGAATGTTGTACCCGGTCAGCGTGACCTTCTTGCCATTGATCAGCAGTGGAACATCCTTCCTGGCACCAGTAACCATTGTACTCCAGCAATCGATAAACACAGTGTCTCCTGTGTACGAGATACCGCTTTTCAGCTCCGCAATATTTTCTTTGGCATTCCACTGCACATCAAAGCAGCGATCGGTGTCCGATAGTATGTCGGCAATATTCCGCAAGAGAAAATAGTAATTCCCATCGGAATCCGCACAATAGAATTCGAACTCACGTTCTACATCCCAAAATGTAAACCCATCTTTTTCAAATATGTACAAATACGTATACCCGACATCCAGCTTTTCCGCTGTGGCGGCGCCTATGGGAACACCGGACAGCAGCAGTACACTGACCAAAACCAAGCTGAGAAGGCGAATCCAATTTTTTTGCATACGGCAGATCCTTTCTCTGATACAGTTTTTTTAAAATTGTTGTCACGGAAATCAACGCACTTCAGTATACCATATTCTCATCGCCTTGTCAATATCGTTCCCAAAAATCGGAACAGAACCGCTGCAAAAATATACCTTTTCTTTTCTTTTTTGTATTTTTCCTAAAAACGGTTGCAAAACCCGGCGATATATGGTATACTATCCTGGTAACACAGCATTGCGTTATGGTATAGCGACAGTATTATTGTACAGAATGGAGAAAATCTCATGAACGAAAAAAGAAGTACCTTTTCCGGGAAGCTTGGGTTCATCCTGACTGCAGCCGGTTCTGCGGTGGGTCTGGGAAATATCTGGCGTTTCCCCTATCTGGCTGCCCAGTACGGCGGCGGCATCTTCCTGCTGGTGTATATCGCATTGGCTGTGACCTTCGGCTTTGCGCTGATGTCCGCTGAGATCGCCATCGGTCGGAAGACGGGTCTGTCTGCCATCGGTGCCTATCGTGCCCTGGATAAACGCTTTGGCTGGGTCGGGTATATCGCTTGCCTGGTGCCCATGATCGTGCTGCCCTACTACTCCGTCATCGGCGGCTGGGTCACCAAGTACCTTGTGGCCTACTGCACCGGAGACGCACACGCCGCTGCAAATGACACCTACTTCACCGATTTTATCGCCCAGGCCGGCGAGCCGCTTGTCTGGTTCTTCCTCTTTATGGCAGCCACTGCCTTGGTCGTGCTGCTGGGCGTAGACAAGGGCATCGAAGCCGTATCCAAATTTATGATGCCGGTGCTGGTGGTGCTGACCCTTGTCATCTCCATCTATTCCGTTTGTATGCCCGGCGCACTGGAGGGGGTTCTGTACTATATCACCCCCGACCTTTCCAAGTTCTCCGCCACCACAGTCCTTGCCGCCATGGGTCAGCTTTTCTACTCCATGTCGCTGGCCATGGGCATCATGATCACCTATGGCTCCTATATGAAAAAGGACGTGGATCTGGAGCAGTCCGTGCGGCATATCGAAATTTTTGATACCGGTATCGCCTTCTTAGCCGGACTGATGATCATTCCCTCTGTGTTCGTGTTCTCCGGCGGCAACGAAGAAGCACTGGGCAAAGGCCCCAGCCTGATGTTCATCTCCCTGCCCAAGGTCTTCGACAGCATGAAAGGCGGTACCATCATCGGCGCCCTGTTCTTTCTGCTGGTGCTGTTTGCGGCGCTGACCTCGTCCATTTCTCTGATGGAGACCATCGTGTCCATCTTCCAGGATAAGCTCCATTGGAACCGAAAGGTCACGTGCCTGGTGGTGTTCGTGTACAGCCTGCTCATGGGCATTCCCTCGTCTTTGGGCAACGGCGTGTGGTCGGATATCCGGATTTTCGGGTTCCAGTTCTTGGACTTCTTCGACTTCATCTCCAACAGCGTCATCATGCCGATCCTGGCCCTTATCACCTGCATCTTTGTGGGCTACGTGATCAAACCGAAGGCCCTCATCGACGAGATCTCTCTGACCGGCAAATTCAAGGCAGAGAAGCTGTTCGTGGTGGTCATCAAATATCTGGCCCCTGTGTGCATAGTGCTGATCCTGGTCTCCTCCATACTGGACGGCATGGGGATCATGAAAATATAAAGAATAAGAAAACCGAAAAACCATACGACAAGAAGCGGTGGACAGCGCCAATGCTTTCCGCTGCTTCTTTTTTCTTTTGCCGCTCTTCTTGTTTCTTAACCTGAAATTCACAAATTACACCTTGTATTGCTCTGGCAAAGGCTGTACAATAATACCATCGACAAAAGGATGGGTGGTGCAGCTGTGTTTGGATATGTGCGACCGGATACGGCGGCTCTGCGTGTTCGGGAGTTTTGGTGGTATCGTGGGGTCTACTGCGGTCTTTGCCGTGCCATGGGAAGGGTCACCGGACAAGCGTCCCGACTGACCCTGAGCTACGATCTCACCTTTTTGGCACTGGTACGCAGCATTCTCACCGAACCCTTTCATTTTACCCCATGCCGCTGTGCCGTGCATCCCATCCACACCCGACTGATCGCAGACCCACATCCGGCGCTGGATCACACCGCAGCGGTGGCAGCTTATCTGACCGAAGCCAAACGGCTGGACGACTGGCAGGACGAAAAAGGGCTGACCCGTGTGCCGTCCCTGCTGCTTTCTCCATTGACGATCCCCATGCAGCACCGTGCCACAAAAGCGCTGCCGGAGACCGCCGCACTGCCCGGGTTCTGCGCCCAACAGCTACAAGCGCTGACAGCAAAGGAAAAAGAAAACTGCGCATCCCCGGATACCATGGCACAATGCTTTGGGGAACTGCTGGGAGAGCTGTTTGCCATAGGTCTGCCGGATACCGCTTCCCGGATCGCACGTGCCATCGGCGTAGGGACCGGACGGTTTTTGTATCTCTGCGATGCCATGGACGACCTGCCCGAAGACGTGGCAAAGGATCGGTACAATCCCCTGTACGCACTTTGGGGAGAGATGGCGCTGACCGAGAACGGTGCCTGCAGTGCCCCGAGGCAAAATGCCCCGGTACGAGATGCCTTTGTGACCGCTACCGGTCTGGATCTTGCCAAATTGGGACAGGCAGTAGAGCTGCTGCCGGACGTGCCACTGACCGAGATCGTGCGCAACATCGTCTATCTGGGTATGCCCAATATGGTGCAGCGTATCGCAGCCGGTGAACCCCAAAGCCGCCGGGCCCACGGTGACCGCACCTTTCTTTCGTCCCCGGATGGGACTATTGACGAAACAAATTACAGGAGTCGAACCTGAACATGAAAGATCCATACAGTGTGCTGGGCGTTCCCCGAACGGCTACAGACGAGGAAATCAAAAAAGCCTACCGGGAGCTTGCCCGGAAATATCATCCGGACAACTACGCAGGCTCCGACCTGGCAGACGTAGCGGAAGAAAAAATGAAAGAGGTCAACGAGGCCTACGAAGCCATCCAAAAGGAACGCAAAGGTGGCGGTCGTACGAGCTCGTCCTACGCCAACTATTCTTCCTCCGGTGCCACATCCTTTCCCCAGATCCGGGAGCTGATCCGTGGCGGCCATTATGCCGAAGCCGAGCTGATGGTGGATGCCACACCTGCAGGGGATCGTGGCGCCGAATGGAATTACCTGAAGGGCTGCCTGCTGGTACAGCGTGGGTATTACTACGATGCCCTCAAATATATCGAGGTAGCGTGCTATCTGGATCCCCAGAACGCCGAATACCGGGAAGCCAAAAACCGGATGCATATGCGCTCCACCGGCTTTGGTTCTCCCTATCGCACCAGCACCGGTTCTGCCAATGACATCGACTGCTGCGGCCTATGCTCCAGTCTGCTCTGTGCCGATGCCATGTGTGAATGCTGCGGCGGTGACCTGGTCCCCTGCTGCTGAGAAAGGTGGCGCTTTATGAAAAACTCTTCTCTTTCCCTGACCAGACGGCTTGCCTTTGCAGCGATCATAGCGGCGCTGTCGGTGGTGTTTCTCTATATCGGCTGCCTGACCTCCGTGCTGGATCTGTCGGCGGCTGCGCTGTGTGCACTGCTGACCATGCTGGTGGTGGTGGAAGTGGGACAAAAATTCGCCTGGCTGACCGTAGCGGTGGCTGGCGTGCTGTCTCTGCTCCTGCTGCCGGATAAGCTGGTGGCAGTGGAGTACCTGTGCTTAGGCGGCATCTATCCGATCCTGAAAGCGGTACTGGAAAAGCTGCCCTACTGGTTTGCATGGCTGGCGAAGCTGTCGCTGCTGGATACCATGCTGCTGATCACCATTGCCCTCTCCAAGCTTCTCTTTACAGCAGGCGACGAATATTTCGATTTCACCGTACCCACCATGGTGCTGGGTACGCTGTTCTTCATTCTGTACGATATCACGCTGTCCACCTGCATCACGGCCTACATCACCAGGCTTCGGAAGCGTCTGGGACTGCGGAAGCTATTTTGAGAAAATGTGGATCTGCCGATGGACCGATCGGTGGGTCCTTCTCTTTTACAAAGCAAAGTAAGCATCACGGCAAAACAAATGCTCGTACACCGACAATGCCGCCACGTGCATTTTGGGATTCCCAAAAAACTTCGTAAATTCCCGAAGAAAATTTTGAAAAACCGGTTGACAAACGAGAGAAAATGGTGTATACTATAGGGGCGGGTGTTTCTGAGACGACCGCACCTGCAAGTATGCAGAAGTACTCAAGTGGCCGAAGAGGCGCCCCTGCTAAGGGTGTAGGCCGGGTAACCGGTGCGAGAGTTCAAATCTCTCCTTCTGCGTCAGCGAAAGAACCAGTGATTCCCTATGGATTTGCTGGTTTTTTTGTGTTTGTGGGCACAACCACGTTTGTGTGCACAAACAAAAGACGAGAGCAGAAGCGGTGTCCGAGCCGACACGACCTCTGCTCTCGTTTGTTTTGCTATGTTTTGCTGCAGCCAACGCCGATCCGCCCAACCTTGCTCTGTGTTAACGGATCCGTAAGGCCTTGACTTATTCGTAATAGGAGTACATCTTCTCGATGGCTTCCTTCATTTTGCTTTCCACGCTCTTGTACTTGGACGCTACATCCGTGGTCTTGGCCGCCAGCATTTCCCGGAACAAATACGGCAGACGCTGCAGGTCATCGCCGAACTGGAAGGTGAACTCAAATTTCCGTCCGGCCATGATGATGTCCACGATCTCTGCCACCGCCGGGTCCGCAGAATACCGGCTCTTGAGTGCGGTGTCGTAGTATGCCGGATATACGGTGCGCCAGGTCTCTGCAGACAATGCGTCAAAGATCACACCCACAAATTCCAGATCCGATGCGGTCACCGGCACAGAGAATACGGAGAACTGGTCCCAGGCATTGGTGTAATATTCCTGCTGCTCCTTGTCGTACTTGGGCAGCGGCAGGATCCCATAGGTGTCCTCCATATCGGTCAGAGACTGGGTGGTCTCCCCAAAGTACAGCTGGGTCATCATGATCTTGCCGGATGCAAAGTTGGCAGGGACCTCACGCCAGCCACCGGTACCGGTAAAGGTGCCCTCGCCGTCAAAGGTAAGCGCCATGCACTTTTCCAGTGCAGAAATAGTCTTTTCACAGAAGAAATCGATGGAGTAGGTACCGTCGTTGTGGATGGTCGCCACCGGCAGATCCAGCGCTGCCAACCAGACGTCCGTGGTATTGAGTCCGGGATGCACGGCGTATCCGTGGATATCGTTGGCATCGTGCTTGGTATCGCCATTGGTATCGATCCACACGTTCTCGGTCATTTCCCGCATTTTGTCGATGGTCCAGTCGCCGTCAAAGACCATCTGGTACAGATCTGCCGGCGTGTATCCCTGGTCCTCCACCAGCGCATAGTTGAAGAACATCCCATAGGTGTATTGCAACGAGGAAATGGAAAGGTCACTGTTGATGGCGAACAGCTTGCCGTTGATGGTGGCAGGCTCGTTGGCCAGCTGGTTATTCCAGGGCTTGGACTGATCCACATAGGGAATGTCGTTCCAGTTCAGGCAGGCGCCGGCCGCTACCGGTACATAGGCCTTGAAGTTCACGTAGCCGCACAGCGTAAAGGCACTGTCTCCGGAAAGCGCAGACTGCTTCAGCACCGACTCCGGCTCGGCTTCCATCAGGGCTGCGATCTTGGTGTTGAACCGTTCTTCGATCTTCACATTCCGATGGAACACCGCATCGTTGCAGGCTTCTCCGGTCAGCTCCACCGACAGGATCTCATATTCCTTGTCTACGTCTCCCGTGATGATGTTGCAAATGATGTACTCCTGTCCGCCAAAATCCTTCTCCGGCAGATCGTCCGGGTAATCGGCACGGCTCGTCTCCACCGGTGTGGTATCGGCCTGGGTCTCCGTGGCCGTGTTGTCCGCAGCCACCGTTTCTTCGACCTCTGTATTGCCACAGGAAGAAAGCAGAGAAACCAGCAATAGGATCCCCAGCAGTCCCGCACAAACTCTACGCATAAATAGCCTCCTAAGTATCGAGTATAGTATGGACACAGTATAGCACAAAACTGGTATTCTGTCAATAGGATTTGGTGAATTTCCCGAATAAAACCGCAGCTGCAAATTCGCAAAGGAAATCAGCCCCCTATCAACCATTCGAAATAGCGAAGCTATTTCCACCATAATTCTTCATTCTTCATTATTCCCTATTCATACAAGAAAAGCTTCCCCATTGGTGCCCCATGCATGGACACATCCGGGAAAGCTTTTTTATATATTTACTTCACCAGAATATACTGGCTCCAGCCATAGCGACCGGCGGCATCCTTCACTTCCACACGCACAAAGGTGTCCACCGCAGACGGCACATATTCCCCATGGGTCAGGTTTTCTCCCACATCGGAGCGGTGTCCCGTCCAGACGCTGTCGGTGTAATACACGATCTCGCAGACCGGGTCGCAGTCCACAAGCACTTTGCCGTCCAACCATCGCACGTCCATCCGTGGTGCCTGGGATGCGTAAAACTTCCCTTGGCGAATGGCAGTCAGAATGGCGTCTCTGGTGCATGCCTCCGCCTGTACCCAGATGAAGCTGCGGCAACGATCCCAGTCGGCGTACAGGTGGGAATCGTCGGCAGCACCCAGCGGCAGGAACACACCAGCACAGGCCAGCATATCCGTGATCAATCCGCTGTAGGGTCGGCAGTTCCGGGGCATATCGGAGGTGGAGTTGAAGATCTCCGTCATATCAAAGGGTGTGTCCCGATGGATGGACAGGATCTGCTCCGGCGTGTTCAGACTCCAGGCCGGGTGTGCAATGATGGCAAGTCCATCCTTTTCCCGGATCCCGTTCACGATCTCCTGTCCCGTCAGCGGATGCTCTGCACTGCCTCGTGGGAGCATCGGATCCGCCGTCATGCCCACGCCCACGATGTGGAACACACCTTCCTTCGGGTGACCGCCAATGTTGTATTCGCACCCGGACAGGCATAAGATCCCGTCAAATTCGTCGGCCGGTCCCACCTTCCAATGGTCCGTTCTGGCAATAAAATCATACCCATTGTTCCGATACAGTTCGGCGGCTTCTTTGGGTGTCAGGCTGCCGTCCGACTCCGTGGTGTGCATATGCAGATTCCCTTTGAACCACGTTTTACCGGCATTATCTATATACATGGCTATATCCTTCTTTTCCCTTTACGATCACTGCTGACCTTGCTTGGAGGCCCAATATACGGCGTGGCTGATCCACTGTGCCATAGCCGGGTCGCTGTATTTCGGGTTGCCGCATCTGGTGATGTCGTTGCCCAGTGCGATCCCATGGGGTGCATCCGGGTAGATGTGCATCTCAAAGGTCAGGCCCGCCTTGCGATATGCTTCGCCCAGCACCAGTGCATTGCGGATATCCACCAGCTGGTCGTTGGAGGTATGCACCAGGAACAGCGGCACCGACTTTTCGTCCACAGCCAGATCGATGCTCACCATGGCAAGCTCTTCTTCGGTGGGATCGTCCTTGCCCAGCACATTCTGGAAGGAACCCAGGTGGGCAAAGGTCTTGTCCACAGAGACCACCGGATACACCAGCATCATACCGTTCGGACGGTTCTTGCCATATTCCATACCGGTGGCGTCGTAAATGCACGACCGGTGCCACATGGTACCCAGGGATCCAGCCAGATGGCCGCCAGCAGAAAAGCCCGTGACAAAAACTTTATTCGGGTCAATGCCATATTCGTCCGCATGATCCCGGATGTGCGCCATGGCCAAGGACGCCTGGATCAGCTGGGCCGGATAGACCTTGGTGCGTGCCACATTGTAGTGCAGGACAAAGGCATTGTAGCCGTGGGACAGAAAGCCCAGCCCAATGGGTTCGCCTTCCCGGTCGGAGCAGACGCAGCCATAGCCGCCACCGGGGATCACCAGGATCGCAGAACGGGTAAAGCCATTGACCGGATCGGCGATATAGCAATCCAGCCAGCAATCGGGGTTATTTTCTTCCAAAAAAATTCGTTTGATCTGCATATAAAAACCTCCATGCAAACGTGAAACAGGCCGGCCACAGGAAGGAGCAACGTGCGTCCACTTCCCACAGCCACACCCAAGTCAACACGGATTCAGCATTGACTTACGTACAAAATCGATTATAGCACATTCCGGCAGGTCTGTCAAGGGAAAAGCCGGATTTGACATGGACACCGCTCACTCTGCCACAAATCCGGCAAAGGTGTACGGCGGCACCATGTCCCCAAGCTGCACGGTCGTTTTATCGGTAGCGGAAAGCAGGCGTGCGTCTGTGTCCCCGATGGGTGTGATCTTGTGGTAGCTGCCAGCCAGCGTGATCTCCTCCGGCAGCAGCAGATCCTTGCCAAAGTTCCAGATGCCCACCACCAGCTTGTCACCGCTGCGTCTGGCGAGCACATAGGCACCCGGCTCTTTTTGGATGGTCAGGGGCAGCGTGGGCAGCAGAGAGAACACCTGCGCCTGCCGACAATAGCTTTTCATCATGGTGCTGCCATAGGAAATGGTCTCCATCCCAAAGGCGTACACCACCACCGGTGCCCCACTTGGACGCACATACCGGATCACCGCCGGCGCACCCGTGTCATAGGTACTGCACACCATGGCGCCATCCTTGGGTGTCAGCCGGAAGAAGCGGCCACTTGTATCCACAGGCAGTGTGGTCGGCGTCGGCGTGACCAAACCTGCCGGAAAGGTCTCCGCTGCCGGTTTGTCCATCGGTACCAGATCCGTCAGACCTACATCCAAGCCACGCTCCATGAGGATCTCAGCCGCCACAGCGTCCAGCACCAGCGGCATATCCACCACATCTGCCGGTACCGTCCGGGCATTTTCCCCCACGACCATCGCTACATTTGTATACGGAGATCGGGTAAAGCTGATGGGCAGAGACAGCGCACCGGTGAAGTTGGCGGCATAGGGCACCAGGCGATAGGAAAGCGCCCCTTCCCCGGCAACCGTCGAACAGTCCATGTCTGCCAGCTTGTGCATCGCCTCGTACACGTAAATGCCAGCCGGTTCGGTATCTCCGAAGGCAGCGGCGATTTGGTCCCGCAGTGGCTGCAGGTGGGCATGGCGGCAAATGTATCCGGTCTCGTAGGCAGGATCGAAGGTGTAGTCCAGCATATATTTCAGGATATCCGGCGTTCCGTTGGCGACAAGCACCTGGTGGAAGCACTCCACATAAGAAGACGGCACATTGTACCGGGGTCTGGGATACACGTCCCCTTCCCCCATGAGCTCGATATCCGGCGCCATCTCGGCACACCAGGCAAACTGCATCCGTTCCAGATCGATGACGGACCCCAGTCCCGTGGTGCCAAAGCTGTGGTTGTCCGTCCAATAGGGTGCGCCGATGAGCCGGAGGAAGGGTCTTGTGCTGCCGGCGAAGATCCGGGAAAGTGTGATGGAGTCCACGCCGTCCGTGTCCCAGGTAGACAGGCAGGCACAGTGCCCCAGTCGAATGGTGGGATCGATGGTGTCCAGCTCCGTCCGCAGGGCAGCGGCAAAATCCTGCAGCGTGTCCCCTTGCAGTTCCAGCCAGATCTGCCGGATAGGCGTGGGCTTTCCGGTGAACAGCTCTGCCGCCAGCTCTTCTCGGGTGTAGTCGCACTTGGCAAGACCGGCTTCTTTGGCACGGCGGTTCAGCTCGTCCATATGCCGGGGACAGGCACAGCCAATGGCGACCGGACCATGCATGGCGATCCGCAGGTCATCGTCGATCTGGATCATTTTGGCACCGGCTTCGGCTAAGACACGGATGTAATTCCGGTACATGGCAACAAAATCCGGATCCAGGGGGCAAAAGGAATCGTCCGCTTCCCCACCATTGCCCAGGCCACGGATCCGTGTGTAGCTTCCCACACGGGCGGTCGTCTCGTGGGACAGCATACCGCCGTGCCCCAGACCGCCTATCCACACGCCGACCTCCAATCCGTTTTCGGTATAGTAGGCGATGTTTTCGGCAAGGGTACGCCGGATCTCTGCCAACCGTTTTGTATCTCCGTAGGGATTGTCGGGACAAAGAAACACCCTGTCTGCCCCTGCTTTCCGCAGCCAGGACAGGTATACAGGACGTGTGCTTTCGGTGGATGTATGGTTCATCAGTGGGATCGATAACATGGTATGTCTCCTTTGCACGATAGTTTTCTCCTGTACAGTATAGCATATTTGCCACCGCAAGTCAATACACTTTCACCAAACAGGCACGACCCATAGCGTATGCAGTTGGCACACCTGCCATATGCCATACAAAGAGGGACTGCCGTATCCGGAAAACGCTTTCCGCCATACAGCAGTCCCTGTTGATTTGTTATTCGTGTGCCGAGCAATGTTCGCAGGAGACTTCCTTGAACTGCGCCGGGTCGTAGGCGATGCCGTTTTTGTCGTAGTAGTCCTGCAGTGCCGCCTTCACCGCTTCCTCTGCCAGCACCGAGCAGTGGATCTTGTGGGCCGGCAGACCACCCAAGGCTTCCACCACCGCCTTGTTGGTCAGGGTCAACACATCGTCGATGGGCTTGCCCTTAATCAGCTCCGTGGCCATGCTGCTGGATGCAATGGCAGAACCACAGCCAAAGGTGTTGAACTTCACATCCGTCACGATGCCGTCGTCGATCTTCAAGTAAATTTTCATGATGTCGCCGCACTTGGCGTTGCCCACTTCGCCCACACCGTCTGCATTTTCGATCTCTCCCACATTCCGTGGATGCAGAAAATGATCCATGACCACCGGGCTGTACAGGGGATTGTTTGACGTAAACTGAATTGCCATATCTATATTCCTTCCTTATCTATATTATTGATGCGCAGCTTTCCAGACCGGCGAGATACCGCGCAGATATTCCACCACCTGCGGTACCACCTCTAAGATGGTGTCCACGTCTGCGTCGGTGTTTTCTTCGGACAACGACAGCCGCAGGGAGCCGTGTGCGATCTCGTGGGGTCTGCCGATGGCCAGCAGCACATGGCTGGGATCCAGAGAACCGGAGGTGCAGGCAGACCCGGACGACGCTTCGATCCCGTTGGCATCCAGCAGCAATAGCAGGCTTTCCCCTTCGATCCCGGCAAAGCAGAAGTTCACGTTCCCCGGCAGTCGGTGGGCAGCGTCCCCGTTCAGGTAGCTTTCCGGAATGGCCGACAGACCCGTGATGAGCTTGTCCCGGAGCGTGATCAGGTGTGCCCTGTTCGTGTCCCGACCGGTCACTGCATCCTCCAGCGCCGCCACCATGGACAAAATCCCCGGCAGATTTTCGGTACCGGCCCGCTTGCCTTTCTCCTGGGCACCGCCATTTACCAGCGTGTATGGGATCACCCCACGCCGTACCAGCAGTGCGCCGACCCCTTTGGGACCGTGGAACTTGTGGGCCGACAGGGACAGCATATCGATGTCGTCTCCGGCAAAATCGATGGGCAGGATCCCGGCGGCTTGTACGGCATCCGTATGGAACAGCACCTTTTTTTCCCGGCAGATCTGACCGATCTCGTGGATGGGCTGGATGGTGCCGATCTCGTTGTTGGCGTACATGATGGACACCAGCGCCGTCTCCGGTGTGATGGCATCCCGCACTTCCTCCGGTCGCACCAATCCATCCTCGTGTACGTCCACCAGGGTCACCGTGATACCCAGCTCCTTTTGCAGTTGTTCCAGCGTATGCAAAATGGCGTGGTGCTCGAATTTGGAGGTGACCACATGGGTCTTGCCCTTTTTCAGTCCGCTCATGACGGCGGTGCGAATGGCCTGGTTGTCGGACTCACTGCCGCCGGAGGTAAAATACACTTCCCCCGGCTGGCAGTGGAGCAGCTCTGCCATTCTGGCTCGGGCTTTGTCCAGTGCAACCTTGGCGTTTTGTCCCGTGATGTGCAGGCTGGACGGATTGCCCCATTGTTCTTTGGCAGCTTCGGTATATACTTGCAGTGCGTGTTCGCTCATTTTCGTAGTAGCAGCATTGTCTGCGTAGATCATATGTTATCCTCCTTTTGCAAGGTGTCTTTAATTCCTATCTCTCGTGTAGGTATTATAACATATATTTCCTATCTTGTCAATAGGATTTTGCAAAATTGTCCGACATATTTTTCGCACACATTTTATAATCGTTTTTTCCCCAATAAAAATCTGCCCATAAGGATTGAATTCCTACCGGATATATGGTATAATACAGGTACACCAAGTTTTGACCCATGGAGGAGACGATATGCAATCAGAGAGGGCTCGATTTTCGGATACAATATATATAGCGGCAGCCGATTCGACTGAGGAAGACAAAGCCGGCGCGGATTATGTGTGCGCCGGTACCCACGATGAGGTGACCTTGCAGACGGCCGTGGAGCAGATCGCTGTTCCGGTGGACGGAGAGATCCGGGGACGGCATATCGTCCTGCTGCCGGGGCACTACTACATCGATGCCTTTCCGAAGAAAACACCTACCGGCTGGGCAGCGGTGCAGATCCCGGACGCTACCAATGCCTTTTCCCATATCGGCCTCTGGATCACCGGCTCTGTACATACGGAATCCACCTGCATCCACGTGACAAAGGAATGCTACGACAGCCTGCCCACACCAGCTGACAGCAACAGCAGTTGCGGCGACAGCTACTCGATCTTTGCCGGAACATCCCACAACTGGAACCACCATGTGTTCGAGGACCTGTACGTGACCGTACCGGACAGCCAGAAGAACATCATCTGCTTTGACGGACGACTGCTGGGTGCCATGGGACTGCGCCGGTGCAAATGCCTGTGCGACACCCGTGGCAACTATGGGAAGACCGTGAAGCCGCTGCCGGTGGAAGGCTTTGTGGCGTTCATGGGCACCTATGGCTCCAACAATATGTGGGAAGAAAAGTGGGAGTTTTGTCAGGCAGAGGGCTTTGGACAGGGCTTTGCGGTAGGCAGTGAGCATCTGCTTCTGCACAAATGCGCCGCACTGTTCGGTCGCTACGGCTATACCTTTCACAACTATCCCTGCCCCTTTGGCGTGGTGGTGCATCCCATGACCCTGCTGAACTGCCTGGACGAAGCCAACGCCAACCTGTGGAAATTTGGGAAAAACGACTCCCGGCAGTGCATCATGGCATACAACACCAGCTTTGAGAGAGTCCCGGCGTGGCTCCGGCTGGAGGGCGGTGGTCGCTATGCCTACGAGGAACGACCGGGCGACTACTGCGGACACATCGATTATGTTGCCAACGGCGGCTACTACACGGAAAACGATCCCACCATCCGCTTTTGGGAAGAAGGCAGTGGCGTACACATGGAGACGGTCAACAACGCACAAAAGAAGCTCTGCACCAGCGCAGAACGAAGGACCTACGCCACCCATGTGGGACAGGAAATATTTGACACAGACCTTGGCAAAAAGCTGATCTGGCTGGGGGACCACTGGGTGGACAGTCTGGGACAGCCGGTCATAGAAACGGAGAAAGAACAATGATGATTTCGACAAAGGGACGATATGCCCTGCGGATCCTGTTGGACATTGCACAAATGTCGGAGACGGAGTATGTATCTCTGGCAGAGGTGGCAGAGCGGCAGGAAATATCCATGAAATATCTGGAAGCCATCGTCGCCAGCCTGGGGAAGGCCGGTCTGGTGGAAAGCAAGCGGGGCAAAATGGGCGGCTATCGTTTGGCAAAGGCGCCGGAGGAATGCACCGTAGCCGATGTGGTCCGGGCAGCCGAAGGTTCCATTGCACCGGTGGCGTGTCCGGAATGCGACGGCTCCACCTGCAGTCGTGCCGGCAAATGCTTGACGGTGGATCTGTGGAAGAACCTGGACACCATGATCGAAGACTATCTTTCCTCCGTGACCCTGGCAAAGCTGCTGGAAAAATAAAAAAAACTGCACGAGCAGACCGATACCATAAAAAGTAAATACGCAAAGGAGGCATACCTATGCAAAAAGAATTGGTTGGCACCTGGTACAAGGAAGCGCTGGGAGAAACGCTGAACATCTTTGACGAAGAACCGCTGCGGATGAAAATGACCTTCACCTCCAGCGGCTACTACAACTTCGATCCCAACTGCGTCTACGAAAAGGACGGCTATTTCTGCTACGAGATCAACGACGAGCACTACCGCATGGTCTACCATGTGCGCCACGATCCCGACACCGACACCTTAGTGGGCTACTACACCCAGTTTGGCAAAGAGACTCCGGTCACCTACCTGCGCCAGTCCCACACACCGGTGGACGAGCCCTATGTCTGTCGTCCCACAAAGATCTACGTACCCGGCACAGACGAAAAGCGCATCGATGTGCTGAAGCGCTATGCCGCCTACGACCGGGATTCTGCCTTCCCCTACACCGACGAATGGCCCCATGAAGAGCTGACCCGGGGCAAGAAGGTACCGCCGCTGCTGGTGAAATACAATTATGAGGACTACGTCACCCCATGGACAGAGCCCACGGACGAGACCGCATTTCGGCTGCTGGATCTGGTATGCGACCATTTTGGCCACAACGGCTCCGGTGGCATGGGCGGCGGCCGAGGGATCCCGGACATGATCCGGTTTTGCGAGCGCAACGACATGAAGATCAACTGCCGGGGACTGGCGCTGATGCTGGCATCCTTCCTGCGCTATAGCCAGATCAAAGCCCAGCACGTCACCTGTATGCCCTACGAAGAGCCCTTCGACGACTGCCACGTGGTGGTGGATTGCCTGCTTCCCTCCGGCAGCCGCATCCTGTTCGACCCCACCTACCGGCTGTATCTGACGGACAAAAACGGCGATTACGTTTCCCTGCCACGACTCCGGGAGATGCTGATCCAGGGCGAGCCGTTCTTCCCCAATCCCACGGCCGGCTACAACGGCGGCAGCTTTGATCTCGACGACTACCGGGATTACATGACGAAAAACACCCTGCGCTTTGCCCGGTGTACCCTGCACAAGGAATGCGTAGATGGCGATGCTGTGGATCACCCGTATATCACGCTGGTGCCGAAGGACTATCCTGTGGAAAACTTCAAGGTTTCCGACAGAGAATATTTTGTCACCAACGATGTGGCATTCTGGCAGATATAAGAAAATTAGGAATGAGAAGTTAGGAATCCAAAATAGCAACAAAAAAAGCATGGTCGTTGGTAACCATGCTTTTTGTTATATTGGTTTTTCGCTTATCTCTTCTTGGAAACAGCGTACCCGGCGGCGGAAACGATGGCGCATACAGCAGCGATCACACCAGCATCAAAGGTCTGAGGAGCGGCTACAACAGCAGTCGTTTCAGCGGCAGCAGCATCCACCACTTCGGCAGCGGCTTCGGTCTCTACGACCGGTTCCGGCTTGGCAGGAATGTGCAGAGCTTCGGAAACATAAATGGTATCGGAACCGGAGTGGTCGCAGGCGTAGATACGGTCGTTCATGATGCCCACGCCGGAGAAACCGGAGTCCACAATGGCATCGGTGGGATGGTATTCGCCAACGGTGGTCATGGTATCGGTATCCACTACATATACCATGGAGTCGGTCTTGTTCCGACAGCCGACCACAACGTATTCATCCGCAAACACGGACACGCCCCAAGGCTCGGGCAGACGCAGTTCTTCGATAATGTTGCCGCTCATGTCGCACTTGATCAGCGTGTCACCCTTGCTGCCGTCGTACTTCAGCGCTGCAAAGTACACATTGCCCTTGGAGTCCATAGCGCAGTTGCCGCCTTCGGCCACGCCGCAAACCTCGGTCAGGTCGAAATGGCTAATCTCGGTGGGCTTCTTCACGTCGGTCACGTCAAAGAAATACATCCGGTTGGTGTCGTAGTTGCAGATCAGGGACAGGATGTACTTGCCGTCCACATTGGCAACGCCCACACCGTTGACACCGATCTTCCCATCGATGGCCACTTCCACGTAGGACTGCTCGGTCAGGGTCTCCATGTCGCAGATAGAGAAGAAGAACGCACCGTTGTTGGCGGCATTGGCAATACCGTTGTACACGTAGCCACGGTCGTCACAGGTGATGGCCTTCACATAGGAGCCGGGATCGGTGGTGAACTGATAGGAATCCAGCATTTCACCCTTGGTGTTGAACTTGTACATGGTGGGACCACCCTGCAGGTTACCACCGAAGTAGTACTTGCCGTTGGGGTCGGTGGCAAAACCACGCATCTGGTAGGTGCCCAGCACGTCGGAACCGTAGGTAGCCAAAGCGGAGAAATCCACGTCGGCAAACACTTCGTCACACCAACCGGCAGAAGCACCCAGCGCACAGGCAACGGTCATCACAGTCGCCAGCGCCAGTGTCAAAAGCTTTTTCATTTTGTTTTCCTCCAAAGAAATTTATAAATTTGGATAGGTACATTGTACCACCGTTTCCTGGATTTGTCAATGGTTTTACCACAATTTCAGCCGTATTTTTCTATCGTTTATGTAGAAGTACTACAATTGTATAAGCCCTGTTTCTCTTATGCAAAGATCTCCATGAACTTTTCCAGCGCCGTATTTGCCTTTTCTTCCGCAGCCGCATAGGCAGAGGCATAGGGTCTATCGTAGAAGATCGCACCGTTCACCGTACCCAGCAGGCCGCCGAATTCGTAGATGCCGTTGAAGTCGATATATGTGGTATCGAACACGATGTCCAGCATGGCAAGGCTGTCCTCGTTCCGCAGCGCTTTGCCCTTCAGGGTCACGTCATACACAGCCGGCCGCACCATTTCGACAGACTTATATTCCATGACCTCGGTGATGAACCCGGCTCTTTCGATGTCCTCTACCACCAACGGAACGGAAACAAAGGCTTGTACCCACGGATTGATGTAGCACACGTAGCTTTCCTGGGTGGTGTCGTATTTCGGCATGGGCAGGATCACGTAGTCGCTGTCCATATCCCGGAACCGGCGCAGGGTCGATTCCACATAATGCACCGCAAACAGCGCCCGGTCGAACTTGAAGGTCTCGTCAAACAGCAGGGTGTTGTCGCCGTTGTTTTCGATCTTCTGGAAATAGTTCGCCATTTTGTCAATAACGGACACCGTGCGTTCATCGTTCAGATGGATGGCAAGCTTTCCGCTTTCATCCGTTTCGCACAGCTTCACATCGTTTGCCACCAAAAGCAGCGTGGAGGTCAGGTTGTTGTATTCCGTGACGATGCCGTAGAAGTCGTCCAGGCAGTGCATTTTGCCGTCCCCGTTCAGGTCATTGTCCAGACCATTATACCGGCTGTACAGCTCGTCAAAGGTCCAGTCGCCGTCATACACCAGCTCGTAGATCTCGTTTTCGTCCACCTGGTAGTTCAGCGCCAGATCCAGGTTCATATAGACGCAGGCCGGACCAATGTAGGAGAAGGGTGCCATGTCGCCGGAGGTGAAGAACATCTTGCCGTTGTACTGTACATTCTCGTACATCAGCGGACTCCACCATTCCTTGTCCAGCTGCAGGTGCGGCACGTCCAACAGGTTATACAGCACACCCTGCTGCACCACAGCGCCCAGTCCGGATTTGCCGTCAGCCAGGGAGCCGACCACCACATCGCACAGGGCATCTCCGGCCTGTACCGCATTGCGGATGCTGCTTTGGATGTCGCCATCCTCCAAATATTCGATGGATACACCGTACTCTTCTTCGATCCATTTGTCCCGGTTGTACAGCGTATCGTTCATGATCTCGCCGGTCAGCTCACCCACGTGTGGGTCGAGCATGGGGATCGTGCTGTTGCGTCCGGAAAAGGCATAGGTATAGGTGGCGCCGCCAAAATCCTTTTTGCCAAGGGTATCGATATAGGTGGTCTCCGGCGTGGTCTCCACAGGTGTCGTGGACTCGGTACCGATGGTCTCGATGGTTTCTCCTGCACAGGCGGTCAGAAGCAGTGCCGCCAGCAGCAGCGTAAGCAGTCGTTTGGTATGCATAGTAGATCCTCGTTTCGTATCATTTTATAAGAAAAGGCGGTACAGGCATCCCCCATACCGCCATCGTATCGAACCAAATTTATCTCTTCTTCGAAGCCATGTAGCCGCTCAGTGCGGTCACCATAGCGATCACAGCAAACACACCGGCATCCATGGTCTGGGGTGCTGCCACCGGTTCTGCCACAGCTGCATCTGTCGCAGAAATATCTGCAACGGTCTCTGCCACCGTCTCCGGTGCTGCAGTCTCGACCGGAATATCGGCTGCCTTGTGGTAGAAGAAGTTGTCGAAGTACAGGCTCTTGACGGTGCTGTCGTCAAAGTCGGAGGCCAGGGACAGGGTAAAGGTGTGTGTACCCTTGGTCAGCTCCATTTGCAGCCCGGTCAGATACTGCTCAACATACTGGGTAGAATCGTCTTCGTAATCGAACATCACATATACAAAGGGTGCGCCGTCTACGGTCATGTTGGTGGAACGGGGCACGCTCTTGGTCCAACCCATCAGGGTAGCGCCAATGTCATAGATGCCGTCTTCGTCCACCTGGAACTCGATGGAAAAGTCACCCTTCCCGTCGTTTTTCAGGTATACATAGTTGTCACCGGCACGGGCATTGGTGGCGCCTTCTGCATAGTAGTCCTCAAACTCCACCACATTGGCGTCGTCGAACCAATCCGGTGCTTCATCAAAGGCCGACACAAAGGTGTCCACAACCCAGTCGGCGGCAGAGACGGGACAGAGAAGCGCCGTGCACAGCAAACAAACGAACAAAAACGAAAGCAGTTTCTTCATATGGGAACCTCCAATGCTCCAAGTCGGCTCGACATTCGTAGAGAACCAACAAAAATTACCGATACATTCCGTACGGTTCAATATATTTATACCACATTTTGCCGGGTCTGTCAAGTGCATTTTTGGATTTTTTGTAAAAATTATATCATTTTCCCCTGGAGACTGCTTTTGCCGCTTTGTCAGATGATCTCCCGATAGCTGCCCAGATACCGGAAGGTGGGGCAGAGGGTATCCAGTTCGCTCATGAGCTGAGCAAAGGAGTCCGCATACACGCTGGTGTCCAGATCAAAATAGAACCGGAAGGAAAACTCCCGTTCGGGAATGGGCCGGGAAACCAGGCTGGTCAGGTTGATGCCCCGTGCATAGAACCGTGCCAGAAGCTTATACAGCGCACCGGGACGATTTTCCGTCTCCAGCATCAGGGTCGTGCGGTCGGCACCGGGATAGATCTCCAGATCTCTGGATACGCAAATGAACCGGGTGTAGTTGTTGCCCACATTTTGCGCAGCCGGCTTCAGGTTGTCCAGTCCGTACAGGGCACCGCACGCCACAGAGGACAGGGCTGCCAGATCGTTCCGACCGGATTCTGCCACCAGCTTGGCTGCCACAGCGGTATTTTCACAATAGGTCACCTTGACGCCCATGGTCTCCAGCAGTGCCGAGCACTGGTTGATGGCCTGTTCGTGGGAGATCACTTCCTTGATATCCGCCAGCTTCGTGCCACGGCGCGCCAGCAGGTTGTGGTCCACCTTCACCCGAACGGCACGCACGATATAGAACGAATGCTTTTCCAGCAGCTTGTAGACCCCTTCCACGATACCGGCTGTGGAGTTTTCCACCGGCAGCAGTCCGTAGCGGCACAGCCCGTTTTCCACCGCCTGCAGCACCGCATCAAAGCTTTTGCAGTATAAGATCCGTGGGGTACGGAACAGCTTTTCGGCGGCAGCCGTGGAGTAGGCACCCTCCGTCCCCTGACAAGCCACCACAGCATCCTCCGGGAACAGCGCCGGCGTGTGGTCGATGGCGTGCTTCACGTCCCGGAACAGCGCATTTTCCTCGTTCTGCAGGGTCTGCTCATGGGCTCTTGCCAGCTCAAACAGCAGGGAGTACAGCACCTTGGTGTAGTCTCCCATGCCCTCCGGTGCCATATCGGCCACCGAAGCCAGCTTGGCCCGTTCTCTTGCGGCGTCCAGAACCGGCATACCATGCTGCTTCTTGTATTCTCCGATCTCGCTGGCCACCTGCATCCGCTTGGCAAAAAGCTGCACCAGCTCCTTGTCGATCCCATCGATCTGTTCTCTATAGCTGGACAAGTCCATGTTTTCCATATGTGTATCTCCTATGTCGTATTTTTCGAAAAATATTATACGACTTTTTCGATGGCTTGTCAAGGGCAGCTGGGGAAGTCAGAAGGCAGAAGTCAGACGGCAGAAGTAAGACGGCAGAGGGCAGAAGGCCGTGGCGTATGTTCTGTTACGCAATGCAATTTCAGGCAAAAAAAGCGGTACAGTCC
Organism: uncultured Ruminococcus sp.; assembly: GCA_964558485.1. Taxonomy (GTDB): domain Bacteria; phylum Bacillota; class Clostridia; order Oscillospirales; family CAG-272; genus UMGS1696. The sequence continues at coordinate 54,404 of CAZLED010000001.1, read as the reverse complement.
AGGTCACCACCCAAGCTGTACCGCTTTGTATCACTGTATTTTGCTCCTTATCTTCCCTGTCTTTCCACCACTTCGGTGAAGGCTTCTACCAGCTCATCCAGGTCTTCCAATGCGGCTTTTTCGACAGACGCATAGGCAGAGGCAAAGTCTGTTCTCTTGCTGCCCAGAGGTGTCAGGAAGCACTTGCCCAGCAGCACCTCACCAAGGATATTGTTGTACGCCAGCGCAAAAGGAGAAGTGATCGCATCGTGGATCAGGTCGATCATGGCAGCGTCTCCGGTACCGTTCACGTACTTGATCTTCAGCGCTTCTTCATAGTATGCCGGAATGATCGTGCGGCCGGCTTCTCTTGCCATCACTTCCAGCACCGTGGAGATAAAGTCCATCTGATCCACCGGTGCCGTCACCATGATCGCACCGACCTCAGAGGTATCGTGCAGAGACGAAACATACTTCTGCTGGTCCGTATCCAGCTTCGGGTAGCAGGCCAGACCCACCTGGAACTCGATGTCCCGCATCTTTTCCAGGTCGCCCAGCCGCAGATAGCCCACGAACACCGTCTTCTGGTCCGCATAGAGATTCAGCAGACCCGTTGCCGAATGGTCGGTGATGTCCTGGTAATTCCAGCTTGCCCAGTACAGCTCGTTGAGCTTTTCCAGAATGGTCACGGAGCGTTCGTTGTTGAAGCAATACGCCAGCTTGCCCGTTTCGGTCTCATCCATGAACTGCACATCAAAGCCCATGAGCACCGGGATCATCGGTCCCCAGGCGCCAATGACGGAGTAACCGCCCAGGTCTCCCATTTTTTCGGAGATGGTGCCGTCGCCGTCCAGGTCCACTGCGGTCTCCTCGGTGATGCGGATCATTTCGTCCACGGTCCAGCTGCCGTCCAGGATGATATCCTGCACATAGTCCGGGGACGCATAGTTATTGTTGATGATATCTTTATTGTAGTACAGCACATGGGCAGAAGCCAGGCAGTCGGCGAACACGTCCCCTAACATCATGTAGGCAGCACCGGGTACGATCTCCAGATCCGCAATGGCCTCGCCGTACTAATAGGACTTGGAGAAGTCCATGATCTGGTTGTTGGAAACGGAGTGGAAGTACCCCTTATGGGCGATACGGCCTAAGTTGATCAGGTCGTTGATGACCACTTCAAACCCGGCGTCCCCGGACAGCACCAGCTTTTCGATCTCGGTGTGTCCGTTGCCGTAGGTCCATTCCGACGGTAGAAATTCCAGCTGTACGTTCAGCAGCTCCTGCACCGTCAGGTTCCGCTGGTACACCGCATCGTTGACCACCTCGCCATTGAGCTCTCCGGAACCGGCGATCAGTCGATGGGCATTGGTGGAGTCCTCCTCATCGATGGAGGAAGAAATGCGCAGGCTCTGTCCGCCGAAATCCACATTGGCAAAGGGCTCCACCTCCTCGGTCTCCTGAGCAGCTGTGGTATCGGCCACATCCTGGGTCTCCACCACCTCGACTTCACCGCAAGCCGTAAAGGAAGATGTCAGCAGCAGCGCCGCCAGCAGCAACGCGAACATTCTTTTTCTTGTCAACATAGGGGTACCTCCGTCCTGTTTTCGTAAAAATCTCGTAGTGTATCGTTGTATCACAAAGTGGGGCAAACGTTCGCTCCCACTCGGATAGGGCATAGGAAAGCAATGCTTGTCGTATTTGCGAAATGGCACAAGGCGCCACAGAAAATGACAGCCATGCAGAGAAGTAAATCGTTTGAAAGTCTCAATCCACGTAGGCCTGCACGAACTTTTCCAGGGCCTTTTCAAAGGAGCTTGCCTTTGCCTCGTACTGGGAGGTCAGGTCGGAATTGCAGGCGTTTGCCATGGTGTACAGCATAGAGCTGATCCCGATACCGCCCAGATAGCCCAGATCGTACCGGATGCTGCCGATGATGATATCCAGCGATACCACAGATTCGCTGTCCCGGCTGACCTTGCCCAGCAGCGTCACATTGTAGTAGGCCGGCGTCAGCTCGTTTTTGGATTCGGCACCCAGGGTATCCATCACGTGACCGGTCATGTCGTAGGCAACATTGGTGACCGGGATACCGTATACGGAAGCCACATTGGGATTGACGCAGTGGTAGTAGCTGTCCTGTGCTTCGTCATATTTGGGCATGGGCAGGACGCCGAAGGGAGAATCCATATCCCGCATGATGGCAACGGCGTGCAGCTCCCCATAGTAGAAGAAGGACTGATCCGCCTGGTACATGGCAAAAGCGGTCTCCTCGGTGACACCGGCCTTGGACCAGCTCCAGGTGATGGACTCGTTGTACATCAGGGTCGCCAGCTTTTCCATCACGGACACGGTCTTTTCGGAATACATACTGAGATGGGGAACGTCATCCGCATCCTTGGTCGCCATTTGTACACCGGCGCCAATGAACGCCAGCGGCATCATATCGCAGAAGCAGATCAGACCAAACTGGTCTTCGGTATCCATAACGCCGTCGCCGTTTGTGTCCACCGAAACCTGGGTGCCCATTTCCACCATTTTGTCGATGGTCCACTTGCCGTCTTCCACCAGCTGGTACGGATCCTCCAGGCTGTAGTTGTTGTAGATGGCCTTGTTGAACATGATGGCGCCGATGGACTTTTTGTACATGGTACCAATGTCGCCGGTGAGGATATAGTTCTTGTGATCCACGGACAGGTCGTTCAGGCAGTTCTGGTCCCACCAAGGCGAGGTCAGTGCCAGCGTGCCCTGTGCGGCATAGTCATTCAGCTCCGCCAGCAGTCCGTTTTGTCCCATGGTCAAGGTGGTCTGCAGCGAGTTGGTGGCAAGCTGATAGGCATTGTCCTGGGCATTCACAGACTTCTGGAGCATATTGGCGTTGCCGTAGCTGTCCATGTGGACCACCTCGATAGCCACGTTGAGCTTGGACTCCGTGGTGGTCGTACGGTTGTACACCGCATCGTTGACCACTTCCCCGGTCAGCTCTTCGGCATTCCAGTCCACGTCACCCCAGACAAGCGTCTCCAGCGGAAAGGCCAGCACCGTAAAGGTCTCTCCGTTGTAGTCAGTACCTGCAGGAATATCCGCTGCATAGCGTATCTCCTCGGTCTCCGGTTCCGCTGTGGTGGCGACAGTATCCGCACCCTTTGTCTCTTCCTCCTGGACCTCCGTTTCTCCGCAGGACACAAAGGCAGACGACAGCAGCAGTGCCGTCAGCAGCAAAGCAAGCATCCGTTTTTTGGCAGACATATGCGTACCTCCATTCTGTGAAAGGATCGATCTATACAAATTCGATGGCAGCAAAAGAGCGTTCGCAACTTGACATCTGTTGCATTGCGCAATTTTCCCGCAGCCAAGAGGTAATGTTTACTCTATTATACACAAATCCCGACAGCCTGTCAATAGAAAAGGAAAAAGTTTTCACAAAAGTTCAGGACATTTTTTGTTTAAGGTCAAAAAAAGCTCTCTTTTCGGCACAGGCACCCAAGAGAGCTTTTCTATTATTTTTACCTTTTCTTTCGTCCCACCAGCGCAAAAACCAAAAACAACACCAGCTGGACCGTCACCACCGTGGCACCGGTCTGCAGAGAGAATCGGCACGCCAGCACGAAGCCGATCACAAAGCTCACCACCGACACGATGGCAGACACCCACACCGTAGCCCGGAAGCTGCCGGTCACACGCATGGCAGTCATGGGCGGAAACAGGATCAGAGCGGAGATCATAATGGCCCCCATCATCTTCATGCCCACCACGATGGTGATGCCCGTCAGGATCGCCATCACGATATCCAGCCGTTCCGTGTGGACCCCAGCCGACCGGGCAAAGGGCATATCAAAGGTCACCGCAAAGATCCGCCGGGCACAGAGCACATACCACACCAGTGTCAGGGCCGACATGGCAACACTGAGCCACAGATCCTTGTCCGTCAGTGTCACAAGCGAAGCCGAACCAAACAGGCTGCTGCACACGTCTGCCGAGCGCACGCCCAGCACATTGTTGATCAGCGTACCAATGGCCACCGCTCCTGTAGAAACGATGGCACAGGCCGCATCTCCCTTGATCTTCTTCGATTGGCTCAGCCGCAGGATCAGCACCGCCGCTAAGATCACGATGGGCAAAGACGCTTCCATGGTGTACGCACCGCTGACCCCGGCTGCCGTAGACAGAGCTAAGGCAAAAAATCCCACGTGAGACAGACCGTCACCGATCATGGAATACCGCTTCAGCACCAGACTCACGCCCAGCAGCGCCGCACACAGAGACACCAGCACCCCCACGATCAGGGAACGCAGCACGACGCCTGTCAAAAAAGGAGACGCCAGAATGGATTGTATGGTCATAGCTTTTTCTCCTTTTCGGTGTATGTAGTCTGCAATCGTTCCGGCACCAGGAGCTTTCTTGCCCCCACCGCTGCGGTACGATGCTCGTGTGCCAACCCACAGCAGCTGCACGTGTCCTCACCGGGTGCGGCACCCAGACCAGCCCGGTATCGTTCTGTCTCCCCAAAGAAGTTGGTGTGACCGTGGGCAGTCGGAGCCCCATGGCGCTGGCACAGGCACAAAATGTGCGAAGACTCTTCCAGGGCCGCTTCCATGTCGTGGGTCACCATCAGGATCGCCGTGCCCGCACTGTTCAGCCGCCGGATCATGGCATACATCTCCCGGGTCGCATCCGGATCCAGCCCGGTCACCGGCTCGTCCAACAATAGCAGCGTATCCGAAGCACACAGGGCTCGTGCCAGCAATACCCGTTGCTGCTGCCCACCGGAGAGCTCGTTGTAGGAACGCTTCTTTTTGTCGGACATCCCCAGCATATCCAGCGCCTTTTCCGCTCGTGCCCGGGACTCCTTGTCGTATCCGAACCCCGGCCAGAAGCGATTCTTTACTCTGCCCAGACAACCGGACAGCGCTACCTCCCAGACCGACGCCGGAAAGTCTCGCTGGATCTCCGACTGCTGGGGCAGATAGCCAATGGTCACGCCGGGTGTCACGGTCAGGGTGCCGGTGGTGGGACGAAGCATCCCGGTGATGGCACGCATCAGGGTAGATTTGCCGCTGCCGTTGGCGCCTACCACACACAGGTACATCCCCTTTGTCACGGTAAAGTTCACGTTTCCAACCACAGGCTTGCCGTCATAGGACAGGGTCACATCCTTGGCCTGCACCAAAACCGGTGCCGCTTCTGTTGTGCCAGCTTTTGACACTTGTTTTATTTCTTCCATAGTATCTTCTCCAAAACGGCGTAGTTTCGCGCCAGCAGATCGATGTAGGTCACACCACTATCAAAATCTGCCTTTGTCACATTGTGGCAGGAATGCAGCTCTTCGATGGTCACGCCTGGTACCTGCTTTGAGATGGCCTGCGCCGTTTGCCCATCGGACAGCTCGGTCACAAGGATCGTCTTGCCCTGCCGGTTCTCCACCTCTGTGATCAGCCGATTTACCACATCCAGGGTCGGCTCCGTGTCGGAGGTGCAGCCGGAAAAGGCCGCCAAATAGTCGATGCCGTATTCCGTAGTCAGGTAGGTATAGGGAAACCGGTCAGCCACAAGGAGAAAGGGATCGGCCGCCTCTGCCACCAACGCCCGGTATTTTTCGTCCCAGGTGGTGACGGTGTAGGCCCAGTCGTTTTCTGCCGGCGACCAGGTCTCATAGGTGTGCAGGAGCGTATCGCACAGTCCTTCGTAGATCGCAATGGCATTGGGCATGGAAAGCCACACATGGTCATCGATGCCTTCCCAATGCTCATCTGCGTGTTCGCTGTGGTCGTGATCGTGGTCATGCTCTTCCGCCGCATGGATCAGTGTTCCCTTCTCTTCCACCGCTTCCATGGCGCAGAAGGTGGGGATCGTGATGCCACTTGCCGCAAAGGTGTCCAGCGCATCGTAGACCCAATCTTCACCTTCGCCGCCCACGTAGACGAACAGATCGCAGGTCTCCAGCGCCGCCATATCGGTCAGGGTCAGCTCATAGTCGTGGGATTCCGCACCGGGCGAGATCAGCATGACCACGTTGTCGTTTTCTCGTGCCAGGGTCCGTGCGGTATCGTACAGGAAAAAGTTGGTGGTGATGATGGTCAGTCCATCCGCTTCCGGTCTGCCATCGTCAACCGCACAGCCGGTGGTACTGCCGGTGAGAAAGGTCAGCGCCAGAAGCAGGGGCAGTGTTTTTTTCATAGGTCCGTATCCTTTCCGGCTTCGGTCTTGCGGCGGCAGTTGTCGCAGAAGCCGTAGAAAATGGTGTCTTCTTCGTCCAGCATAAAGTGGTGCTCCTCGGAGAAATGTCGCAGGATCTCCTCAGCAAAGCTGCATTCCAGGTGAACAAGATTGCCGCAGGCCTTGCATTTCAGGTGCATATGGTGGCCGCCGCAGCCGATGTATTGGTAGACAGCCCCATGGGGACCGGTGAACCGTTTGAGCAGCCCTTCCTCGGTCAGATAGGTCAGGGTACGAAAAACGGTGGGTTCACTGATATGCAGGCTATCGATAAGCTCTCTGGCCGTGTGACTGGTGTGTGGAGACGCCGCCAGATACGCCAGTATCGCGTGCCGTTGTTTGGTCTGATACGCCATGGTCTCCCTCTCCTTTTTTGCATGGGTGTATTGTCGATAGGTAACGCAGTATAGTATATCACATTTGAAATTGAAAGTCAATATCAAATTTAGCAAATTGGGTATACCTATGGCGGTTTACAGCTATATTCGTTACACCTGTAGATTCGACGTACATTATGCTTTGTAGAACTGCAGAATACCACAGCATTTCTTCGGGCGATTCTTGAATCGCCCCTACAAGTGCCCGGTTCCTTATCCCATCTTCCCCTTGACAATCGCCTCGTTCCGTGGTATCATATCAACATACCAAAACCACAAAAGGAGTATACACTTATGCCTTATATCCAGGTACGCATGACCACACCGCTGAGCGCCGACAAGGAATCCGCTCTCACCGCTGCCTTTGGCCGGGACATCGAGACCTTCCCCGGCAAGACCGAACGCTGGCTCATGGTGGATCTGACCGGAGACTGCGCCATGCATTTTTCCGGTGACAACAAACCCTGTGCCATGGTCCAGGTGGCACTGTTCGGCAAGGGCACCGACTCTGCCTACGACAAAATGACGTCTCTGGTCTGCCAGACCATGGAGCAGATCTGCGGCATTGCCCCGGACCACTGCTACGTCAAATACGAAGAGGTCTCCCATTGGGGCTGGAACGGCAGCAATTTCTGAGGCTGCCCCATGCAAAAAGCACCCGTGCTTCCGGCGGCATCCACCTATCTCCCACGATATGGTGTCCTTGCCCGGAAAGACGGGGCTTTTTTTGCTTATGTACCACCGCAGGTCCTGCCGGCACATCTGGCTTGTCTCTTTTCTGCGCAAATTGCACCATCAGAGCCGTCTGTGTCACCTGGATTTTCAGCACGGCACTGGCAGAAATCCCTTGGTTTTTGGACAAATGTGGTCGCTTTTGTGCAAGGTACACAAAAATCGGAGCAAATTCCTGGCACCCATAACGGCAAAAAATTTCGTCTATGCTCTTGCAATACCGATTGGGATGGTGTATAATAAACAAGTAACGTCGGGTTTTTCGTGTTCGGTGTATACAGAATCCCGAACATCACATATACGACCACACCCTGTGACTTACGAATGTTTCACTATATATAAAGGAGTTCACCCCATGGCAGATTTCAACACCAAGAGTATCCGGAATATCGTTTTACTGGGACACGGCGGAAGCGGTAAGACTTCCATCGCCGAAGCAGCCCTCTACCTGAGCAAAGCCACCGACAGACTTGGAAAGATCACCGACGGCAACACCGTTTGTGACTACGATGCGGAAGAGATCAAGCGCGGCTTTTCTCTGACTCTGACCATGGCACCCGTGATCTGGAATGACATTAAGGTCAACTTCATCGACACTCCCGGCTTCTTGGACTTCCAAGGCGAAGTTTGTGCCGCTACTCGTGTGGCAGACGCCGGTATCATCGTGCTGGACGGCAAGGCTGGCGTAGAAGTGGGTGCCGAGCTGGCTTGGGACAAGGTGACCGATGCCGGTATCCCCAAGGCCTTCTTCATCAACAAGTGTGACGATCCCGAAGCGGATTTCGAAAGAGTATTCAATCAGCTGAACGACCAGTTCGGTACGGCAGTTTGCCCGGTACTGGTACCTGTAAAGGACGGCAAGAAGGTGACCTTCCTGAACCTGATCCAGAGAAAGGCCTACACCTTTGACGACAAGGGCAAGAGAAGCGAAGCCGATTTCACGCCTGCCCAGGAAGAGATCGCTGCCGGTTACGCCGAGACCCTGAACGAAGCGCTGGCTGCCACCAGTGAAGAGCTGATGGACAAGTATTTCGACGAAGGCGTCATCACCCAGGAAGAAGCGGTGGAAGCACTGCACCAGGGTATCATCGACGGCTCCATCGTGCCCGTATTCTCCGGTTCTGCCGTGAATCTGTGGGGTGTGAACTTCCTGCTGGATACCATTGCAGACTCCTTCCCGCGTCCGACGGCCCGTAAGGTCGAGCATCTGGTGGACGGCGACGACGAAACCGAAACGCCCATCGCAGCCGACGGCGAATGCGCACTGTTCGTATTCAAGACCATCGCCGACCCGTTCGTAGGAAAGATGTCCTTCTTCAAGGTGATGAACGGTGAGCTGACCGCCGACATGACCCTGAAGAACACCAACACCGGCGTCATGGAAAAGATGGCACACATCTACACCATCCGTGGTAAGAAGCAGACCGAAGTGACCGCACTGGCTTGTGGTGACATTGGTATGATCGCCAAGCTGGCCGGCACCAACACCAACGACACCCTGACCACCGGCGCCGACATTCAGTATAAGAAGATCACCTTCCCGAAGCCGTACATGACCCAGGCCATCATGCCTGCCGCCAAGGGTGACGAAGATAAGATCTCCGTGGGTATCGCCAGACTGCTGGAAGAGGATCCCACGCTGGTATATGAAAACAATGCCGAGACCAAGCAGATGACCCTGTCCGCTATGGGCGACATCCACTTTGCTGTAGTCGTTTCCAAGCTGAAGAGCCGTTTTGGTACCTCTGTGGAGCTGACCACGCCCAAGATCGCATACCGTGAGACCATCAAGGGTACGGCAGATGTAGAAGGCAAGCACAAGAAGCAGTCCGGCGGTTCCGGTCAGTATGGCCACGTGAAGATGCGCTTCTCCCACGGTGACGCAGAAGGTCTGACCTTCACCCAGTCCGTTGTAGGCGGTACCGTACCGAAGAACTTCTATCCGGCCGTAGAAAAGGGTCTGCAGGAAGCCATGCTGAAGGGTGTGCTGGCCGGCTATCCCATGGTGAACCTGGCAGCCGACCTGTACGATGGTTCCTATCACCCGGTAGACTCCAACGAAATCTCCTTCAAGCTGGCCGCTAAGCTGGCGTACAAGGCTGGTCTGCCCCAGGCAAAGCCGGTACTGCTGGAGCCCGTTGGTACTCTGTACGCCACCGTTCCGGATTCTCTGGTAGGCGACGTTATGGGTGACGTGAACAAGCGTCGTGGCCGTGTGCTGGGTATCAATCCTGCCGAGCACAAGTCTGGTTATACCGTTGTAGAAGCCGATGTACCGAAGGCAGAAATGATGGATTACACCATTGCGCTGCGTGCTATGTCCCAGGGTCGTGGTTCCTATGACTTCATCGTAGACCGTTACGAAGAGGTTCCCGGCAACATTGCCCAGAAGGTCATCGCCGACGCCGACAACTCCGACGACGAATAATTTTCTCGCACGGCGTCTTTGCAGCTGTATAGTATAGCAATCCCACGACGGTTCACTGCCTTTGGCAGTTGGTATAACTGTACGTTGGCGTCTCTGTAGCTGCATAGCAGAGCGATCCCACGACGGTTCACTGCCTTTGGCAGTTGGTATAGCTGTACGTTGGCGTCTCTGTAGCTATATAGTAGAGCGATCCCACGACGGTTCACTGCCTTTGGCAGTTGGTATAGCTGTACGTTAGCGTCTCTGCAGCTACATCTCATCATACGATATTGCAAAGTTCCCTGTCTATGGTTTTCTGTAGGCAGGGACTTTTTCTATCATATTTCTCATAAATTTTCCCAAATCTGCCTTGACTTCTGCGCCGTATTGTGTCATAATAATACCAAACCCAGAAAAGGAGACAATATTATGCCTTTCTCAATTCCCGATTATCATACCACCGAACAGATCCTGCACGTACACTGTGAGGAGCCTCGTGCGTATTTTATCCCCTACTGCTGCAAGGACACGGCTCTTGGCGGCAACCGGGACGAAAGCCCCTACTTCAAATCCCTTTGCGGTGTGTGGGACTTCCGGTATTTTTCTTCCGTCCACGACATCTGTGACTTCACCTGCGCCAGCTTTGACCGGACGAACATGGACAAGCTGCCTGTGCCCATGAACTGGCAGATGGCGCTGGATCGAGGCTACGATGTGCCCAACTACACAAACGTAAACTATCCCATCCCGGTAGATGCACCTCACGTGCCGGACGAAAATCCCTGCGGCCTGTACGTCCGGGACTTCACCGTACCCAAGTCCATGATCGGCAAGGAAATTTACCTGAACTTTGAAGGCGTGGATTCCGCATTCTATGTGTGGATCAACGACACCTTTGCCGCCTACTCCCAGGTGAGCCACCTGACCAGCGAGATCAACGTCACCGGCTTTGTCCACGAAGGCGTGAACACCATCAAGGTGCTGGTGCTGAAGTGGTCCGACGGCACCTATCTGGAAGACCAGGATATGTGGCGTATGTCCGGTATCTTCCGGGAAGTATATCTGCTGTTCCGGGACAAGACCCACATCCGGGACATCTTCGTCAAGTGCGCTCTGAACGACACCTTCGACAAGGCCGACTTCACCGCAGAGCTGTCCCTGACGGATGTGGCAGAGGTTGCCTGGGAATTCCTGTCTCCCTGTGGCTGCACCATCTCCTTCGGTACGACAAATGTAAACGGGGACGGCGTCATCACCATTCCCACCATTGCAGATCCCAAGCTGTGGTCGGATGAAACGCCGTCTCTGTACACCCTGGTGCTGACCTGCGGCAATGAGACCATTGCCATTCCCACCGGTGCCAGACGGATCGAGATCAAGGATAAAGTGATCTACATCAACGGCAAGAAGGTCAAGGCAAAGGGTGTGAACCGCCACGACAGCCACCATCTGCTGGGCCACGCTACCCCCATGGAGCATATGATCCGGGACCTGATGATCATGAAGCAGCACAACGTGAACATGATCCGTACCTCCCACTATCCCAACGACCCTCGCTTCACCGGCCTGTGCGACAAGTACGGCTTCTACGTGTGCGACGAGACCGACATCGAGACCCACGGTATGCACCCCTGGAACGGTCTGTCGGATAATCCCGATTGGGAGGCGGCCTACGTTGACAGAGCCAGACGCATGGTGGAACGGGATAAGAACCATCCTTCTATTATATTCTGGTCCCTGGGCAACGAATCGGGTCTGGGCAGAAACCACACTGCGATGACCACCTGGATCAAGAGCCGGGACACCAGCCGCCTGGTACACTACGAAGGCGCCCACTCCGGTTACAACGGCGGCGTACACAAGGCTGATACTACAGATGTAGAGAGCCATATGTATCCCGATCCGGCCTGGTGCGACAGCTACTGCAAGGACGAAAAGATGACCCAGCCGCTGTTCCTGTGTGAATACTGCCATGCCATGGGCAACGGCCCCGGAGACCTGGCAGCCTACTGGAACGTGATCTGGGCAAACGATCCCTTCTTTGGCGGCTGCGTTTGGGAATACACCGACCACAGCGTAGCCATCGGAGACAACAAGTATGCCGATCCCCACTTCACCTACGGCGGCGATTTCGGCGACTTTCCCAACGACGGCAACTTCTGCGTAGACGGTCTGGTATACCCTGACAGACGGCCCCACACCGGTTTCTTAGAAGTGAAGCAGCTGTATATGCCCCTGCACGTGGAAAAGACCGACACCGTAGGTCAGTATGTGCTAGCAAACAAGCGGTTCTTCACCTGCATGAACGACCTGTCCCTGTTCTGGTGGATCGAAGTGGACGGCAAGAGCGTTCGCTCCGGGCGCATCCCCGGTCTGGACATCGCACCCCAGGAAAAGAAGACCTACACCCTGTTTGATGCAGATCTGCTGGACAGCTACCGTGGCGTGGTCACCGTGAACTTCTCGCTGCGGTACAACGAAAACAAGCCGTGGGCAGCAGCCGGCTATGAGCTGGGCATCTGGCAGGAAGAATACTGCGGCAAGAATCTGGACGTGACCGTTTGCGTTCCGGCACCGCTGTACACCGTAGCCACCACCGAAGCGGGCAACACCATCACCATCACCTGTGGCGACACGATATATGCCATCGACAAGGTGTCCGGTCTGGTGCAGCGCATCTGCGACAACGGCGAGGACCTGATCACCCGTCCCATCGAACCCACCATCTGGCGTGCGCCCACCGACAACGACCGAAACGTGCGGCACGTATGGGAGAACGAAGGACTGCACAGAGCGAAGGTCAAGTGCTACGGCACCAAGCTGGTCTCCTGCGACGGCGAAAGCGCTGTGGTAGAAGCGGACTTCTCTCTGGGCTGCGCACCCTTTGATCCGGTGCTCCGTGGCAAGGTGACCTACACCGTCACCGAAAGCCGTGGTCTGACCATTTCCTACGACGCCCATTGGCAGAAGGAATTGGGTGTGTCCTGGCCCCGGTTCGGCGTGCGTCTGACCATGCCGGAGGGTGCCGAGCAAATGCGGTACTTCGGCTACGGTCCCATGGAATCCTATGCGGACAAGCGCAATGCTGCCCGACTGGGTGAATTTGGCACCACCGTTACGGACAACTACGAGCCCTATGTGTTCCCCCAGGAAAACAGCTCCCACATCGACTGCGGCTGGGCAAGAGTGACCACGGTAGCCGGTCACGGGTTCCTGTTCACGGCAGACAAGCGGTTCCACTTCAACGCCTCCCACTTCACACCGGAGCAGCTGACCGTGACCCGTCACCACTATGAGCTGGTGCCCAACAAGGAGACCACGGTGATCCTGGACTACAAGCAGAGCGGCATTGGCTCCAACTCCTGCGGTCCTGCTCTGGCAAAGGAATTCCACTTCAACGAAAAGGACTTCACCTATACCCTGCACGTAAAGCCTGTGTTCACCGCCGGTGCGGACGGATACAAGGAAATGCGGAAGTAAGATATACACCAAAAACGCTGCGTAAAAAACGTGGCGTTTTTTTCTGGTAACCATTTGGGCATTCTGCACAAAGTTGATGTCGTCTACTTGCTTTTGCCAACAGAATGTAGTATAATGATACACGGCACCATAAAACGTTCCCGATCCATGCTTTTGTTTGGCTTGGAATGCAAATCGTTTCATCTATCATCACAAAAGGAGTATATCATCTGCATGAAAAAACGTATCCTTGCCCTGCTGCTATCTGCTATGCTGACAGCCCCTATGCTCTTCTCCTGCGCCGGAGAAACCAGCACCAACACGGACGAATCCAACACCGACACCACAGGCGCCGACACAACTACCACCGAAGCCGAGACCGACGGTTGGCAGTATCCCGATGTGGACTACGCCGGTGGCGAATACCGGATGCTGAACTTTGACCAGCTCTGGAATATGTTCATCTACATGGACGCCACCGAGCTGACCGGGGAGACCTTGAACGATGCCCTGTACAACCGGAACCGTGCCATCGAGGACAAGCTCAACTGCAAGATCATCGAAAAGAAGATCGAATGCGATGCGGCCAACACCGTGACGCTGCTGACCGACGAGGCCAAGACCTCCATCATGTCCGGCAGCGACGACTATGACGTGATGTTCCTGCCCATCTCCCAGGATATTTCACTGGTGACGGAAGGGTATCTATTGAACCTGATGGACATTCCCCAGCTGCAGCTGTCGGAAAGCTGGTGGGACCAGGACGTGATCCAGGCCACCACGCTGCAGGATAAGCTGTACTTTGCCACCGGCGCTATCAACCTGATGGCATACGACTCCATGTGGTGCCTGTTCTTCAACGAAAACATGATGGAAGAACGGAACATGGATAAGCCCTATGACCTGGTTCGTGAGGGCAAATGGACGCTGGATGCGCTGACCGAATACTGCACCGAGGTGGCGACCCTGAACACCGATGAATCCTTCAAGTGGAACAAGGACGGCACCTGCCTCTGGGGCATCTCCTCCCACCAGGACGGACCGGAAAAATTCTACTTCTCTGCCGGTGTACGCTGCGCTCAGACCCAGAGCGACGGCACCATCGCCTTCACCCTGGAAAACGAGCATTTCTACAACGTAATCGACAAGCTGGCGGTGCTGATGAACGGCAAGACCGGCAACACCCTGAAGGCCTCCAACGTAGACTTTGACGTGGATGCAGGCGGCTATGTACACGTGTTCACCGTAGGCAGATCCCTGTTCATGACCGGTGAGATCAAGGCGGCCCAGCTCATGCGAGATATGGAAGACACCTTTGGTATCGTGCCCTTCCCCAAGGCAGACGAAGAGCAGGAAAACTACATCACCAACATCGTGACCTCTGTCTTCTGCCTGACCATCCCCACCACCAACAGCTGTCTGGACCAGACTGCCACCATCACCGAGGTTCTGGCACACGACAGCCAGGAAAAGGTGATCCCCCTGTACTATAATACGGTTGTAGAACACAAGGGCCTGCGGAACGAGGACTCCGTGGAGATGCTGGACATCATGCGACAGACCCGTGCGGTAGACATTGCCATCATGTTCAACTGGTACAACAGCAGTATGCGGAGCACCATCAACAGCAAGCTGTTCAACGGCGACAACCAGGTGGCATCCACCGTTGCTTCCAACAAGGGTACCATCGAGACCAACATTGCCAAGTTTATGGAATATCTGGAAAAGTAAACCAAAACAAAAAAACGCTGCGAGAGATTCGTAGCGTTTTTTGTCGTTCACTTAGTCTTCCAGCATCATTTGGTATCGATCGCTGTAGGCAACGGAGGTGATCTCCAGCGAGAAATAGGCAGAAGATTTTCCGTCATAGCTGTCTTCGCTTTCCAGTTGGGTCAGGGTCAGCGCCATGGTGACCACCGGACGATCCAGTTCATAGCCGATCACCTTGAGGTAGTATTCTCTGCCGAAATAGCCTTCGTTCATTTTCGGAATGTCTTCCTGCGTGTACATATGCTCTCCTGCGCCGGTGGGTTCGAATACACTGGTGCAGGAGGAAAGAAATAGGATGCAAAGAAACAGGCAAAAGAAACGTTTCATAAGATATACCTCATTTTACAAAACGGTCTTGTCGGCACTTCTTTCTGACACCTATAGGATACCACATCTTGGACGATCCGTCAACGGCGATGGTGCATTATTTTAAAAATTCGATCTTGTCCGTCTCCTCCAGTCCCAGCAGATCCACGATGTTTTGGAAGTTTGCCATAGCACCGGCCAGCTCTTTCGGATGGTGTGCGTCGGAGCCAAAATAGAATTTGCAGCCTTCTTCCTTGGCGATCCGGTAGGGCTTCAAGGTCAGATCCCGGCTGTTCTCGTCCAGACTGAGCGACGGGAAGTTCAGCTCGATCCCGGCACCTACCTTGGCAGCCTTGGCGAACAGACGATGGTATTCGCTGTCCGGGATGGCAGCCAGCACCTCCAGATAGTGCCCGGTGTACATAAGGCTACAGGTCAGGTGTGCAATACCCACCTTGTAGAAGGGCAGATCCATATCCAGCACGCTGTCCAGCCGACTGCACCACAGGCTTGCTCTTTCCTCCACACCTTCGTCCCCACGGAGCGTGAAGCCGCCCATATGCAGGTGCGTGGTGGGAATGATGATAAAGTCAAGCTTTTCAACCAGCGCCGGAGACACACCCACGGTGCAGTTTTTGTCCTGGTCGGTCTCACAGCCAAAGAGGAACTTGACCCCGTCATGCTGGGGCAGTGGCAGTGCCTGGCAGATGCGTTCGTAGGGCTGCTTTACATAAAAGTCAAAGGTGCAGCCGGGGACAGCCGCATCCCACATATGGTCGGTGAGACACAGGGTCTTCAGTCCGTTTTGGACGCCGTAGTCCAGGATCGCCTGGGGTGTCTGTCCGGGGTCGTTCGAGCAAAGGGAAAGCTGGGAATGGATATGTAAGTCATGGTCAACGATATACCGCATGGTGTTGTCTCCTTTTTTGGAAAAGTGAAAATTGAATACTAAATAATAACAAATGAGTAGTTATGGTAGAATGCTGCGCATTCTGTATGTATTTATCTATAGTATACTCCATCGTGGGGACAAATGCAATCGTTTTTTGGGAATTTCCCCATTTTTGCAGCAAAAAAAGAGGCTGTTGCACGAAGGAAGAAATTCCAAAAATGCAACAGCCTCTTTTTTATATCATAGTGTTATTCTCTTCTTTTTCTCCTTTAGCGAGGAGCGCATTACGCAGTACTGCTAAAGAAGCAAAAAGAGGAATTTTATCGGATGTCCTGGGTATTTCGACCTCTGCGGAGGTCGATGAGGGACTCTGTCCCCTCAACCCCTGCCAACTTTTGAAAAAGTTGGATCAAAACTTTTTCACTTGCAACAGATCCTTTTTCATTTTACTGCCGTGTAGCTGCTATCTTTTCCAGTGCAGCAATGGTCTCGTTGATACCGGCTTCACAGGCACCGGCGTACGCTTCCCAGGTGGAGGCAACGGTGGTCTCGCCATAGGCGATCAGCCCACGGATCTCCTCGTACAGTTCACCCCAGTTGTAGATATAACCCAAGTCATACCGGCGATCCTTCAGGATGATATCCAGCATTTCCACGGATTCCTCGTCCCGCATAGCCTTCCGGGTAATGGCAATGTCGTAGTAGGCCGGGGTCAGCGTGTCTACCGACTTGGCAGCCATAGCCTCGATGATGACACCGGACATATCCACGTCCTTGGCAGCTGCGGTGACACAGATACCCTTACCGGCACTCTTGTGTACAAAGCTGTGGTAACCGTCCTGGTTTTCATCGAACATAGGCCACGGGATCAGACCAAAGTCCGCATCGCTGTCCCGCAGACGGGTCACACACTGCAGCACTTCCCCATAGAACAGCGCTCTGCCCTCGGAGAACATAGCACGCATATCGTCATAGGAACCAATGGTGTTCACCAGAATGGTCAGGTTCTCGTCTGCCATGATCTTCCCGGTCTTCTCCACCACATTGGTCAGCCGTTCCAGAGAGGTGGTCAGAGCAGGCTTGCCGCTTTCATCCTTGTAAACGAACTTTTCGCCGGAGGCATAGAACAGACCCTGGCAGGAGTTGTAGGAGGTGGTGAAGCCGAAAATATCGTCGGTCCAGAGCATAGCGCCGTCCCCGTTCACGTCCCGGGCAGCGGTGGACATCATTTCCAGCATATCGTCCATGTACCAGTCCTTGTTCTTGACCTTTTCGTAAATGTTCTCAAAGCCGTTGTCCTCGTACAGACCCTTGTCAAACATCAGTACCCAAGTGGCGTCGTCGTCCATGACGGTGATGTCACCGTTGGCAAAATACACGCCACCCAGCAGCTCCAGGTCTTCTACACAGCCTTGGTCCCAATAGGATTTGGTCAGATCGATATAGGGTACGTCATACAGGTTCCGGGTGTAGCCACTGGTCGCTAAGTTGCAGGACACCAGTACATTGGTCATGACGGCATCCAATTCGCCGGTACCGGAGGTCACGTCCTGTTCCGTGATCACCTGGGTATGCCCCTTGACTTCCTTCATATTGATCTTGTAGGTGTTTTCCAGATACATTCTCCGTTCGTAGACCGCATCGTTCAGTGCGTCGCCGGTGGTACCATCCACCCAAACGTCGTAGGTCGCCCATTCGGCACCGTTGTGGTCTGTTTCGTCAGAATCTCCAAAGGTAAAGTCTGCGCCACCAAAATCCAGCACCGGAATATCGGCAGTCACCGCATCGGTGGTTTCGGTAGTGTCGGTTTTGTCAGCGGTAGTATCGTTGGCAGGCTGTGTCTCCTTTGTGTCCCCTGCGCAGGAAGCAAAGGTAGGTGCAATGGTCAGGAACGCTAAGAGTAGTGCGATCAGGGTATGCTTTTTTGTCATGGATCTCCTCCACGCCGAGCCATAAAAATATTTCAGAGAGAAATCAAAAATTCTGTCAAGCGGCTCCAGCGTTTCTATAAATATAAATATGTGTATAAAAAATACCCTTATAGTATACCCGTTATGCGCCATCAAATCCAGTATGAATCTGTAAACTTGCAGCATGGAAGCGCATAGAATTTCTTTCCGTATCCGGTTGCAGATTACGACAGAATGACGAAAAACGGGACATCGGGTAGGATGCTGTCCTTATACGACACCGATCCCGGTGGAAAACCGATCCAAAAGCCATACGTCTTCGCTTTTGGGCTTGTGATTGCAGCAAAACCGCCACCATCCAACCTGGCATAGATGAGAAGCCTACCTTTTATTATATAGGACCCACCGCCGCTTCTGAAAAAAGCCAAACGATCTTTGTGCCATCATCTTGAAATTCGCAGACAGATGTGCTATAATCATGGTAGCAACGATTGTACTACAAAAAACAATTCATGAACCGAGGAAGATTTGTCATGAAAACGAAACAGCTATTTTCCCTGCTCCTGTGTGCACTGCTGGTATCGACCGCTATGACGGCCTGCTCCGGTGGTACCACAGACGAGACCACGCCCCAGTCCGACACCACTGTGGCAGACACCACCGCACCGGAGACCGAGACCGCCGTCCAGCGCTCTGCAGACCTGCTACCGGCCGCCAATTACGAGGGTGCCACCTACCAGATCATCGGCAGAGAGTATGCCAAGCTGGGTGAGCTGCCTGCCATGGAATTTGTGGTGGACGAGCTGACCGGAGACGTGATCAACGATACCATCTACAAGCGGAACCAGACCGTAGAGGAAAACTTCAACGTAGAGATCGCCGCCACCATCGGCAGTGCCGCCAGCCTGGTCAAAACCTCTGTGACCGCCGGGGACGGTGCCTACGATCTGGCGTGGGCCCACGTGAACGATATGTCGTCCCTGTCACTGGGCGGCTATCTGGCCAACTACTACGACGTGCCCCACATCGATATGACCGGCGCCTGGTGGAACCAGCTGGCTGTGGAGTCCCTGACCCAGAACGGCAAGTGCTTCCTGCAAATGAACTACATCCCCTTCACCGGCGTTATGCTGTCCCACGTGCTGTTCTGCAACATGGATATGGTCACGGAATATGGGCTGACGTCTCCGTATGAATACGTGAACGAGAACAACTGGACCTTCGACACCTTCTCGCAGATGGTGGAAACGGTATCCGTGGATGAAAACGGCGACGGCACCTGGGACGATGGGGACACCTATGGACTGCTGTCCTCCCACGGTACCTCCGGTGGTGCCTTTTCCGTTGGCATGGGCGTGCAGCCTGTGACCTTCAACGGTGACGGCACCTTCACCCTGTCCCTGCTGTCCGACCGGAACCAGTCCATCCTGGAAGCCATCGTCACCCTGACCCACACGCCGTCCTCCTGGCTCATCACCGACTACTCCAAGGAAAACGACCTTGCCAAGATGTTCGCCAACGACCAGGGTCTGTTCTACTCCGGCTTCCTGACCGATGCCTACCAGTTCTTCCGGGACATGGAAGCGGAGTATGGTCTGCTGGTGTTCCCCAAGTGGGAAGCCTCCGACGAGCGGTACATCACCACGGTGACCGGCGGCACAGGTCTGCTGGGCATTCCCAAGGTCACCGCCGACATGGATCGCACCGGGCAGATCACCGAAGCCCTTGCCATCGAAAGCTACTATGACGTGTACCCGGCTGTATTCGAGACCGTCATGCAAAAGAAGCTGCTCCGGAACGAGGACTCGCAGAAGATGTTCGGACTGCTCATGGATGGTCTGAAGATCAGCTTTGCCAGCACCTACAAATACAGCCAATACAACGATCTGTTCTGTGACCTGACCGCCGCCAACTCCGCCGACCTTGCCTCCAAAGCAGCGGCCCAGGAAAGCGCAGCCACCAAGCATTACAAAACGGTGCTGGAATCCTTCGCAGATTGAGGAAACGCTAACCAAAGTTCCAGGCAACGCTGATCCAGGTCGAAAACATACCAAAAAGGGGCTGTTGCACGAAGGAAGAAATTCCAAAAATGCAACAGCCTCATTTTAACTTGATGTTCCCTGAATCAACCAAGTACAGTTCGTTTTTTCTCCTCTGGCTGCACGAATCGCATCGATACGCCGTTGCATTTCTACAGCTGCTCCATGGTAATACGCATGGCGTTCCTCCGGCTTCATATCTTTTGTTTTTTCATAATTGTTCACACGAAGTTTATGGATATCGGTCACAGTCAAATTGGATACAAGTTCTCGTTCCTTCATATGTTTTCCTCACTTTCTTCCACGTCGTCCACCAAAAAAGCCGATGGCGGAACAATATCGATCGGCTTATACCCATGCAAATTGGATATCGCTCTCACACCGTTTACCGTTTTGATATTCACCATGTGTTTGAAATTCCAGGATATGATATAGTCACAGGAAGTCACAACAGCGGATGCTATATGGATACAATCATCATAGCTTTTCGGACGCAAAATTCCCAGCGTAATGATCATCTCTGCCACCGTTCGGATCTCTTCTGTTTCTTCTATAATAGTATACTGTATTTCTGATAAGAATTGCAACAGGATTTCTAATTTTTCCGGTTTACACGCTGATATCTCGCGCATAGTGGCATTGGAAATATACACATCATACATTCCATCACGAATACATTTCCAAAGCAACAATGTATCTTGCATTTTTTCGGGTGCATCCGGCTGTGACAAATGACTGATCACAGAAGTATCTAAATAGATTTTTGGCTTACGCATACACAAACCAAACCTTTTCTACAGCACTATCATACAACTGTATTATACACTGTATTCTGTCGTTTGTCAAGATGGTTTTCCTCACTATCTTGACAAGTCCCCCATAGATGTGTTATAATCAAGTGGATACAGATAGTCGAAATAAAAAATTCTTATGTATAGCAAAGGAAAGATCGAACCCTCAACGATCTGTATCTACAATCTACATGGAGAATAGGAAAAATCACAAGATGAAACAAGCATCTATCCATACATCCACCGCACCTGCCCCACATCGCACCGTCCTTGGTACAGATGAATCCGGCGCCCCACTACCAAACCGTACCATAATATTAGGTACAGATGAATCTGTTACTCCACTACCAAACCGTACTATAATATTAGGTACAGATTGGTGGACCGACTGCGACGATGTGGCGGCACTGCGGATCCTTTGCCGGGCTGCCAAACGGGGGCTGTGGTCGCTGGCCGGGATCGTTTGCAATGCGGCTATGCCCGATTCGGCTGCGTCCCTGAATGCCTTTCTCACCACCGAAGGCTTTGGGGATCTGCCCCTGGGGATCGACCGGGACGCCACCGATTATGGTGGAGCTCCACCGTATCAAAAGCTGCTCTCTGCTCTGCCCCACACCGTACCGGACAACAATGCCTTGCCCGATGGGGTCGCATTGTACCGAGAGCTGCTGACCAAGGCACCGGGCCAGGTGGAGCTGTTGGAGATCGGCTATCCCCAGGTGCTCGCTGCCCTGTGTGCCGATGAAGCCGGACGGGCACTGGTGGCAGAGAAGGTGTCGTGTCTGTGGATGATGGCGGGCAACTGGGAAAAAGACGGCCATGGACGGGAGAACAACTTTGCCCGTGCGCCACGTTCTCGAAAGACCGCCGCCACACTGCTGCGAGATTTTCCCTGTCCCATCGTATTTTTAGGCTGGGAAGTGGGCGCCAGCGTGATCAGCGGTACCCCGGAAACGATCCCGGATGAAACCGATCCGCTGCGCCTGGCCTTTGCTGCCCACGGGAGCCAAAACGGTCGCTCTTCCTGGGATCCCATGCTGGTGCTTTTGGCGCTGCACGGCGACCCACGGGATCCATTTGATACGGAAAACGCAGCGAAAGCCGGGTACACGCTCCGGCGTGGCAAAGCATCGGTGGACAGCGAGACCGGGGAAAACGACTTCACCTATGCCGAGGATGGGAAGCATGGATATGTGGTGAAGACGCAGCCGGACACGTGGTATGCCGAGGAGCTGGCGCAGTGGCTCTCCGGGCATTGAGAATATGGCAGAAAAGCTACGGCACAGGCTGTAGCTTTTTTTGTTTGGCAGATCAGCGGATCTCTTGCTCCAAGGTGCGAAAAACCTCCGTATCGAAGAAATCCACCAAGGAGATGCCCAGTCCATCGCAGAGCATTTTGATGGTGACGATGCCGGGATTTTTGCTTTTGCCATAGAGGATATTTTTGATGGTAGACGGTGGCACAGCCGACTCGATGGCAAGCTTGTGGATGGACATTTGCTTTTGCTCACACAAGACCAGCAGTCGGTTTTTTACAGCGGTGTAGGTATCCATAGGTAGCCCTTTCTTTTTCTAAAAAATTATAGGCTAATTATAGCCCAAAGGGGTTGACAATATAGGCTATATATGATACAATAGGCTATATAAAGACCAATTTTTCAAGGAGGGTCACATATGAAAGCAAAAAGAATCGTTTCCTTTTTATGCAGCGTGTTGTTGGTATTCTCGACGATTGTCATACCACAGCATACCCATGCGACAGCTTCTACCTCTTTTCAGAATCCCATATCCGGCACTGTGCAAGGGTCAGGATATGCAGAAAGCGCCGGGCACTATGGCATTGACTTGTATCCATACAATTATGGAGACCCTATATATGCCGTAGCATCTGGTACGATCACCTACTCCTGCACACAAAACCATACCAAAGTGGTCCAGCCCGGCGACACCTGTGGTTCTGTGAAGATCCTCTTAGATGAACCGTTTACCTACAATGGCTACACGTACGTATCTGCCTTTTACACCCATATGTCGGCACTGGTGTATGACATTTACTGCGATCTCAGAGACGAATGTATCGCCGACTACAACGCCGGTAATCGAGAAGGTGCACTGGAGAGCGGCTCGATCCATGTAGAAGCCGGTGACCTGATCGGCTACGCTGGAAAAGGCAATGGCGCTACTCACCTGCATTTTTCCTTTGAGACCGGAGAAGTCGGTAATTACCACATGATGGGCAACAGCGAATACTATGATGTGTTTGGCTGGCACTATAATGAGACCATCGTGGCAAAGGAAACGACGGCCAAATCCGTTACAGCTGCCAATGCAGGTGGACTGACCCTGGCACAGCTGCAAGCGAAATTCCCGGCTGGTGCCTATTGGAATGGCGGCAACCCGGATTCCTATACGTATTCACCATGTACGCATCATGCAGGCACGTGCACAAAAACCGGAACATCCTGTGGTTGTAACTGGTTTTCAAATGCCCTACAATGTCATGGTTTTGCACTAAAATTGGGCTATGATGCTTTTGGCAGCAATCCTCGCAACTGGGATAGACCATCTTCTCCAACAGCGTATTTAAATTCTCTAAAACCAGGTGATATTATAACAAGTGATTCACCTTACCATACAGTTTTTGTCATAAGTGTAGATGAAAGTACAGTCACTGTAGGTGAATGTAACACGCGTGGAACATGCAACATTCAGTGGGGCCGAAAACTAAATAAAAGAGATATTGCAAACTATAGAGTTTTAGATATATATATTGCTCCATCAACATTATCTGGCGGCAGCTCAATAGTGGATGTCTGCACCTGTTCTACCAGCTATGCCGGAACATATACCTGCACGACCACGACATATCCATTGACGATCCGTTCCGGTCATGGTACAAGCTATAGTGCCATTGGTTCTATTCCGTCTGGTGCCACTGTAACGGTAACCAAGGCAAACGGCACCTGGGCACACGTGGAATATGGTGGCATCAGCGGATATGCTTCTATGGAATACCTTACCTTGCCCCTGCAGTCTACAAGTGTTTATCCGGTTCCGTTTAAGTGTTATCCTTTATCCGATGCCGATCACGCTGCCGATGCGTATGATGCGGTAAACGGAAATCATATCGGTTATATTTACGGAAAAGATTATTGTACCATTAAAGCCGTGTATGACAATGGTTGGTGTCTTGTAAATTGTCCCTGGAATAACAGTACAAAAGATGTGTACACATGGGCAGCGTTTTTCCTGAATGCGACCTGTTCCCCACATACAGAAGTGGTGAAAGCGAAAACAACAACATACATCAGAGTGGGCAGCTCATCAGAATTAGGCTGGGTCGATGTAGGAGATCACGTTACCGTTATTGACAACACCAGCGCACGAGCACAGATCATTTATCCGCATACAGATGGGATCTATCGCTGTGCCTGGGTGGATTATTCTGCTTTTGCCCACGTGCATACACCCGGTGCTGTGGCAACCTGTACCAGTCCGCAGGTATGTACGACCTGTGATGCCATCCTGGTAAATGCTTATGGACATTCCGCAGGCGCTGCTGCAACTTGTACCACTGCGCAAACCTGCACAAGATGTGGCGTCATCTTAAATGTAGCTACCAATCATACCCCGGGAGCAGTCGCTACCTGCACCACTGCGCAAACCTGTACGACCTGTGGCGCAATCATAGCCAATGCATTCGGTCATAACCCTGGTGCTGCACCTACCTGTACAACGCCGCAAACCTGCCTAACGTGCGGAACCATGCTGAATCCTGCAACAGAACATAGCTATACCGCAGGAACCTACACCGATCCTAACCATCCGCATACCATCTATAACACCTGTGCTTGTGGTGCTAAGGAAGATTCCGGAACAAAAGGATATTTTGAAACCTGCGCATTGTGTAACCCTTATATCACTGTTACCCTCAATGCCAACGGTGGTACGGTTTCTGCTTCGACCCTGTCTGTAAAATACGGTGAAGCCTATGGAACACTGCCTACACCCGTTCGGGAAGGCTTTGTATTCCTTGGTTGGGGCATTTCCAAAACATCCACCACGTACTACACGGCAGAGACTATCGTACAAAACAACGCAGATCATACGCTGTACGCCATCTGGCGCAAGGACGTAGCCGACTTCAACGGCAATGGTCAGATCGATACCGATGACTTAAAAACCCTCCACCAATATTTCTCCGGTTACCCCACAACCTTCGACCCCACCACAGCGGATATCGATGGCGATGGTACCGTCACCCGGCGGGACGCTATGATCCTTGCCCGGTATCTGGCCGGTTGGGACGGGTACGCAGATTACTTCAACTGACCGACCCAAATTTCCAAAAAGCATCCGCTATGGGTGCTTTTTTCTTCTTCTACATAATTTTCACAAATTCCATCTTGCACCGGACTGCCAAATATGCTATACTAAAGTGGGGTATTGTAGATCCACGTAAACACAGAGGATCTGTTCCCTTTCAGCAGTTTTTCCAAACTCATCATGCTTCCACATCAAAAGGATTTGCCTATGTTAAAAATATTACATACAGGAGACCTGCACCTGGATGCGGCCTTTGCATCCCTGGACGAACGTCGGGCCCAGATCCGCAAAAACGAAATGCGTGCTGCCTTCACCTCCATGATGACCTACGCCCGTATGAATGGCGTGGATGCCGTGGTACTGGCCGGGGACGTGTTCGATGGCCGCTATGTCACAAGAGAGACCGTCCAGCTTTTGTGCAGCGAATTCGAAAAGTTCGGTGGCATCGTCTGCATCGCCACCGGTAACCACGACTATGCCGACACCGGCAGCGTCTGGCGCAACACCACCTTCCCGGCAAACGTCCACCTGTTCCTCGATCCCACACTGACCAGCGTCTCCTTTCCGGAGAAAAACCTGACCGTGTGGGGCTATGGCTTCTCTGCGCCGGAGCTGCCGGAGAACCCGCTACGTGGTCATACCGTCACCGATCCAGGCCAGATCAACCTGCTGCTGTGCCACGGCGATATCACCGGCGACGACCGCTATGCCCCGCTTTCCCAGGAGCTGCTGAACGCCTTTGGCGCCGACTACGCTGCCCTGGGTCACATCCACAATCCACCACAATCCAACGACCACCATGGGGCACAATGGGCCTACTGCGGTTGCCTGGAAGGCAGAGACTTTTCGGAGACCGGTCCCAAGGGTGCCTGCGTGGTGGAGATCGAAAAAAATGGCCCCACCGCTGCCGTGCGTATGAAACGGGTGCGCTTCTCCAAACGCCGCTACGAAACCGGTTCTCTGGATATCACCGGCTGCTCCACCATGGCCGACGTTCGCGCTGCCACCGCCGACTACATCGCTTCCCACAAATACGGCGAGGACACCCTGCTGCGGCTGCGCTATACCGGCTTGGTCGGCGATGGTCTGGTGATAAACGGGGACCTGCTGGGCGACATGGGTCTGTTCTGCCTGCAGCTCCAGGACAAGACCATGCCCGACCTTGCCACACTTTCGGCGGATCCCGGCATCCGTGGGGCTCTGTACCGCACGCTCTCTCCGGCGCTGAATTCTGGTACACCGGAAGAAAAAGACACGGCGCTGCGAGCACTGCGGTATGGTCTGGCTGCGCTGGCCGGCGAAAATATCGTGGAATAACGGAGGGACTTATGAAAATTCAGGAAATCTATATCCAGTCGTTCGGACTTTTTCAAGATCGTTCCTTCCGGCTGTCGGAAGGCGTGAATGTGCTGGAAGGTCCCAACGAATCCGGGAAATCCACCTTGGCGGCCTTTCTCAAATATATCTTCTACGGTCCCGGACAAAAGGGCAGTCCCGACCGCACCCGATACCTCACCGGCGCCCGTGTCGGTGGCTGGATCACCTGCGTCACCGAAGCAGACGGAAATCTGTGGCGCATCGAACGCTCCACGACCATTACCAGTGACGGCAACCGGGAAAGCATCCGGGACACCGTCCAGATCGTGGACACCCGTACCAACCAGATCCTGCCGGAAAAGGAACCGGGGCAATATTTCTTTGGCGTGAACGAATCGGTCTTCACCAGCACCGCCTTTGTGGGACAGCTGGGTACCGTGCGTCCCGATGGCTCCAGTCTGGCCGGTGCCGTGGAAAATATGCTCCACACCGCCGATGAAAACGTGGACTTCAAGCGTGCCACCGCCAAGCTGGACCAGGCCAGACGAGAGCTGCTGCCGAAAAATTCTGCCGGTGGAAAGATCCGGGAAAAGGAAGAAGAGGTGGCCCGGCTGGAAGAAGCACTGACCGCCGCACAAACCAAAGCCGATCGCCGGCTGGAAACGGAGACTGCCCTGCGCACGGCCACAGCCAAACGGCAGGAAATGGAAGACAAAAAGAACGGTCTGGAAGCACTGACGTCTGCCGCCGAGGTCATCGCTGCCTGCCGGAAGATCGCAGCTGCCGACGACACCGCCACCAAGCTGAAAAGCTACCAGAACGCACTGGACGTTCTGTCTGCCCCACCGTTCAGCGACCTGCACACCCAGCTGGATGCCCTGGAAGCCCAGCCGCTGACGACTTCGTCGGAAACCACAAACCCGTCCAATACCCATGGTACGCTGCATATACGTGACGAAGAAGCTGCCTCTGCCTTAGAGGAAGGCGAATATTTGGAATCCAAATCCCGGCTGTTTTTGGCGGTGACCATCGTGATGGCCATTGCCGGACTTGTGTCACTGGCAGCCGGTGCCATCATGGCCTATTTCGGTTTTCCCCAGTTCCTCTTTCCCTTTGGACTCATGGCAGTCTGCGTGATCGTGGGCATCGTGTTCTACGTGATGCAGGGCAAAAACCTTGCCAAGCTGGATGCGATCCTGGACGAATGGGGCGTGGATACCCTGGACGAGCTGGACGAGATCGCCGCATCCACCGAAAGCGCACCGACCGAGACCCCTGCCGATACCTGGACGGCAGAAAACGTTGCCAAGCTGTATGCATTGGCCGACGCCTGCGGTGTTCCCCATAAGGCAAACGAACCGGCAGAGACCCTGGAGGCCCTGCGAAGAAAGGCCGATAAAGCTGCCGCCGACCGGGATACCGTTCGTGCCAAGGTGGAAAACCTGCGTGGCCGCTTGGGTGCCCTGCAGGAAGCCACAGCCGGTCTGGACAGAGGTGCCGTGGTGGCAGAATACAAGCAGCTCATGACCACGCCTATCGGCAAGGCCGCACTGCAGCTGGACGCCGATGGACTTGCCAAAGCCCAAAAGGAACGGGACTTCACCATGGGTACCTGGCGTGCCCAATCCAAGAAGGAAGCCGAACTGGAAGCCGCCTATGCCGCATTGTGCGCCAATGAAGGCCGGTCTCCGGATCTGTTGGCAGGACTGCTGGACACGGCAAAAGAGGAGCTTCGTGAGCTGAAAAAGCAGCACGCCGGCTATTCGTTGGCACTGGAAGCCCTGCGTCTGGCCGGAGAAAGCCTGCGTACCACCGTGATCCCCACCGTGACCAGCCGTGCCTCCACTGCCATGGAAGAAGCCACCGACGGCAAATATCGCCACATCGCCATGGACGCCGCCTTTGGTCTCCAATACACCACGGACGACGGCACCGCCTCGGTGGAGCTGCTCTCCAAGGGAACCGCTGACCTGGCGTACATCTCGCTGCGTCTGGCACTGGCCCGTACCCTGTTTGGCGACAACGGCAGAGAGATCCCACCCATGGTCTTCGATGAGACCTTCGCCGCCGTGGACGAAAATCGACTGGCCAAAGCGCTGTCTGCCATGTGCCGCACCGGAACGCAGTGTCTGCTGTTCTCCTGCCGTCACGACGAAGCAAGACTGGGTGCGACCTTAGGCTGTACCGTGCTGCAAATGGCATAGCGCCACCGTTGCCAAAAGCATACCCATAGCCCCATGGGGCAAGACAATATCGCCATCCATTTCAGCCTGGTCTGTCGTTTTTTTCGACACAGACCGGGCTGTTTTCGGTGTTCCCTGCGGCTTTTTCCCGTTTCGCACCGTCATTTTTGAAATTATTGTTAACAATCATTTCAAACGGATAATTCGACCCATTTTTGTGGTATAATATAGTAGATACTGCCTACAGAAGGAGACCCAGACCAGGCAATGCGTTTTTTTGATCTATTCAATAAGCAATACTTAAAGCGGACCCTTGTCACCCTTGGCAGTGGTGCTCTGGCGCTGGGCATTATTTTCTATATCTCCTATCACCTGACCGAAAGCTTCGAGGAGACCCTTGGACTGCAAAACGCCGTGTATGTGGACGAAAGCCAGATCATACACGCCGATGGGTACATATTCCGCAGCGAAAAGGTGCTGTACGGCGGCACGGCAGGCTATGGCAGCGTCACACCGGCTGTGTCCGATGGCACCCGGTTGGCACGCTACGACAAAGCAGCCGACATCTACGAAGGCACATCCCCGGATATATTGGCAAGACTGACCGAGCTGGAGACCCAATTGGAGCTGCTCAACAAAAGCGCCGATGAGGACGTGTCTCAGGTCAGCACCTCCGGACTGGAATCGGCGATCTTTCAGAATGTCCAGAACATCCGCACCCAGGTGGAAAGCGGCGCACTGGACGAGGCGGTGACCATGCGGACGGATCTGCTCCTGAGCATCCAGAAGCGTGAGATCTTTGCCGCCAGCTCTGCCACCGGCAGCGGCACATCCATGAACTATGCCGCACGGATCCGCACCCTGCAGGACGAAAAAGCTGCACTGCGTTCCCAGCTGGGTTCTTGCCTGGAGACCTGCTATGCACCCCAGGCCAGCTATTATTTTTCCCCGTCTACGGTGGATGGATACGAAGCGCTCTTTCAAGCGGACGAGCTGACGGGCATGACCTATGACGAATTCATGTCCCTGATCACCGTGGAGCCGGAGACCTACAGCGGCAGCAGCCAATGCGTAGGCAAGCTGGTGACGGATTTCCGCTGGTATGTGGCGTGTCCTATGACAAAGGTAGAAGCATCCTCTCTGGTGGATGGCTACAGCTATTCCCTGACCTTCCCCTACAATGGCAACACGACCCTGCAAATGACGCTGCAGACCGTGATCCCGGAGCTGCCCGGCACCGGTGCCATCGCCGTGTTCCTATGTGAGAAAATGCCCGATGGCTTCGATTATACCCGTATGCAGCCGGTCCAGGTGGCAACGGCAGAATATCGTGGCTTTTCCGTACCCACCTCAGCCGTACGCATTTTGGACGGCTACGAAGGCGTGTACGTGCTGGACGAGGTGACCGTGGTCTTCAAGCGGATCCAGATCGTATACGAAGGCGACGGCTACTACATCTGTACCAGTGGAGAGACCACCGATGACATGACCGACGACGCCACAATCGATAGCCCCTACGGCTGGCTCCGGATGAACGACGTGATCATCACCGAAGGCACCGGCCTGGAAGTAGGCAAGGTCATCGCCGTGGGTGAGAAGAGCAGCTGAAGAGTAGCGCAATACACCCCACGGCTGAGAATTTCCCTGACGGTAAATTCTCCCATAGTATGTCGAATTGATTATGGGAGAAAAGAGCAGCTGAAGAGTAGCGCAATACACCCCACGGCTGAGAATTTCCCTGACGG
>CAZLED010000001.1:0-23855 GCA_964558485.1 uncultured Ruminococcus sp. | reverse complement strand
TAAATTTTGCAAAATCGTGGGCGCAAACATAGATTTAGAAACGAATGGGTTTTCATATGACGGAACAAAGAAAAATCGAGCTTGCCGACAACTACAGTCGGATCATGGAGCAGATCGAAGAAGCTGTTGCCAAACGTGGAGCCGGTGCACCGGTGTCTCTGTTGGCAGCCTCCAAGACCTACCCGGCCGAGGACATCGCCTATCTCATGTCCCACTGCGGACTGACCATAGCCGGTGAGAACCGACAGGTGGAGTTCACGGAGAAATACGATGTGGTGCATCCTCTGGGGCAATATCACTTCATCGGCCATCTGCAGACCAACAAGGTCAAGTATCTCATCGGCAAAGCAGACCTGATCCATTCCGTGGATTCGGTGCATCTGGCAGAGGAGATTGCACGTCAAAGTGACAAGCATGGCGTGGTGACCCCCATTCTGGTACAGGTCAATGCCGGTCGTGAGGAAGCCAAAAGCGGCGTCCTGCCGGAAGAAGCACCGGAGTTTCTCGCACGCATCGCCGAAATGCCCTCGCTGCAGCTGCGTGGTATGATGGTGGTAGCGCCGATCTGTGACGAAAAAGCGGCTTTGCGAAAATATTTTCAAGAATCTTATCGGATTTTTATTGACTTTTTCGGAAAAAACACGCATAATATAGAAGACCCCATTTTGTCCATGGGCATGAGCGACACCTATGTCGATGCCATTGCAGAAGGGGCGACCCTGGTGAGAGTCGGTAGTGCGCTCTTCGGGGCAAGAAATTATCATTAACTATTACTATATCCCAACGGAGCTGTGGTGCTATACCGCTGTCCGTACATGGATAGTGATATATAAAAAATTCAAAAAACATACTGGAAAGGTAGTTTTCAATAAAACGGAGGCTAAAAATGGGACTTATGGATCGAATCAAGAAAGTGACCGGCACCAACGACGCATATGACGAAGCATACGACGACGATTACTACGGCGGCTTCGATGGATACAACGAAGGAGAGGACGACAGCGATATGCAGATGGCAGGCAATATGAATCCTCCTATGAACGGCGGTATGGGCGCACCTGCCCAGAATCCGGCACCGGCTATGGGTGGTGGTCTCAGTCTGTCCGGCAACAACATCAAGATGCAGGTCGTTCGCCCCCAGAGCTTTGACAGCGCATCCCAGATCGCTGACCATCTGCTGAACAAGTGCACCGTGGTCCTGAATCTGGAAAGCACCAACAAGGAGACCTCTCGTCGGCTCATCGACTTTTTGGCTGGCGTGGTGTACTCCATCGATGGCTCCTTCAAGCGCATTGCCAACCAGGCCTATGTGTTCACGCCTTCCAACGTAGACGTGGGAGATGCCAAGCTGAACAGTCGTCCCCAGAGACGGGAAGAAGAACCCGTGCGGGAGACCCCTGTAGAAGACGAATTCGGCGACTTCAACTGATTCTTTCTACATTCAACATTCAACGGATCATCGTTACATAATTTCATATAGGAAACATTCTCTGCTACAAATATAGTATCGCAGGGCTTTGTTTCTGTACCCATTTTTCCGGGTGTGTTTCGGGATACACCCGATCTCAACAGGAGTGTTCGTCTTGCATACACTGCTATATATTCTGACCTCGACCCTATCGTTGCTGCTCAGCATCTTAGAGCTGCTCCTGCTGGGTCGGGCGATCCTGAGCTGGTTCCCCATCGACGAAGACAATGCGCTGGTGCAGTTTCTCTATGGGATCACAGAGCCGGTGATCTATCCGGTGCGGATGCTGCTGGAACGGTTCGACCTGTTCCAAGGACTTCCCATCGACATGGCTTTTTTCTTTACGTTCATTCTGATCAATATCCTGTCCATCTTAATATAGATGGACGGTCCATCTTAGTATAGGTGGATGATTCTGCATGGTGGAGGAAGCGTATGGAAATGACACGAGAAGAACAGCTCCTGTGCGCCAGAGCCGTTGAGCTTGCCGGTGGAGCCGCATACACCACAACGACCACTGCGTTTCTCACACCACGGGAACGACTGCTGGTCCACGATGCATTGATCCAGGCCGGGTTTGCCGATGGATGCTTTTTCTGGGGTGGCTGTCGTGGCTGCGAACGGACCATGGCCATTTTCCCGGCAAGCTATTGGCGGATCGAGGATTGGTTTGCAGAAGCGCCGCCGGTGGTCAAGGGTGGCTTTGCCGGTGCCATGGACGAGGCAAGAGAAGATTATTTTGTCCGGATGCTGACCGATATACCGGGACTGGCCGAGGAGATCCCTCTGACGTCCCTGCAGATCACCGGCTCCGGCTTTGCAGCGCTGACCCACCGGGATTTCATGGGCGCTATATTGGCACTGGGCATCGAACGTGCGGTGCTGGGAGAGATCGTGGTGACTTCGACAAATGCCGACGAAACAGGTGCCCTCATTTTTACCACACCGGAGATGGCGAGCTATCTATCGGAAAACCTGACCAAGATCGGCCGGGATGCCGTAACGGTACGTCCCTGCCACATCGATCCCACCATAGAGGTCCCACGGCAGTACGAGAACCTGTCCGTCACAGCGGCCTCTCCCCGGATCGATGGCGTGGTACGAGCACTGACCAACCTGTCCCGTGAAGATGCGGCGGCCATGGTGCGTGCCGGTCTGGTGGAACGAAACTACGAACCCATCGAGGATGTGGACAAGCAGCTCCATGCCGGAGACGTACTGACCATCCGAGGATATGGCAAATACCGCATCGACCGCACCGATGAAGAGACCAAGCGCGGCCGGAAACGGATCCTGTGCCGCAAATACAAATAAGGAAACAATCGTTATCCAAAGTTGACCAAAGTCGGAGGCGCTGTCTTTGGTTTCAACTTCTGACATCTGACTTCAGACTGCACAAAGGGGGCTCGATCATGGCGAAAGAAACAGAATCCGGACTGCGGAAAATGCAGTTTACCAAGGCACTACGGGGCTATACCTGCGAAGAAGTGGATACCTACCTGGCGCACGTAAACGACCGGTACGTCGCCGTGGTACGGGAATGCAGTGAGCTGAAAAAGAAAATGGCCGTTTTAGCCGCCGGACAGAATGAGTTCCGGGAGGATGCGCTGCGGGAGAAGGCAAAGATCGCTGCCGAAGCCGATGCACTGCTGGCGGAAAAGAAAGCGGCTGCCAATGCACTAGTACGAGAAGCCGAACAGAAGGCAGCCCAGATCCTGTCGAAGGCCGAAGCGGCCGCCGCCGGTATCCTGCAGCAAGCCGAAACGGAAGCGGCCGAGATACACGCCCGGCAGAAGGAACAGCTCGATGCCTGTCAGGAGGCCGAACGTCAGCTGCACAGACACAACAACACCGCCGATCGGTTGGTGGCAGAGATCGATGCCTTCCGGGAAAAGGTCTTCGCCATGTACGCCAGCCACATCGAAGCCCTGGACCAGCTCTCCCAGCTCACCGACGACTTCTATAAAGCCAAGGAAGAGCTGACGGTAGATGCCCTGGATACGCCTGCCGACACCGCCGAAGACGAACCGGCTATGGATACCGACATGGTGTACGAACCTGCAGAGGATGATTTTGCCGAATCGTCTGTGGCGAACGAACTTGCGGCAGAAAACTCTGCGGCAGAAACTTCTGCAACAGACGATTCTGCGGCAGACGATTCTGCGGCAGACGATTCTGCGGCAGATGATTCTGCGGCAGATGAAGACGAGGATCTATTGCGGATCGATTGGCAGGAGCACAAGCAAAAGCAAGCGACCCGGGAAGCCATCGAAGCCGAGCAAATGGCATGCAAGACCCTTTTGGAAATCGCCAAGGTCGCCGAGGCCCATGCAGCAGGAGCCGAAAAACAGC
Organism: uncultured Ruminococcus sp.; assembly: GCA_964558485.1. Classification (GTDB taxonomy): domain Bacteria; phylum Bacillota; class Clostridia; order Oscillospirales; family CAG-272; genus UMGS1696. The sequence continues at coordinate 20,035 of CAZLED010000001.1, read as the reverse complement.
AGGAGCCTGCACCGGAGCCGGAGCCGGACTTTGCTGCAGAGGAGATCGATGCGATCTGGGAAGAACCCATGCTGGACACCACATCACCAGAACCAGCACCCATGCCCGAAGAAACGAGCCCGGCTGCAGCAAGCACAAATACCGGAACCGACGAGGATCCGGATGAGGATCTGCTGGCCGGTCTGGAACGGGATCTGCTGTCGGCCTATGCCAAAGGTGGCGTGAACGGTGCTGCGGATGCCATCGATGCTTTGAATATCGAATCGCTCATGGCAGAGGAAACATCCACAGCAAGTGCCACAGACGCTGACGACAGCGAAGAGGATTTTCTCTCCGACATCGCCAGCGAATACATGACCGCCACCAAACCTGGTGTAACGCCACCTGTGACGCCTGCAGACACAGACATCACAGCCACCCATGCCGACGATCTGGACGAGCTGCTGGACGACGAGCAGTCCCACGACGTGAGCCTGACCGGGGAATTTGACAAGATCTTCAGCTCCAGGAAAAGTGCGGCCTATGTGGATGAAGTCAGCCGTCAGCCGCTGGTGGAAGCCACAAAGCCGGAAAAACCCAAGAAACACAAATAAGGAAGTACGATACACCCTATGCTTTGGACACTGCTCATCATCGCTGCCGCTGTAGCGCTGGATCAATGGACGAAATCCCTGGTTGTTACCCATTTGCAGCCCATCGGTTCCTATCCGCTGATCGAAAATATCCTGCATTTTACATACGTAGAAAATCGTGGCGCTGCCTTTGGGATGCTGGCTGACCACCGGTGGGTCTTTATGGTGCTGTCCACCTTGGCCATCGGGCTCATGCTGTTCTGGCTCCTGAAGGAAAGACCCCGGAGCAAATGGGTCCAGGTGGCCGGTGCCATGATCATTGGCGGCGGCATCGGCAATATGATCGACCGGGTGGTGCTGGGCTACGTGGTGGATTTTATCGACGTGCGTGCCATCAACTTTTACGTCTTCAACGTGGCGGACTCCTTTGTCTGTGTGGGCTGCGGCATGATCCTGTGCTGGGCTCTGTACATGGAGCTTATCGCCAAGAAGCCTGCCATGGATATTTTGTTTGGCACCGAACCCAAACAGGACGACGCTGCAGACACAGATACGACCACCACGACTACGGAGACTACAGAGACTGCGGAGAATACACATGATTCAGAATGAAAACTGGGACGGGGAGGAATTCTCGTCCCTTCTTGCTATCACGATCCCACCGGAGCTGGCTGGGACCAGACTGGATGCGGCCCTCTCGACCTGCACGGGTCAGTCCCGGTCTGCCATCGAACGACTGCTGGAAGGCGGCATGATCCACCGAAAAGATACCAGCGGAAAACAGCCCACCAAAAAAGACAAGGTAAAGGCTGGAGAATGCTACACCTTGACCCTGCCGGAGCCGGAGGACTACGATGCACAGCCGGAGGAAATGCCCCTGGACATCGTATACGAGGACGAGGACATTCTGGTGGTGAACAAGCCCCAGGGCATGGTGGTGCATCCTGCTCCCGGACACACCACCGGTACCCTGGTCAACGGACTGCTGTACCATTGCGGCGACAGTCTCTCCGGTATTGGTGGGGTCAAGCGACCGGGCATCGTCCATCGGATCGACCGGGACACCAGCGGTCTGCTCTGCGTTGCCAAAAATGACCATGCCCACGGTGCCCTGTCGGCACAGCTATCCGACCACACCATGCACCGGGAATATCGGACTCTGGTGATCGGTGGTCTGCCCGAAGAACAAGGTACCATTGATGCCCCCATTGGCCGACATCCGGTGGATCGAAAAAAAATGGCGGTACAAAAGGACGGCAAACGAGCGGTGACCCACTACACGTCCCTGGGCAAGTGCGGTGGGATCACAGACGCATCGGTGGTACTGGAGACCGGCCGCACCCACCAGATCCGGGTACACATGGCGTACATCGGCCATCCGGTGTTGGGTGATCCGGTATATGGCGGAGACAACCATCCATTTGTGCGCCGCCATCCTACGCTGTTCCACGGACAAATGCTCCACGCCGCTGCCCTGGTGCTCATCCATCCCACCACCGGCCAGACCCTGCGTTTCACCTGCGATCTGCCGGACTACTACAGCGAAGCACTGCGGCTCCTTACCGAATCCGAACAATAGCATTCCCCTATTAGTCTGACTTTCCAAAAGGAGGATGATCCTATGACATACGAAAATCCCACAAGCGCCCGTTGGTACCGGGAAATGCTGGCCGACCCTGCCAGGGTCCCGATCTGCTTCACCTATGGCGGCAAGAGCTACACCGGCCTTGGTGACCTGGCTCTTCTGACCGAGGAGACCAAGTCGGCACGAGGCGGCACCACCACAGAGCGCACCTATTGCCTGGACGAGAACGTGACCCTGACCTTGGTCTCCACCTTCTACCCGGCTTTTGGCGTCTGCGAATGGACGGTATCCTTCACCAACACCGGAGACCAAAACAGTGCCGTGCTGACCGACGTGTCTTCCAGCCTGACCTTTGCCGGAGAGAAGCCGGTGCTGCGGGGCAGCTTGGGCGACCATGAGAATTTCTATCGTCCCTATGTCTACGATCTGACCGAAACACCGGTGCATTTCGTCTCCGACAGCGGCAGACCCACCCACGTGAACTTCCCCTATTTCAATCTGGAATACGGCAATGGTGGCGTCATGCTGGCCATTGGCTGGGCCGGTACCTGGACGGCAGATTTCACCTGGGACGGACAGTGCACCAACTATACCGCCGTGTCCACCAATCGACTGTGCACATACCTGAAGCCCGGTGAGGTAGTGCGGACGGCGCTGTTCGTCATGGCACCCTATACCGTACGGGACGAGGACTATGCCACCAACTTCTGGCGCCGCTGGTTCATCGACTGCAACCTGCCAGCCTTTGACAAAGAGCAGCCCCTGCACCCCATGTCCACTTGCTTCCTTGCCTACGATACGGGGATCCCCAACTCCGACGGCAGCATTTCCGAGCGGTACTTCACCTGGCGGCCTTCCATGGACAAGCTGCTCTCCGAGGGACTGCACATGGACATCCGTTGGTTTGATGCCGGCTGGTATATCGCACCGGACGGAAGCAGCCCCTTTGCCGATTGGTGGGGAACCGTTGGCACCTGGGAGCTGGACAAAACCAAGTGGCCGGAAGAGACCTTCCTCGAATCCACGGAATTTGCCCGGAAGCAGGGAATGCGCACCATGATGTGGTTCGAGCCGGAGAGAGTCACCGATCCGGACAATCTGGTGAAGCACTACGGCTACAAACCGGAGTGGGCGATCCGCCGGGAAGGCATTGGCTCCATCTCCAACAACATCGGTATTCCGGAATGCCTAAGCTGGACCACGGAACGGGTCTGCAAGGTGCTCCGTGAAAACAAGGTGGAGATCTACCGGGAAGACAACAACTCCGACCCCGGTGCCCTGTGGCAGTACCTGGACTCCCTGGAAGGCGATGATCGAGTGGGCATCACGGAGAACAAATTTGTCATCGGACACTACAAAATGTGGGACGACATCATCGACTGTACCCTGTCCTTTGGTGGCTGCGGCTTTGTGGACTCCTGTGCCAGCGGTGGCGGACGGAACGATCTGGAATCCCTGCGCCGTGGCGTGCCCATGCTGCGCAGCGACTTTGACCGGACCACCACCTCCATGCGGCTGTCCATGACCACGGCCTTCAACAAGTGGGTACCCTTCTGCGGTGCCAACACCAAGGAAAAGGTGGGTCAGGTGGATACCACGGGAAGAAGCGACAGATACATCTGGCGTGCGTCGTACCTGCCGGTGCTGAACGTGGACTCCCAATACTGTCAGGATCCCGGTCAGGATTTCGACAACCTGCGTTTTGGGCTACATGAGTGGCAGAAGCTGAACCGGTATCTGCTGGAGGACTTCTACGTCCATACGCCCTGGCACGACCACAACTATCGAGAAGGCTTCACGGCCTACAGCTATATCGATCCGGCAGCGGAAGAAGGCGTACTGTTTGCGTTCCGGATGGAAGACTGCCCGGCGGATACGCTGACCATCACGCTGCCCTATGCCAAGGAAGGCACATGGGTGCTGACCGATGCGGATACCGGGGAAACGGTGTGCTGCGACGGTGGTACCGTGGTGCTGCACTTCGCAGAGCCAAGAACGGCACGACTGCTTTGGGTAAAGAGAAAATAAAATTCTGGCAAAAAAGTATCATTTTCCTCTTAAGGCAATGCGGATTCACCCGAGAAAACGTGCCTAAAAGGCTGGTGTTTGTGGCATTTTTGGCACGTTTTCAACCTTACCCGCATGGACTTGACAAAAGAGAGCAAACAGCATATAATAAAGGTGTCAGATACCCGCTTGACTGCGTATCGTCACGATGAAGCACATAGCCGGTTCCGTTTCGGTGTTGTGTGGAGTGTTGCATCGGGTAGGTACTACCGCAGACGGAATAGGGGACACCCCCGAACGAAAGTACCAGAGAGCCACACGTATGTGTGGTTTTTCTTTTTTATCCATCCATCCTGCAATCAACCATAATTTTTCACCCAAACCCTCTTGCAAAATCCATCCATTTCTGGTATCATATAGCCATACACGATCCCTCTATGCAAAGGAGAAACCACATATGAAAAACGATTATCGTACCGTCACCCTGACCGGCGGCTTCTGGAAGCAAAAGGAAGACCTGAACCGGGACGTGACCATTCCGGCTGTATACAAGCGCTTTGACGAGACCGGACGCATCCGTGCCTTCCGCTGCGACTGGAAGGAAGGTATGCCCGATATGCCCCACATCTTCTGGGATTCCGACGTCTACAAATGGATGGAAGGCGCCGCCAATGTACTGTCCCGGGAAGAGGATCCCGCACTGCAGGCCCAGGTCGAAGCCATCATCGATGAGATCGAAAAGAACCAAAAGGAAGACGGCTACTTCAATATCCACTTCATGGTGGTGGAGCCGGACAAGCGTTTTTCCAACCGGGACTGGCATGAGCTGTACTGTGCCGGGCATATGTTCGAAGCCGCTGTAGCCTACTACGATGCCACCGGTAGAGATCGCTTCCTGCACATCGCCGAAAAGTACGCCGCCTACATCAAGGCTGTGTTCATGGACGGCACCGCAGAACCGAAACCCACCTTCCAGACCCCCGGTCACGAAGAGATCGAGCTGGCCCTGATCAAGCTGTACCACTGCACCGGCAACAAGGATTGGCTGGATCTGAGCGCCCACTTCATCAACCTGCGTGGCGTGGATACCACCGAAGGCGAAGGTACCGCATGGGCCCACGACAAGCAGGTGCAGTCCCATAAGCCGGTCAGAGAACAGTTCTCTGCCCTGGGTCACTCTGTCCGTGCCGGCTACCTGTACACCGCTATGGCTGATCTGGCTGGCGAAACCGGCGACGAAGCATTGCTCTTTGCCTGCGACCAGCTGTACACCGACCTGGTGGATCGCAAGATGTACATCACCGGCGGCCTGGGTTCTACCTCCCACGGAGAAGCCTTCACCATTCCCTATGACCTGCCCAACGACCATGCCTATACGGAGACCTGTGCCTCCATCGCCATGATCTTCTTTGCCCACAGAATGAACCAGATCCACAAGGATGCCAAGTATGCGGACACCATCGAGAAGGAGCTGTACAACGGTATGCTGTCCGGTCTGTCTTTGTCCGGTGACGCATTCTTCTACGAGAATCCTCTGGAGATCCATCTGGACAACTACAAGAAGCAAGGCGGCCGGTATCCCATCACCCGTCGGCAGAAGGTGTTCGGCTGCTCCTGCTGTCCGCCCAATCTGAACCGGGTGCTGTCCTCTCTGGGTCAGTATTTCTACGGCTGGGAAGACGGCAAGCTCTGGGTGAACCAGTTTGGCGACAGCGTATTCGACAACGGCCATATGCGCCTGACCCAGACCACCCAGTACCCTGTAAACGGCAAGATCACGTTGGTGGCAGAGCATACCGAAGCGGTATATGTGCGCATTCCTGCCTGGTGCCGCAAGTTCACCGCCAACCGGGAATACGTGCTGGACAAGGGATATGCTATCTTCCAGGGTGACGGAGAGATCGTAGTGGAATTTGTCATGGAGCCCGTGCTGATGCAGTCTGCCACCGGTGTATACAAGAATCTGGACAAAGCGGCCCTGCAGTATGGTCCCATCGTATACTGCGCAGAAGGCGTGGACAACGACGGCGACGTACACAGCCTGTACTTCGATACCCTCGGTGCCAACTGGCAGATGGACGTATGCGACACCTGTGGCTGCCCCAAGTTCCACGGTCACGCCTTTCGCCGCATCGACCCCACGGACGCCCTGTACTATCCGCTGTCCGATTCCTTCGTGGAGACCGAGATCCACATGATCCCCTACCACACCTTTGCCAACCGGGAAGAGACCAATATGCTGGTGTTCCTGAGCTATAGATAAAAGTGTGCTCTCTCTTTGCCCCGGAATGGCTGTGGTCGTTTCGGGGTAAAGCTGTTTTGTTCGCCATAGATTTGGGACACCTTCGCACAATTCGGATGGTGCCTTAGACCTTAGAAAGGAAAAATGCTATGCAAGCGCTAACGATCCATACAAACGCCCCGGCCTGTGACCTGACGCCCATCGGCATGGGTGGCACGGCCGGTGGCAGCACCTACACCGTCACAAGGACCTGCATCCTCCGGGACGGCAAGCCCTGCATCCTGCGCATGGGAGAGCTGCACTATTCCCGTGTACCGGCCTGCGATTGGGAACGGGAGATCACCAAAATGAAGGAAGGCGGCATCGATGTGGTGGCGTCCTATGTGTTCTGGAACCACCATGAGCCGTTGGAAGGCCAGTTCCACTTCTCCGACAACCGGGACATCCGCCGCTTTGTGGACACCTGCGAAAAGGTCGGTATGCCGTTCTATCTGCGCATCGGTCCCTGGGCCCACGGCGAAGCACGGTACGGCGGCTTCCCCGATTGGCTCATCCAGAACGGCTGCAAGCTCCGCAGTACCGATCCCACCTACCTGACCTATGTGCGTCGGCTGTTCACCAGGATCTACGCCGAGCTGCAAGGCTCCCAAAACATCCTCGGCATCCAGGTGGAAAACGAAATGACCACCGATCGCCCCTATATGACGGCCCTGTGGGATATGCTCCGGGAGATCGGATTTACAGCCCCACTGTGGTCGGCTACGGCGTGGGGACAGGCAGATCTACCGGAAGGAATTTTGCCCATGTACGGCGGCTATCCGGAGGCACCCTGGGAAGGACACGTGCGTCCCCTGGGTCCCAACGCCAACTATTTCTTCGCCACCGTACGTGAGGATGGCGTGGTCGGTAAGGATCTGCTGGGAGACAGTGCCATTCCGGAGGTGGAAAAGTACCACGGCAAATATCCCTTTTTGACCTGTGAGCTGGGCGGCGGCAACCAGAACACCTACCACCGCAGACCCATTTTCTCCCCGGCAGACATCACAGCTCTTGCCATTTGTAAGCTGGGTTCCGGCGCCAACGGACTGGGTTACTATATGTACCACGGCGGCGTCAATCCCGTGGAGCAAAAGGGCAACGAGCTTGTCACCTACCAGGAAAGCCGAGAGACCGGGTACCCCAACGACTGCCCGGTGGTGTCCTACGATTTCCAGTCTCCGTTGGGGGATCAGGGACAGATCCGGGACAGCTACTATGCCCTTTCCCTGCTCCATCGGTTCGTGGCGGCCGTGGGAGAAGAGCTGGCCACCATGCCTGCCCTGTTCCCGGAGACCATGCCGGAGAGCCTTACCGATACCGAGACCCCTCGTGTGGCGGTGCGTTCTGGCAGCCAAGATGGCGGCCAAGGTGGCTTTGTGTTCTACAACAACCACATCCACGGCGGTACCCTGAAAAAGAAGACCTTCGAGCTGCAGCTGCCGGAGCTGGAGCTGACCATTCCCATGACCCTGCCGGAGAATGGCTGTGGCGTGTTCCCCTTTGGAATGCAGATCGGTACCGAGCGGGTCCGCTGGATCAAGGCCATGCCGGTATCGATTACATCTACAGAAGTAGAATTCGTGCCCCTGGAATGCATCAGTCCCATGGTGTGTCGGGCAGACGGCAGAGTGGAGCCTGTCACAGACGGCATGACCATCGGCGGCATCCCGGTGCGGCTGACCAGACCCAGCCATCGGATCGGCAATCGTGGTGTGGTGCTGCCGGTGACGCCTGTGAAGCGGACGCTGCCCTTTGCGGTGTTTGCCCATCTGCGACGGTTGGACGGCTCTCACCTGACGGACTGTGCAGTGGAATCTGCGGTACACGTGGTGCCGGGGATCGAGCAGCTGCGGGTACAGGTGTGCGGCAACGTAGCGGCGGCCTTCGATGGAGACACCGGTCGGCTGTTGTCTGACCATTTCTGTGACGGGGACACCTGGGTGATCGACGTCCGTGGCGTGGAAAACGTGCATTTCCTGGTACAGCCCTTGACGGAAGACGACCGGGACACCATCTATCGGGAGATCGACATTCCCGAGCATGACACGACCCTGCGTGTGTGGGGCTGCAGAAAGGAGTGAGCCCATGGACATCTGCAAAGAAAATTTCACCATCGCCGGTGTACCTGCGGTGCTGTATGGCGAGACGGCTGAAAAGCTTCTCATCTATCTCCACGGACGCATGGGCTGCAAGGAAGAAGCGGCATCCCTGGTCCCCCATTTCTGCCCCAAGGGTTATCAAATTTTAGCCCTGGATCTGCCTGAACATGGTGCACGGCGAGAGGATCCCACGGACAAAAAGGAATGCCTGCCCTGGGTGGTGATCCCGGAGTGGACAGCCATGCTTGCCTGGGTACGAGAACGGTACGACCACATTTCCTTTTGTGCGGTCAGTATGTCGGCCTGGTTCCTGATGCGCTCCTTCCGGGACGAACGGTTCGAGAAGGCGTATTTCATCTCCCCCATCGTGGATATGCGCCGGGTCATCGAGGATATGATGGCACGAGCCGGAGTGACCGCCAGCGACCTGGGTTGGAAGCAGTTTATCCCCACGGACGAAGGAATGCTGATCTGGGACTACTATGCCTACGCCGCCTACCAGCCCATCAACCGTTGGGACACGCCCACAGAGGTTTTGTATGCCAAAGGAGACGTGCTGCAGCCCCAGAGCACCATCGAAGCCTACGCCAATCGGTTCGGCTGGCACGTGACGGTGATCGACGGCCAGCACTGGATCCCACTGGATACCCCGGCGCTGCAGGATTGGCTGGAACGCTGACAAATACAAAAAGCAGGATGTTTGCCCACAAGACAGCATCCTGCTTTTGCAAAGGCAGAAGGCAGAGGTCAGAAGTCAGAAGTCAGAAGTCAAATATCGCAAAACGCTGGTTCGTACAGCTCAAATTAACCATTATAAATCATTCAAAATAGCGAAGCTATTTTTACCATAATTCTTCATTCTTCACTCTTCATTCTTCATTTCCTTTCCTCTTGACATCCTGGCAAAAATCCTGTATAATATTCCTACTACATTACTGGAATTTTGGAGCATAGGATTTATGGAAGCATCCACAACTGCACGTTTTGCCCGTACGACCCGACTGCTGGGTGAGACGGCCATGGAAAAACTTGGCGCTGCCCATGTGCTGCTGTTTGGCGTGGGTGGTGTCGGCGGCTACGTTTGTGAGGCACTGGTGCGCTCCGGGATCGGCGAGATCACGCTGGTGGACCCGGACACCGTGGCAGCCTCCAACTGCAACCGGCAGATCATCGCCACCACAGAGACCATCGGTCAGCCCAAGGTCAACGCCGCCGCCGCACGGATCCACAGCATCAACCCGGCCTGTATCGTCCACACCCGACAGGAATTCTATCTGCCGGAGCTGGGAGACCGTTACGACTTTGCCGCCTACGACTATGTGATCGACGCCATCGATACGGTGACCGCCAAGATCGATATCATTTGCCGTTGTCAAACGGTGGGCACACCGGTGATCTCGGCCATGGGCACCGGCAACAAGACCGACCCCACCGGCTTTGTCATCACCGATATCGCCAAGACCAACACCTGTCCCTTGGCGGCGGTCATGCGTCGGGAGCTGCGGAAACGGGGCGTGAACCATTGCAAGGTGGTCTATTCGCCTGTGCCGCCGCTGAAGCCACTGCCCGATCCGGAGGACCCCACCAGCCACGCACCTGCCTCGGTAGCCTATGTGCCACCGATCTGCGGATTCTATATTGCCTCGGCTGTGGTGCAGGAGCTGACGACACCCACGGCAGCGCAGGAGACGAATCCATGAGCAAAGAACGAACCTACACACCGGCGGAGCTTGCCATTCGCAGTGTGCTGAAAAAATACCGGAAGGAGATCTGGGCACCCTTCATCTCGGCCTGCAAGGAATACCGGCTCATCGACGAAAACGACTGCATAGCAGTGTGCATTTCCGGCGGCAAGGATTCGGCACTGCTGGCAGTTCTCATGAAGCAGCTGCAGCAGTATTCTGACATTCCCTTCCGGTGCGAATACATCTGCATGGATCCGGGCTATTCTCCTGCCAACCGACAAAAAATCGAAGAAAATATGGCGACCCTGGACATTCCGGTACACTTTTTCGAGACCAATATTTTCCGCGTCACCGCAAGGCAGGAAGGCTCACCCTGTTATCTCTGTGCCCGGATGCGCCGTGGCCATTTGTACAGCTTTGCAAAATCGTTGGGCTGCAACAAGATCGCCCTGGGTCACCACTTCTCGGATGTGATCGAGACCACGCTCATGGGAATGCTGTGGGGTGCCCAGATCCAGGCCATGCTGCCCAAGCTGCATTCCACAAATTTCGAAGGCATGGAGCTGATCCGACCCTTGTACAAGGTACACGAGGACAGCATCATCGCCTGGGCCCGGTACAATTCCCTGTCGTTTCTGGCCTGTGCCTGCATCATGACGGAAAACGCCGCCGTGGACGAAAACGCCTCCAAAAGACGACAGACGAAAAACCTGATCCGGGAGCTGAAAAAGGACTGCCCGGACGTGGAGAAAAATATTTTCAACAGCATCCACAAGGCGAACATCGACACCCTGGTGGGCTACAAGCTGCACGGGGAGACCCATTCCTTTTTGGAAAATTACGATACGGCGACAGCGGATGAGACCGAGCTGTCCTGATGGGCGAAAGGAGCATAACCATGCAAAAAATATGGATCGCCATGAGCGGTGGCGTGGATTCCTCCGGTGCGGCACTGCTCATACGAGAACACTATCCTCACTGCGGCGGCGTCACGCTGACCATGCAGGGGAATGATGCCGACCAGAATAACGTCCGGGATGCCGCACAGGTCTGCGACAAGCTGGGTATCTCCCATACGGCGCTGGATTGTCAAAAGCAGTTCCGGGAAAAGGTCATGGGCTATTTTGCCCAAAGCTACCTGACCGGCGAGACGCCAAACCCCTGTGTCCTCTGCAACCGGGAGATCAAGTTCGGCTTTCTCCTGGACGAAGCACTGCGGCGTGGCTATGACGGCGTTGCCACCGGTCACTATGCCCGGATCTACAAAGACGCCAACGGACACTGCCTGGTGCAAAAGGCGGCGGATGTCACCAAGGATCAGAGCTACGTCCTTGCCATGCTGACCGAAGAACAGCTCCAGCACTGTGTGTTTCCCTTGGGTGACTATACGAAGCCGGAGATCCGGGCACTGGCAGAATCCCATGGATTTGTGACGGCACACAAAAGCGACAGCCAGGACATATGCTTTATCCCGGATGGGGACTATGTGCGCTTTCTCACCGACTTCACCGGACAAGCCCCCACGCCGGGCAATTATGTAGACGAAGACGGCCACGTGCTGGGGCAGCATAAGGGGTACCCCTGCTACACCATCGGTCAGCGAAAGGGACTGGGCATTGCGCTGGGTCGGCATATGTTCGTGCTGCACAAGGATGCCAAGACCAACACCGTTACGCTGGGTGACGAAGCAGGGCTGTTCACAAGGACGGTACGCTGTTCACCCTTCCACCACCAGACTGTGTCTCCTTTGCCGGATGGCGCTGTGGTGGCCTGCAAGCTGCGGTATGCCCACCGAGAAGCACCGGCCCGGCTATGGCACACGGAAGACGGTTGTCTGCTGGAATTTGACGAACCCCAACGGGCCCCCACACCGGGACAGTTTGCCGTATGCTACGACGGGAATCTGGTACTGGGTGGCGCCGTGATCCGGTAAATCGTATGTTGGGGGAACCTTCGACTATTGTTTATCCCAAAATTCTTGTAGGGAACTGCCTTGGCTGTTCCGTGCGGCAGCTACTGCGGTGAACACTACATACACAGAAATCCGGGAGGAAACCTGATATGACCAAAGATATGTTTGAGGTGCTCCTGCCCATCGTCAGTGCCGACCTTGTTGACATGATCGCAGACCGCCGGTCTGTCTCCGATGCGGAAGCCATAAAACTTTTATATACATCCCAGCTCTATGCCCTGCTGGAAGACGAAGAAACCAAGGTGTGGTATTACAGTACCCCCATGCTGTACTCGCTTTTGGAACAGGAATGGGACAGCGGCACGATCTGCTTTCCCGATGTGTAAAGGAGACGACCATGTGCAAAGAAACAAAGTTTGCCATATTCTGTATGGAAAGCTACAAGGTACACCGCACCTTGACTGGCAAGCAGGTATTTCGATTATTTGAACAGTACGGCGTGTTCGACTATATCCGGGAATTTTACGATGTGCTCCATACCACCGGATATGCCTATATCAACGACGACATCGATCGATATCTATCCGTAAGAAAGGCCGTGATCCGGTAAATCGTATGTTGGGGGAACCTTCGACTGTACCTGGTTTTTGTGCAATTCACCAGCAACCCCCCCACAAATACCCATCTATCCACTACCGGCCACGTTCTGTTTTGACAAGCGGTGCAAAAGACTGTGCCACTTTTCCGGAAAACAGCAGACCCTCTTTCCCAAAAGCAGAACAAAACATAGGCAACTTCACTATGCCACACCCCCAAAAGCCACAGGAGATATGCCACTTTGGTGTATCTCCTTTTTCGTTTTTCAAACATAGTTTTTTTGTGCAGTTTTCAGTTGTGCATTTTAAAATACGCTTAGTCATTTCTCCATATAAGATATTGTCATTTTCCCGGCAGTGTTGTATAATGTAGACAGTAACCAACATTTTCATCTATAGGAAGGACGATCACGTATGAAAAACCGGATCCTGGCAGTTTTATTGGCAGCGATGCTGACCGCACCTATGCTGTTCTCCTGCGCTGGAGACACGACAAAGGAAACCACCGACACCAACGACGGTACCGCCGATACAAGCCTGACAGAGACCGAACCGGCCTGGGACTACCCGGACATGGACTTTGGCGGCAGCGACTACCGTATCCTGAATTTCGAAGAGCTGTGGGATATGTACATCCACATGGATGCCCCGGAGCTGACCGGCGAAGCGCTGAACGATGCGGTGTACAACCGGAACCGGAAGATCGAGGATGCGCTGAACTGCAAGATCGTGGAAAGAAGCGCCGGTACCACGGATATGACTGTGCTATTGAGCAATGCCAAAAATACGATCGTGTCCGGCTCCGACGACTACGAGACCATGCAGCTGCCGGTGAACCAGGATATCTCCATTGTGACCGGCGGCTACCTGATGGACATAAAGCCCGTTGCCGGATTGGATCTGGACGAGACCTGGTGGGACCAGGACGTGATGCAGTCCACGACCCTGAACGGCAAGCTGTATTTTGCCACCAGCGCTGCCAACCTGATGGCCTTTGACTCCATGTGGTGCCTGTTCTTCAACGAAGATATGATGACCGACTACGGCCTGGACAAGCCCTATGATCTGGTCCGGGAAGGCAAGTGGACCCTGGACAGACTGAACGAATACAGCGCTGCGGTGCTCAACCTGAACGGAGATGAGACCTTCACCTGGAACAAGGACGGCGCTTGCGTCTGGGGGATCTCTGCCCACCTCAACTGCACCGAAAAATTCTACTTCAGCTGCGGCGTCCGTGGGGCAGAAGTGCAAAGCGACGGCTCCATCGCCTATACCATGGAAAACGAACATTTCTATAGCGTGACAGACAAGCTGGCACAGACCCTGAACACCCAGAACGGTATGGCTCTCAATGCATCCACCTCGGACTTTGATGCAGCCGCCGGTGGCTACGTGTACGTGTTCACGGTACGCCGTGCGCTGTTCATGACCGGTGAGATCAAGGCGGCCCAGCTGCTACGGGAAATGGAAGACACCTTCGGAATCCTGCCCTTCCCCAAGTACGATGAGAACCAAGAGCAGTATATGTCCACCATGGTATCCCAGCTCATGTACCAGACCATTCCCACCACCAACACCCATCTGGATATGACGGCGGCGGTCATGGAGTCCATGGCACACGACAGCTACACCGAAGTGCTGCCCATCTACTACGATACCGTGGTGGAGCACAAGGGTCTGCGGAATGAGGACTCCGTGGAAATGCTGGAGATCCTGCGTGCAAACCGTGGCGTAGACCTGGCCATCACCTTTGCCTGGAACGATGCCCTGCGCAACAGTCTCCGAGACACACTGTACAAAGGCGACAACCAGGTGGCTTCCATCTTAGCATCCCAAAAATCCGTTGTGGAAACCAACATCGAAAAATTCGTAGAATATCTCAATCAGTGACAAAGCATAGGAGGCGTACCCACTGCGGTATGTCTCCTGTTTTACATATGTACTGGTTTTATGCATAACACCCCAAAAAATTAAAAATTCCGGCACCTTTTTTGCACAAACATACTTGTTTTCCTGCCGGGATGCTGTATAATAATGGTATCGAATCCATTTTATCGATACGGAAAGGAAAAATATCATGAAGAAGAGACTGTTTGCTCTGCTGCTGGCGGCTTTGCTCCTCTCCACATCCTGTGCCGGAGGGACCGAAAGCGAAACCACTGCCGATACCACCGCTGCCGATACGACTGCCACGACCACCACGGAAACGGAGGATAGCTGGCAATATCCCGATGTGGACTACGCCGGCGGCGAATACCGTGTGCTGAACTTTGACCAGCTTTGGGATATGTACATCCACATGGATGCCACGGAGCAAACAGGCGAGATCCTCAACGATGCCGTGTACGATCGGAACCGGAAGATCGAGGAAGAGCTGAACTGCAAGATCTACGAAAAGATCATCGTGAACACCAGCGGTACATTGACCATGCTGACCGATGAAGCGAAAAATGCGGTCACATCCGGTTCAGACGATTACGAAATGATGATGCTGCCCGTCAATCAGGACATTTCCGTGGTCACAGGCGGCTACCTCATGGACCTGTGCGCCATCGACGGCTTCCAGTTTGACAAGACCTGGTGGGACCAGGACGTGATCCAGTCCACGACCCTGAACGGCAAGCTGTATTTCGCCTCCGGTGCTGCCACGCTCATGGCCTTCGACGGTATGTGGTGCATCTTCTTCAACGAGGATATGATGAAGGATCACGGTCTGGACAAGCCCTATGATCTGGTCCGGGAAGGCACATGGACCATCGACAAGCTCAGCGAATACTGTACCACCGTGGCAAATCTCAACAACGACAGCAGCTTCACCTGGAACAAGGACGGCTCCTGTGTATGGGGCATTTCCACCTTCCCCAGCGGCCCCGAAAAGTTCGTGTACGCCAGCGGCATTCGTGGGGCAGAGGTCGATGCCAAAGGGAAGATCCAGAACACCATCGAAAGCGAACATTTTTACAATACCATCGACAAGCTGGCGGATCTGCTGAGCACCAAGAGCGGCATGACCATCAACGCCTCCACGACCGACTTTGACGCCGATGCCGGTGGATACGTGTACGTATTCAGCACGAGACGTTCCCTGTTCATGACCGGGGAGATCAAGGCAGCACAGCTGCTGCGGGAAATGGAGGACACCTTCGGCATTTTGCCTTACCCCAAGTATGACGAGGAACAAACGGATTACCAGACCACAATGGTACACCAGATGATGTATCTGACCGTGCCTGCCACAAACTCCAAGCTGGATATGACCGCCACCATTTCCGAGGTCATGGCACACGACAGCTACGAATCGGTGATCCCGGTCTATTATGACAACGTGGTGGAGCACAAGGGACTGCGGAACGAGGATTCCGTGGAAATGCTGGAGATCATGCGCTCGAACCGTGGTATGGACTTAGCCGTTGTCTTTGCCTGGAACACATCTCTGCGTGACCAGATCCGGGATGCTCTGTTCGCCGGCAATAACCAGGTGGCTTCCATTTTGGCGGCACAAAAGCCTGTGGTAGATGGCAACATCGAAAAATTCGTGTAATACCTCAATCAATAACATCCGCAAAGAAGGTGTGACCCCATGGCTGCACCTTCTTTAATTTATGCAACATAACCAAATTTGCATGACATTTTCCGTGTTTTTGTCCAATCGTTCCTCTTGCAATCAAACCTCAAATGTTGTATAATATACTCCGTGTTACTATGAATGTACTTTGTAAATCAGAAAAGAGGAACTATTTATGAAAACAAGATCTATCCTGCCCCTGCTTGTGGCCCTGCTGCTGGCTACCGGTTCTGTTGCCGGTTGTGCCGGAGACACCACGGAGACCACCGCAGACACAGCTAACACCACTGCCAATACCGATACCACTGTCACCGAGACCGAGAGCACCCGTTATGCTGCCGATCTGCCCATGCAGGACTTTGGCGGCGCCAACTTCAATTTCCTCAAGCGCTATACCGAAACGGCATGGAGCGTGAACGACCTGCTTGTGGAAGAGCAGAACGGCGAAAAGATCAATGACGCTGTGTACGATCGCCAGCTCTGGATGGAGGAGACCTACAACCTGACCCTGACCAATACCGAAAGCGGCAACGACAACGTGCTGGAGCTGGCCAAGACCTACGTGACCTCCGGCGACACCAGCATCCACGCCATCGCTACCTCTGTATACGACATGGTATCCCTTTCCCTGGAAGGCATGCTCTACGACCTGAACACCGTGGAAAACATCGACCTGTCCCAGCCCTGGTGGAGCCAGAACATGAACAAGGCTGTGACCATCGGCGGCAAGCAGCACTACGCCATGGGAGACATTTTCATCGTGGACAACGAAGCCGAGCGGATCTATTACTTCAATAAGGCTATGGCTGAGGACCTGGGTCTGGGCAGCCTGTACGATGTGGTACGGGAAGGCAAATGGACCATCGACACCATGATGTCCTACGCCGAGCTGGCTGCCAACGATACCGACGGTGACGGCACCATGACCCGGGAATATGACCAGTGGGGTGTTATGGCACAGCCCCAGCACTTCGGCTTTGGCCTGTACATGGGCGCCGGTCAGAAGCTGGTGAACAAGGACGACAAGGATATGCCCTTCTTCCAGGCCGGTGAATCCTCTGCCATCGATATCATGACCGTCATCTCCGATAAGATCAGCGGCAGCGCAGCCGTCAGCCTGAACAACGAAAACACCATGGATGTCCAGCTCTCCGACAACATCATCTACTTCCAGGAAGGCCGCATCCTGTTCGCACCGGAAGTACTGCTGCACATCGCCACCATGCGGAACAGCGACGTAGACGTGGGGATCCTGCCCAACCCGAAGTTCGACGAAGCACAGACCGACTACTACTGCTACGCCGACGGCTACTGCACCAACGGCGTCTGCATCCCGGTCTGCAACACCGACACCGCTTCCATCGGCTATGTACTGGAAGCCATGTCTGCCGAATCCAAGAATGGCCTGACCGAAGCCTACTTTGAAGTGTGCCTGTCCAGCAAGTACGTACGGGACGCCGACTCCGTGGAAATGCTGAACCTGGTACTGGACAGCGGCACCCTGGACCTGGGTGAGCTCTTCCGTTGGAGCAGCATCGCCGACACCGTATCCACCGCCATCAACAGCGGCGAATCCATTGCGTCCACCATCGCCAGCGCCGAAAGTGCCGTGGTTTCCGCTATGGAAAAGGACGTCAAGGCGATCCTGGGCGAATAATACCTGCTCTCTTTGACAAAGTAAAAATGGGACTATCGCATCCGGATTTTTTCCGAATGGATAGTCCCGTTTTTTATGCTTTACTTTTGTCTTGCCACAAAATCCTGCAGCAGTGCCACATATTCTTCCGCAATGGCAGGATCGTCGAACCGGTCGGGCAGCAGCGACGCACAGGGGAAACCACGCTTTGGCTCCCCGTGGGTCAGACCCAGCAGCAGACGGGCGTGGGCAATATAATCCGACGGCTTAGGATCCGGGGTGTTGGTGCCAATGTGGTCCAGATTCAGGATCCGGTCGTGGGACGAGAAACGGCAGACCTTGTAATGCTCCATGGTCACCGCACGCCACAGATCCTTTTCGTCAAAGGAAACATCGTTGATCCGCACCGTGTCGCAGTACCGGGACACAAAAATATCCGGAATGTGCGCTTCCACCTCCACCGTGGGATCGTGCTTCTTGATGATGCCGTAGATCATCTGCAGCAGCGTTTTCATTTCCCGCTTGTTGCCGTAGGACATATCCAGCTTGAACTTTTTAAAGCCCATGTCGATGTAGTAGCCAAAGATCTCGTCGTAGTACCGCTCTAAGATCGGGTCGGGACGAATGAACATCAGGCTCTGAGAGGTGTAATTCTCCGCATTCTGGTTCCAGTTTTCGCCGATCAGCGCCGGATGGTGCTTTGCCAAGGTGCAGTTGGGCGTGAAGGTGAATGGCGAGAACCACAGACCCGGATAGAACCCGGCGGCGGTCATGTCCTTGACAAGCTGCTCCATGTGGGGAAATTTTTCCCGGTCGATCTCCCAGTTGCCGCAGATCTTTTCCCCAGCCGGATACCGCAGATCCCAGCCATCGTCGATGGTCAGCTTCCCCTTGGGCAGACCCAGCTTCTCCACACGTGCCATGTAGTCGTACACGTACCGTTCGCACAGGGGCTTCCATACGTTGTCACTGCCGGCACGCTCTGCTACATTTTTCTGATCCACCCAGGTGCAGTATTCCAGACCAGCCCAAAAGGCCTCCGGCGTGTAGGCCGGTGCATTTTCCAATACCTTTTCGTTGTAGCATTGCCACACACCATAGGGGTCACAGCCTTCTTCCACAAACAGCACTTGCCCGGCCGGACAGGTGACGGTCAGCTTGCCGCAGCCATCGTAGGCAAAGCGACCACCCACATCGTTTCCAAAGCCAAAGAACTGATTCCCCGTCAGCACCACCGGCGACCCAGACGTGCTGGAAGCCCGAAGCGTAAAGGGATCATAGTCAAAGGCCGAATAGGTGTGGTATGCATTGGCACCCCATTGGTTGTAAAACGGCAAATACAGCGGCGGCAATACCGCAAAGGTAAACTTCTCCTCACGAGAACAGGTATACAGCATAAATCGATCCTTTCTATGGTAATCCGATATGCGGAAGGGTCAAGACCCTTCCCTACAGTTATTTGAAGCGCACTAACAGCCTAAGCTATCCAGTTGCCCCTCTCCAAATCTACAACTTTCGTTGGAGAATTTTTACCTATGTAAAAATTCTCAGGGGTGGGGCAAGCGCACTAACAGTCTAAGCTGTCCAACTGCCCCTCCCCAAATCTGCAACTTTCGTTGGAGAATTTTTACCTATGTAAAAATTCTCAGGGGTGGGGCACGCTCGCTAACAGCCTAAGCTATCCAATTGCCCCACCCGGCTCACGCTCATCACGGGGACAACACCCGGCTGCTCCAGGAGATACCGCAGACTCAGGGTGTGTACGGACAGGCCGGTCTCCCGGGACTTTGCCAGAAGCTGCCCATAGGCTTCGCCATTCTTTGCTGTCAGCCAGCCTCGATTGCCCGTGAATTCCTCCACGTGGGACCATGTGCCGTTTTCGTACACAGCACCGCAGCGCTCCAGCTTGGCGAAAAATCCGTGGGCTACCGAGGAAAAGGGCAGCAGCACAAAGTCATGTTTCCGTGCCAGAACCCGTAGTGCCATGTCCGTTGCCACCATGCCGTCCGGCGGCGTGTAGCTTTCTGCCCCTTCCATGGCAAGGCTCCATTCGTTGGACACACCTACAAAATACCGCTTCCAGTCGGTGCCCATGTA